>JBEKXC010000316.1:0-4067 GCA_049512435.1 Terriglobales bacterium | reverse complement strand
GATGGGAGAGTGGGCCGGGGTCTCGACCCTGATTTGGCAAGTGAGCTTCATGGTTTTCTTCATCGCGCCCGCGCTGGTGGTGAGTGTGCTGTTGTTGGCTCGCGGCACGCACCTGACGAAACCCGAAGAAGGATCGCGGCAATGACGACGAGAAAGCGAACAGATTTATGTTAGCAAAAGACGAAACTCAGACTAGGGCATCGGCGGAAATCAAGGTTATTCCGACCTGGGCATGGGTTCTAGCGGGGGTTTGGTTCGTAGGAACGCAGATCGGGGTTGATTTCTTCATGGGCCGCAAACCCGGTGATCCACCCCACTGGGCGATGCCGTTGATTGGACTTTTGATCGGCGTGGTGATGGGTTGTTATCTGTTGCTCATCGGTTATATAAACCGCGATGCCAAACGGCGCGGCATGAGCCCGGTCCTTTGGACGATTGTGGCCATAATTATTCCGAACGCACTGGGCATTATTCTCTACTTTTTACTGCGGCAACCATTGCGCACCGCTTGCCCGCGATGTGGCTATGTCATGCACCCCGGATTCGGCTTCTGCCCTCAATGTAGCTGCAAGCTCACCCCGATTTGTCCGCAATGTCAGCGATCCGTCGGGGTGAATGATATTTATTGTCCCTACTGCGGAACCTCGCTACGCAGTCAAGCGGCCCCGGTCTCCAGCCCCCCAACGCGGGCAACTACGGAAGACGCGCAAGAATGAATACCCGTTATGCTGACGGAAACAGCGTTTACACTCATTGAGAGTTGAGGGTGTAAACGCGGTCCTTCACCCAAAACGCCGCAAGTTCCTCCTGCGTTCTCATAATCCGTAGGTCGCCCGAACGTCCTTGCAACTTTAGTCGCAAACAATCCTCAAGTGTTCTGGTGGCAAATGCGTTGTGTCCGGGGAAGGAAACGAGGTACTATTCGCGAAGCAGGGGTCCAAATCGGAAAATCCGGCTAAATTTGGCAGGTGACCCAGGGGGTTTGCCTAGCGACGTGCCGTACCCCGCTACGCACCCAACTGCGGCAAAACAGGTCAAATGCTCGGGGATAGAGGTAGCGTTGAACGAGGAGACGATTGCAGCTTTCAGAGCCAGCTTGCGCGGAGGTCTGATCGAGCCGGGAGATCCGAACTACGACACGGCTCGCAAGGTGTACAACGCGATGATCGACCGGCACCCACGACTGATTGCGGGCTGCGCCGTCGTGGCCGACGTCATGGCGGCGGTGAGGTTCGGCCGCGAGCAGAAACTTCTGGTGTCCATCCGCGGCGGCGGGCACAACGCCGGCGGGTTAGGAGTATGCGATGACGGACTGGTGATCGATCTTTCGCCGATGAACTATGTTCGCGTGGACCCGAAGAAGAGGACCGTGCAGGTCGGCGGCGGAGCGCTCTGGCGCGATGTGGATCATGCAACGCACGCGTTCGGTCTCGCGGTTCCTGCGGGCATCATTTCAACGACCGGCGTAGCTGGATTGACCTTGGGCGGAGGGATCGGTTACTTGACGCGGCGTTATGGCCTGACGATCGACAACCTGCTTGCCGTCGAGATGGTGTTGGCCGACGGGCGGTTCGTTACCGCCAGCGTCAAGGAAAATGCCGACCTGTTCTGGGCGGTGCGCGGCGGGGGAGGCAACTTCGGTGTCGTGACGTCATTTCTGTTCAAGGGGCAACCCGTGCACACCGTTTACGGCGGCCCGATATTGTGGCCCTTGGGAAACGCGGCGGAGATAATGCGCTGGTACCGCGAATTCATCGCGAAGGCGCCCGATGACCTCTATGGCTTCTTTGCCTTCCTCACCGTGCCGCCCGCGGCTCCGTTCCCCGAGCATCTGCACAATAAGAAGATGTGCGGCATAGTGTGGTGCTACACGGGACCGATCAAGAAGGCGGAGAAAGTGTTCAAGCCGATCCGGAGCTTCAAGGCTCCGGCGCTCGACATGGTCGGCCCAATTCCACATCCGGTACTCCAAAGTATGCACGACGGTTTCTATCCGCCGGGCCAGCAATGGTACTGGAAGGCCGATTTCGTACGCACGCTCTCGGACGAAGCCATCGCGATCCATGTGAAACACGCGGCGAACTTGCCGTCGATGCAGTCGACCATGCACCTGTACCCGATCAACGGCGCCGCCAGCCGCGTCAAGAACAGCGCCACACCGTGGTGTTACCGCGACGCGACGTGGAGTTCTGTGATTGTCGGGGTCGATCCGGATCCGGCGAACAAGGAGAGAATCTCCAGATGGGCGAAGGAGTATTGGAGCGCGCTTCATCCCTATTCCGCCGGAGGCGCATACGTCAACTTCATGATGGAAGAAGGCGAGGATCGCATCCGCGCGACGTACGGCAAGAATTACGACCGTCTGGCGAAGATCAAGAAGCGTTACGATCCGGGGAATCTGTTCCGCGTAAATCAGAACATCAAGCCGCAATGAAAACGGAATTTCTTGTCGCGGAACTCTGGGCGGGGTGCGCTTAGACCGTCCCTACTGCTTCCATTTGTTCTCAATCCGCGGCGGATGCCGCAAAGTTTGCATCACCACGCAATATTGCTCCGTTTTCGCCTGTAACGCGCTTAACTGCTCCGCCGTTGCCTGCGGCGCGCGGACGTCGAAAGTGACTCGGATGCTCTCAAATCCGACAGGCGCCTCTTTCGAGATTCCCAGGGTTCCTTGCAGATCCAGATCGCCCTCGACGGTGACATCGATGCGCTCTGTGGGTATTCCGATGGCAGCGGCCACCATTTGGCAAGTGATCTGAGCGCATGCGGCTAACGCACCTAACAGTAAGTCTCCGGAGCAGGCTCCGGTACCGGCGCCGCCGACTCCTTTGTGCGCTTGCGCCTTATAGATCGCACGCCCCAAGTCCACCGAACAAGCGATCGGTGCGTCAGCCTGAGTACCGTGCGCTGTCAGCGTGATTCGGGAGCTGGTTGGGTCTTGCCGGTACCCGTCTTTTAGTGGCCGCTGCAACGATCGAATATCCATGAACCCCTCCGAAATCTGGGATATTATAACCGCATCCAGGGGTGCTGCCTTGGGGTCTATCGTGGCAGCGACTTAGAATTCAACTGTAATGGTGCAGCGGCAAGCAGTCCGGTTTGGGATGAGAGCTGCGCCAGCAAGGTCCATGAACTCACCTCCAATGTCAGGTTCGCTGTCATCCACCCTGTCGCCGGGCGCGCGCTTTGGCAGTTACGAGATTCTTCAGCGACTGGGCGCTGGCGGCATGGGGGAGGTCTATCGCGCCAAGGACACCCGCCTCGATCGTGAGGTCGCAATCAAGACCCTTTCATTGGAACGCTGCTCTCACCCGGAAGCCTTATCGCGCTTCGAGCAGGAGGCCCGTTCTGCGAGCGCGCTGAATCACCCGAACATCGTCACGATTTATGAACTCGGGCAGGAGAACGGCACGCACTATATCGCGATGGAACTCGTAGAAGGAGATACGCTGCGAGGGCTGCTCGCCTCAGGCCCGATTCCATTTCGCAAGTCGGTGGCAATCGCAGCGCAGATTGCTGACGGTCTGGCCAAAGCGCACGAGATTGGACTCATTCATCGCGATCTGAAGCCCGAGAACCTTATGGTTTCTCGCGACGGGACGGCCAAGGTGCTGGATTTCGGTCTGGCGAAACTTCTTAAGCTCGAGCAGACGAGCAATTCGGATATGAGTACCACCATCACTGAGCACGGGACGATAATGGGCACCGTCGGCTACATGTCGCCGGAGCAAACGACGGGCGAGGAACTAGATTTTCGTTCTGACCAGTTTTCCTTCGGATCTGTGCTCTACGAAATGGCCACCGGATCTCCCGCGTTCAAAAAGAAGACGCATGCGGAAACCACGGCCGCAATCCTTCGCGATGACCCCGAGCGGCTCGGCCACAAAATGCTGCAGGCGCCGGCTCCTTTCATTTGGATCGTGGAGCGCTGCCTCGCCAAGGACCCGAAGCAGCGTTATGCCTCGACCCGGGATTTGGCTCGCGACCTCGCCGCGGTGCGCGACCGTCTCGCCGATACGCCTGCCCGGGAATCCGAACCTCGCCCCAATAGTCTGCCGGCGCAGCGC
>JBEKXC010000315.1:0-4076 GCA_049512435.1 Terriglobales bacterium | reverse complement strand
CGGTCCGACAATGGGAATGAAAGCAGCGAGAGGAGCTGAAGCTGCAGCCGCACCTGAGATGATCTTGAGGAAGGTGTTCCAGTGAGAAGGATTGTCCGCGCCGGTGGGGAAGGCATTGAACTTGAACTGGGTCTGCATCACAGTGACCGGATCGATCTGGGCGCGCTCGGTGTTCGTCCAGAGGTCCCTCGTGATGTACTCCAAGTCAGTGTTGACCGTGAGCAGGGCATCAGCGCCTGGAGCATCGCCTGCACTATCCGTGGCTTGGGTGAACGCCGCGATGCAGTAAGTGTACTCATCGTCCACCTTATCTCCGGCTTGCACAGTCGTGTAGCCTGCAATGGAGGGGACATAGTTGTTGTCGAAGCACTTTCGGAAGTTACGGTCTCTGATCTTGTTGTACCCGTACTTCCCGCGGATCAGGGCGTGGGGCTCTTCTGCGCCTTCCACATCCGCGATGCTGTCATAGATGGAGGACTCGGTCCCGTTCTCCACGGCTTGCAGATAGTCCAGCCAGCTATCAGATCCGAAGATCTCGCAGCCCACTACGGCTCCCTCAGCACTGAGAGGAGCAACTATATCCGTGACGCGGACAGAGTTGCCATTGATGCGATACTCATCAATGAAGCCGCTGTGGAGATCCAGTTGCTGGATAGGATAAGTCTCCATCACAGCAGTGATCGTGGAGAAGGCGACGTAGGCGCCACCAGACTTGGTCTCCTCAGTGAAGTCGCGGAAGGCAATGCCGTACTTGCCGCTCTCCATAGGGTAGAAAGTGGTAGCGCCGGTGCCAACGAGGAGCACGAAGTAGAGAGCGACTACTACCCACCTTCCATCTTGCCACTGCATGAGAGCCACGGTAGCGCCTTGGGCCACATCCTCTGCAGAAGCAGGAATGGTCCAGCTGACGCTGATGGTGGAATCTCCTGCCAATGCGCTTGCAGGAGTAGCATCCATGTAGAACATGGCCTCGCCAGTGGGAGCGCGATCGGCTAGTGCGTAGTTGCCATAGGCAGCAAACTGGGTGGCACTATAGGGCTGGAAGAAGTCGAAGTCGAGGAAGTCTCCGACCCAGTTGAGGATCAGCGAGGCGGCAGTGCTGGCCTGGATGCCTTCATACGCAACCGCGAGGCCTGTGCCATTGCGGTTCATGAATCGTATGATGTGGCCGATCTTGGGATCGAGGACGACGAGCATCTCGCCTGCAGGGACGAGCTCATACGTCGGCCCCTTCGGGTTCGGCGTCGTCCAGTTCAATCTCAGCGGGCGGTGGAACTGCTGGACTGCTGTCTTTCCCTTGTCCTGGTTTGCCAGGCTTAGGCGCGGGACTGGCACCGAGCCTGGCAACGTCCAACTTGCCAGCAGCCATTCTACGACCGACTTGAGCTTTGTGGTGGTCAACTCCGCTTTTGTTCGCTTTTGCTTTGACTGCATGTTCGGCGATGAAGGCCTTGTGCTGAGCAGGGATGACCGGGTTGGGGGTCTTCAGAGGACCCTTGAAGTAGATGGTGTAGTTCTCCTTTGGAGCTGGAGCAGCTTTCGGGGCAGGAGCCTTGAGGCGAACTTCGGCCGCCTTCTTGGCTTTGGCAACGCTCATGCGCGTGTTGCCTTCTTCTTCTTGCCTATACCAAGACTCTTGAGGTCTCGGTTACAGGCTTGAAGAAGCGACTTGAGCTTCTTCTTCTCGGCGCGAAGATCCTGAAGGCCTAGTCGTTAGCAAGGGGTAGGCCGGCGCCCCCTCATTAACAACCCGAACCTACCTTCTTCAGTTGCTGGCCCTTGGTGACGGGGCCCTTCTTGCGCTTCTTCTTTTCACCAGGTTCAGTGTGATGCTTCTTAGGCATCAACCTAGAAGTCGGAAATTCCGACTTTAGTGACTTGGATAAAAGTCGGATATTCCGACTCTTAAGATGAGGGCAAAATTGCTAAGTAATTAAGGTTTCCATGGATAGACACGTGCGTTGGATATGACGTCATATCCAACGCACGTGTGGGGGGAGTGACGTAATATCGGGAGCACGTGCCTGGGAGACTTGACAACTGACGGCTAAATGTCAGCGAAGTTTCTTATCCGATGACCCCCCTTCCTATTCGGGAATTAGCCGGCAGAAGTCGCTTCTGTTCCGATGACTTTTTAGACAGGTCCCATAGCAACTCCCTGGCAACTTAAGGCTTAAAGGACGGTGGGGCCCCCGGGGGAGCTCATTCGTCTAAGCTCTCTAGCTAGAATATTCTACGCTCAGCACACGGTAACGAGCACGCTCTTTCTATGCATTTCTAGCTTACCGTGGACTTAGCAATTTTCTTCCGTCATGGACTTAGAATTTTTTTGAGTATTGAAATTATATTATACTACTATTACATTAATGCATATATTATTATATGATATTCAATACTCACTTCTGATCAGCGCTGGCGGTGGCTTGTTTCAATCCTCATACCGGCCGCTGGACTTGTGAAGCTCAGCCTATCCCGATCATCATCACCGGCTACTACGACGCTGAAACCAATGGCATCGAAGTCAAATACCAAGACCGCAAAAGACTCGAGCAAGTCGGCGAAGGACTCGGTGAAGGAGGACAAGAAGCGAAAGCTCGAGGAGCAGGCAGCTCGCAAGAAGACGCCATCCAAGTCTCCGACTCTGAAAGCGACCGAGGCCTTCATCGAGGAGCAGAAGACGCGCGCGGCGGAACTGGAAGCGATCTCGAAGAACCGCCTGGTGGAGTCGGAGGCCGAGGAGGGAGACGACCAGGAGTCTGCCTCTGGTGTGGCGGAATCGCCTTCGAGGCGTGTAACTGCAACTGATGCCGATTCCGAGGAGAGTATGTCTTTCTGGCCTTATTGTTCATGTACCTTCTGTCTAATGCATGCTGGTGATTAAGTCGCCAAGGTCCTCGGCGAGGATGAAGGCAGCGAGGACAAGAAGGTAGTCAAGGTCGGCCGCTTCGAGGGACCCAACTCCGAGATGCTGGAGAAGCTGCAGCGCATCCAAGAGGACCGCGGCAAGCGCCTCCAAGCCGGCATGGTGGACTTGGTCAAGGAGATCGCCGGCCTCAATGCCAGACTCGACGGCATGAGCAGCAACATGGGGGAGAGGCTCAACAAGTTGGAGGGTGCGCTCCAGACTCTCGCCAGTTGCATCTGCGACCTCACGGCAACGATGAACGCGACTGACAAGCTGATTAAGGTATGAACCGGTTCACCTACTGGGCTGCCAAGAGGCTCACGGAGCCAGGAGTGCGCCTGCCCCTCCCGACAAAGCCCGACGACTTCCTCGCCAACATCCCACCCTCCACCTTCCAAGATCAAAGGGCAGCCGGGGATGCGGCAGCCCGGGACTTCAAAGCCAAGTACGGGCTAGGCAAGTAAACCTTTACCGCCGGTGAAGGCAAAAGTAGTACCCTTCACCTAGATAAAGACTTAACTCCAATCGATCTTAATAGCCCCGCGAACGGGAGAGTAGTATCCAGACCCTCTGTATGGCCTGTCTGGAGTCTGCTGGTATTTCCACCTCTCAGGGGTAGGTACTACAAGTGGATATCAGTCCAGTCTTCCCCTCTTGAGATGGCTCGAATAGAAAGCCGTGGATCTATTGAGGTTCCCAGTTCAGCAAACCGCGGGAAGCAGCTCTAGGATACTTCTTCTCAAGATAAGCAATGGCACTCTCTTGAGCCGGAGACAGTGCTATTGCAAAGATAAGGTAGTTCTCCTAGGAGCAGAGAAAGCTTGGTTCCACGGACCTATGCGTTCTGCGGCTTCGATTGCTGCAGTAGAGCGGCCAGTCACCTGCTCCTGGGTGCGCATCTGCATGCCGCTGGTGAGCTTGTAGAGGCCGAAGGCACCAGCAGCTACGCTTGCAGCTCCGGCCACAGCTGGAAGTTCTTTAGTCTACTTGACAAAGTTTGCTGCTGTGCCAGCAGCGAAAGAAGCAAGGCCGAGACCGGCGGCAACTCCCGGTCCGACAATGGGAATGAAAGCAGCGAGAGGAGCTGAAGCTGCAGCCGCACCTGAGATGATCTTGAGGAAGGTGTTCCAGTGAGAAGGATTGTCCGCGCCGGTGGGGAAGGCATTGAACT
>JBEKXC010000314.1:0-4103 GCA_049512435.1 Terriglobales bacterium | reverse complement strand
AAAGCTTTGCGGATCCAATTCAGAGCGGTACTGTCGCTGACCTGACATTCGTGATGACGCACGCCGAAACGTTCCGCCGCGACTTTAGCCGCCAGAACCTCGTTGTACTCAGGATGGTCTGGAAACGATACCGTAAACGCGTCGAGGTTGTGTTTTTCGGGAGTAAGCCCCAGCAACGCGGTAGAATCCAGCCCTGAACTCAGGAAGAGACCGACTTGCACATCGCTGAGTAGATGCCGGCGCACGGACTCCTGCAGGATTCCGCGACCCTCTTCTACAACATCTGTAAGCCGAAGCCCACGCTGCGACTCCTCTGGCAATGGAAATTGCCAGTATCTTCCTCCCGCCACAACATTCCCACGATCATCCCGTTCTTGCCAGCAACCCCGAGGCAGAGAAAATATGCCCTCGTAGATCGTGAGCGGCTCCTGAACGGCGCCATATGCCAAATATCCAGCCAGTGAGCGGCGGTCAATGCGAGAATCCAGCAGACCGCTTTGGAGGAGCGCTCGAACTTCGGACGCAAAGACAAACCAACTATCCTTTTTTGTCGCATAGTACAGCGGTTTGATTCCCATGGGATCACGCGCAATCACCAAGCGTGAGCGACGAGCATCCCACAAGGCGAAGGCAAACATTCCTCGAAGACGTGTCAAGCATTCGGTTCCCCAGCGCTCATAAGCACGCATGAGGACCTCTGTGTCGCTATGGCCTTGGAATTGAAGACCGTCCGTCTTCAGCAAATCACGTAGCGCGGGAGCGTTATAGATCTCACCGTTGTAAACAAGGATGTCACCGGTGGCTTCGTTAACCATCGGCTGGTGGCCCAAGGGGGACAGGTCTTGGATGGCTAGGCGCCGGTTTCCCAGCCCAACCGTTCCGCCGCGAACAGGTATGACGGTTAGACCGCCGTCATCAGGACCGCGGTGCAACTGCGCGTCGAGCATTGATCGCAGAGACCCCTCCACGTGCCTACGTGATAGTGCACCCACGATTCCAGCAATTCCGCACATTCGATCACTCCTCGACGTTAGCGATATTCGATCCCTGAATTCATTTGCTACGATAGCGCCGGGCACACTGATGATACAAGGCCAGCATCTGGTTGGTTACAGAACGCCAGGAAAACTCGTTCTGCATCCATTCTCGTCCTCTCCGACCCATATCCTGGAGCGGCATCGCGCTAATGCCACGAATTGCATCGGCCAGACTTTCAGGATCATTGTCGACCCACAAGCCACACCTCATCTCTTCCAAACGGCTCCAGGGAGTCCCCTTACTAGCAATCACCGGAACACCGTGGGCAAGGGCCTCGGCTACGACGATAGCGAAATTCTCGGTGTAAGACGGCACCAGAGCGACATCAGAACATTCGAATAGTCTTTTCTTGGCTTCCGATAAAACTGCTCCCAACATCTCCACTCGTCCACTCATTCCCAGCGCGTGAATTTGCTCTTTGAGTTGCGAAACGTACTCCGGTGCTCCCCAACCCGCGATCGCAAGACGCCACAGAGGTGCTGAATCGACGAGACTACAAGCCTTCAGCAAAGCCTCAATTCCCTTCTTCGGGTCCAAACGTCCGATGAAAAGCAATCGAAGCTCTGCATTTCTCTTTCTCTCTACTCGATTGAGGTCGACTGGGACATCCACTCCGTTGGGAATCATGGCCATTCGCAACTTCCGGAAACGAGCCAAAGTCTCGCGGCTCTCGTGTTCTGATGTAACGTGCATCGTCAACTCAACGCGATCAGCTGTGTGATACCACAGAAAATCCCAAACCGCCTTTAGGCCGATTCGTGATGAGACTTCCCAGCGCTGAAGAGCCCCCCGCGGTGACCAGATCAGCGGCTTGTTCAATAAACGGCCCCAAAAGATAGTTGGGAAGGTCGGAAAGTTGTAAACTCCCGTGAGATGGACAACATCAGCCCACCGCATGTACGTGGGGAGCAACCGCATCAGGGTGGGCGAAACTGAATGCCGCAGCCGGCGCGGACAATAGCGAACGCGAAACCCCTCTGGAAGTTCCACTTCCTCGTTCTTGTTCACGTCCAATATGCGATCTAAGCCGTTGGCGTCCGTGGTCAGAACGCGGACCTCACCGCCCAATTCCACTACGTTCCGACACAGCTCGAATGTGGAGCGAATCGGGCCGCCGTAGGAATAGGCGGGGTAGAACGACGGCACCACATGCAAAACTTTCATCAAGGATAGTCGAGAGTCCAAAAACTGTCGATATCTTACAAAAAGCTCTTTCCATTTGTCGCTAGAAGATGATACTAATGTTTCCGAACTCTTCAGGGCTACAGTGCGTCCTAAAATCGCTCTGGTTACCTCCGGCCGCGGTACGACACACGGCGGCATTGGCGTGGTTGCCGATCTGATCGCCTCAGCGCTAGAAAAGGATTCCGATATATCGGTGTGGGAACACCACGCCTTTTGGCCCCGATTTGTACGCATCCCTGCAGCTGTGGGAAGGACGCTCTGGGGCAGTTTGAAGACTCCCGATTTTGTTCTGTACGACCACGTCGACCTCGCTGTTTTGCACGCTATCATACCCCGCCTGCGACCCGTTCCTTATGCTGTGTTCCTGCATGGCATAGAAGTTTGGAAGCCTATAGTTGGTCGGCGCCGAGAAGCGCTCTTAGGCGCAAGCCTTCTCCTCGTAAACTCGGCCACGACGAAAAACGAAGCCCGAGTTTTCAATCCGTGGTTGCCGAAAGTGGAAGTTACATGGCTTGGCGTTGAGCGCCAAAATGAAATTACGAACGTCGGATCCAATCCTCCGGTCGGCCTAATTGTCGGCCGGATGGCCGATTCTGAGCGCAAAGGTCATGACTCTGTAATGGATGCCTGGCCGCTCATCAAGTCTTCCGTTCCTGATGCCCAGCTGATGATCGTGGGAGCTGGAAACGATAAGCACCGCTTAGAAAATAGAGCGAAAACGGAGCACCTGACAAGTATCGAATTTTGCGGTTGGATCGATGACGCACGGCGCGATGAGATGTATCGGTCCTGTCGTATGCTTTTTTATCCTTCCAAGCAGGAAGGATACGGACTGGCGGGAGTCGAAGCAGCCAGCTTCGGCGTACCTGTGTTGGGACTAGCCGGTACCGTCACAGAAGAGCTTTTTCCAACCGGCACGGGCGCCGTGATCGCCAAAGATCCTTCGAGGGAGAGCATCGCGGAAGCCGCAATTCCTATTTTGAGAAGCGCTCAGTACGCGCAAGCGTTGGGAAGCGCCGCGGCCGCCAGAGTTAACGCAGTCTTTCTAAAAGAGCACTTTGCTGGCCACCTTCGGCGAGCGTTGGCGCCGCAGCTGTCCGTATACGAGGCAGTTTCCACAGACATGCCGCGCACAGATCTGCGAAAAAGAGATGCTTCGGCATCCGCGCAAGTCGCCTCCTCCAATTGGAAGGAATGATGACGGGTAATGATGACGAGTAAGGAGGCGCCTGCAAAGTCGGCAGAGACGCAGAGGCTCGCTCTTTACTTGAAATCAAGATCGACGTAAAAACTCTGCCTGTGAGCGATTTCCAGTCAGCACGGGTCGCCCCTCTTTGTAATTGGTGCCGGCGGCAAAGAAAGATCGCGATCCTCGATAGGACTCATTCCGGTGTAGATCAAACATGGGAGCCAACGCAATCAACGCAACCGCGACTTGCTGCCCGAAACCTGCTATGTACTGCGCTAGTTGTGCTTCCACCGGCACAAGCTGGGGTAATAGAGCCACGCCAATGCTATTCAGCAGCAACCCCGAACCAGGGCGGAGAAAGATCTTGTCGAACAGACCAAGGAGTATTCCCAAGCAGAACATCACCACGGGCGGGCCAAACCAGCCAAAGTTTATGTAACTCTCAGGCAAGTACCCCACGGCAATCGATACGCCGTTCAAATTGTCGCGCACTGTCAGTCGGTATGCGACTTGGTACCATCTGTTCGAATCATTGACGGAAGGTTTGTCAGGCCAGAAAATCCGGGGGGCGAATGTGACCAGCATATACGAATACAGCCGCCCGTTCTGGTATGGAACACGCTCGGGTGTTGATTCCATCACGTTCGCAGTCTGCTGCAGTAACGAGAGTCGCCCTAGCGTCTCATTGGAC
>JBEKXC010000313.1:0-4202 GCA_049512435.1 Terriglobales bacterium | reverse complement strand
GTCTGCAACTCGCGAGCGGCGGCGGATCGTCTGGCAGCGGAGGGGATGTCACGCGACAAACTCGTCGTAATCGGTAACGCGCTTCCAGCAGAGGCTTTTGCACCTGCGCCCGCAGCGTTGCCGAAGAGACCCGGCAGTTTGCGCGTCGGCATGGTGGCGCGGATGAATCATCGTTACAAGAACCACTCCGGATTCATGCGCATTGCCAGGCGAATCCAGCAGCAGATGCCAAACGTCGAATTCCTTTTGGCGGGAGACGGGCCGCTGCGCGCGGAACTCGAACGCGAGGCACAGACTCTGGGCATCGGGGACCGTGTGGTCTTCCTCGGAGATCGCCGCGACATCCCGGCCGTAATGGCTTCGCTGGATGTTGCCGTGCTCACGTCCGACTCCGAAAGCCTCTCCAACGTCATTCTGGAGGCCATGGCCGCAGGGTTGCCGGTAGTCGCCTATCGTGTCGGGGGCAACGCGGAACTGATCCATGAAAAGCGCGGCGAAGAAAAGCGCGGCCAACTCATATCCGCTGGCGACGAAGAAGGATTCGCGTCGGCAGTCGAGCGGCTGCTGTCTGCGCCTTCCATACGCGCTCAGTTCGGCCACAACGCGCGCAAATTCGCCGAAGAGAATTTCGGTCTTGAGAACGTTCGCGCCCGGTACGAAGCGTGTTACCAAACCCTGCTCGAAAAGAAAGGTGTGAGGACCCCACTCGGGACATGGCGGCCGACAACCGAAGCTCAAAGAAACGGCTGAAGGTCGCCATCGTCGGGCCCAGCCTGAATTATGTTGGCGGACAGTCCGTTCAGGCCGACCTGCTGCTGCGTCTTTGGCAGAACGATCCGGACGTGGAAACGAGCTTCATCGCCGTGGATCCTCCGCTACTCCCGGGCTTTGCCTGGGCTGAGGGCGTTCGAGGATTGCGCACGACCCTGCGAGAGCCACTCTACTTTCTCGATCTATGGCGCGGCCTGCGAGACGTGGACATCGCCCATATTTTTTCCGCTTCGTACTGGTCATTTCTGCTGGCTCCCGCGCCCGCCTTTTTCTTCGCCAAGCTCCGCACGAAGAAAGCGCTCATCCATTACCATAGCGGGGAAGCGCGCGACCACTTGCAGCGCTTCCGGTCAGGGCGGTTTGTGCTATCCCGGGTAGATGAAATCGTTGTTCCATCCGGCTACCTGGTGGACGTATTCCAGGAATTTGATCTGCAATCGGTCGCGGTTCCTAATCTTGTAGATTTTTCGCAGTTTCGTTATCGGCAGCGCGATCCGCTTCGTCCGCACCTGGTGTGTACGCGAGGATTCTCCCGTTATTACAGCGTGGATGTGGTAGTGCGAGCGTTTGCCGAAGTGCGCAAAGTATACCCGGAAGCGCGGCTTGATCTGGTTGGAGACGGCCCGCTGGAGGCGGAGGTGCGCAAACTGGTGGAAGATCTCAAACTGGACGGCGTAAATTTCACCGGCGTCGCTTCTCGCAGGGAGATCGGGAAGTACTACGATCGGGCGGATATTTTCGTTAATGCGTCATGGCTCGACAACATGCCGGTTTCGATTATTGAAGCGTTCGCAGCGGGCACGCCGGTGGTGACGACCTCGCCCGAGTGCATGCCATACCTGGTGCAACACGAGCGCACCGGGTTGCTCTCGCCCGTCGGAGACGAGAAAGCACTTGCCGCCAATGTGATCCGAGTGCTGCGCGATCGGGAACTCGCCCATCGCCTGGCGGAGAACGCTTACCGCGAATCGCAAAAGTACACATGGGAACTTGTGCGCCAACAGTGGTTGACGGTGTATCGGGGATTGATGGGGAAATGAAGAACAGAAGTCAGCGGGCGAGGGTGAATGAGCGGTAAGCGAGCCGAACGCCGCCCGTGGCCAGCGCTTATCGAGTAATCCCAACGCCCGATTCATGATGCTCGCCCTCGGGCGGATTGGCTACCGGGCCGGGTCCATCCTCAAGTTCGAGCTGAGACAGGCTGGCAAACCGGCCGAGCGGTGTGTGCAACTTCAGCCATAACTTGCCGCCGAGAAAGGCGGGATACATTCCGCGCATCGACGAGTGGCGCAAACTACGGCGGCGCTCGGCGGCGGGCAGCGATAGTTCGTAGCCATTTTCCTGCAAGGTGTCGCCCACGGTCGCTTCGATAGCGGCAATCTCGGTGTGCGTCAGGCGTTCCTTCCAGCGGCCGAGCGGATTAATTTTGCCTTTTGCGCCTTCTTCGCGAAACGAAGAGTTCGTTTCCGACAGGCGACCCAGGCCGGCACGCTGAATGCGATCGTAGTCCAGATCGTGATCGAGGAAGCCGCCGATTTTGCCGAGCGTTTCGTGTGGGTTGGTGATCAGGTCTTCGTAGCGGAGCTCGATGTAGTCGGCAGGGAACTTGCGACCATGGACGCGGCCCTGGCGGACCATCCACTCCCAGTATAAAGCGGTCGCAACCAGGCTCCTGGTTTCGCTGCAATCCCAGGGCAGGGGACTGAAGCCGCCCATTTTTTTGAGCGACAGAGCGATATCGCGCCCGTCGCGGATAATATGCAGAAAAAGCGCGTTGGGAATGCTCGCCTTCAGCCGCTCCATGTGAAGAACATTGTCGGGATTGTACGCGGCCCACCGCGGGACTCCCTGACTCTCGGCGACCGCATCCATGACCACGCGGATGATATCCCCGCCGTTGTGGCATTGGTTCAGGATGCGCGAAGACAACTGATTTTCATCCAAGCCAGTGCGGCGAAAACCTTCACTGCGCAGCCAGGTTCGGAGGAGCTTTTCGCGATTTCTGCGGCGCTCCATCGAACCATACCGCGGGATCAGCGTCTCATAGACAGGCAGGGAACCGCGGTAAATTGCAAAATCGCCCGCGGAGAGCAGCATGTCATAGAGGAGATTTGTTCCCGAACGGTGACAGCCGATCACGAAGACAGGACTGCGTTTGCGGTCGCTTGGATTCTCGATAGCCAACAATCAGAAGTTTACCATCATGCCAGTCGGGAAAGTTACGGGGTGATGAAAGTCGCCAAGTTACGAGAGTTACCTTGCAGCTCGACTCGGGCGAGCGCCGCGTCGATGAACGAATGAAGCCTGGTGCTCAGACTTTTTATCTTCAAACCCTCGATCCTCAAACCCTGGGCCCAGGTCCTCCGGGCAGCGTATTGGCCGACTGCGCGCCGATTTCGGAAGCACCGTCATACTTCCCCGTCAGGTCATACCAGCGGACGCGCAACATCTCTTGAAACATGCGCGCCCCATCCGCCAGCGGATGAATCCGTGTTCCGCCGCAGTGTCCCCAAAGCACTGGTACTTCCTGCACGCGGAACCCAAACTTGCGCGCCAGGAAAAGAATCTCCGGATCGAAGCCCCAGCGCTCGATGCGCTGCAGCGGCAGAATCGTTTGTGCGGCCCGGCGGGTGAAAGCCTTGAAGCCGCATTGTGTGTCTTTGAATCGCAGCCCCAGAATGATCCGCAGCAATCCATTGAAGATTCTTCCAAAGAGCTGTCGATGCAGCGATTGCCGCTGGGTCTGCAACTCCGTCCGCAACCAGCGCGAGCCAATGGCGATGTCCGCCCCCGCCGCCAACGCCTGCAATAACTTCGGCAGCTCTTCGATGGGCGAAGACAAATCCGCGTCGCTGAACGCCACCACCTCGCCCCGAGCATTCAGCACGCCGTGGCGCACACTATAGCCCTTGCCCCGGTTGCCGGGATTCTCCAACAACCGTACTGCCGGATCTTTTTCCGCAAACTCGCGTACGATCTCCGCTGTGTTGTCGCGCGACCCATCGTTCACCACGATCACTTCCGCATCCCATCTCTGCTGGCGCACGAATCCCAGCACCTTCTCCAAGGTTGCTCCCAGGCGTTCGCCTTCGTTGTAAGCGGGGATGACGATGCTGTACTGAATATTCTTCAATCTGGATTTGCCGATTTTACACTCATCCCCCTGCTCGCGACATGCGAGGTTGGTATGTACTGACCGCCGCTTTTGAGTCAAAATAGAGATTCGCGAGGAAGCCAGTTCCAGAAAAGAGCAACGACCCCCGATTTTTCCGGAGAAATCATCAGCATGAGCGAAACGACGCAGATAGAGGACACGCCGAAGAACTGCTCGCGGTACGCCTGGGCGCTGATTGCGGTGGGAGCGCTGTTGCGGGTCGTCTCGTTCTTTTTTTCGAACAATAGCGGCGGGGACGCGGGCGCGCATGTCGAAC
>JBEKXC010000312.1:0-4249 GCA_049512435.1 Terriglobales bacterium | reverse complement strand
TTGCGCACCCTGACCGATGTCGGATACACAATCGTCGATTATTTCTTTACTCCACGATGCATTGAGCTGGGTGACCTTCTCGTGCAGAAGATTGCAAGGATTCCGAGAAAACTCAGCTTTGCCGTTTCCCCAGAATTGACGGTACGCGTGCTTGGGGGGTACAGCCTGATAGTGCTGGCGGAGTAGGCCGACCGCCGTCTTACGACGTTCACGGAACCACGCAAATGACGTTCAACAACCTAAATCTCGCGTACCACATCCACGACCACAGAGAACGTGCCTGAATGAAATTGGGAGTCGGAACAGCGGCAAGAGCCGCCACTTCAGCGGTTATACGTTCGGTGGAGCTGGAATCTCCGGGAACGAACGTTTATGAAATCGATCCGCTTCGGGACGCGCGCTGGGAGGCTCTGGTTAACAGCCACGATGGAGCGTCAGTCTTCCACAGCACAAACTGGCTTAAGACATTAAACACTGTGTACGGATATGATCCAGTCGTCATAACCAGTTGTCGTCCGGAGGCGGAGCTAACGAATGGGCTTGTTTTCTGCCGAGTCAAGAGATGGTTGAGAGGACCACGATTCATATCTTTGCCATTCTCCGATTATTGCGACCCGCTCGTAAACAACCCAGGCGAGTTGGACGGCTTGCTGTTCTACGTGAGGAAGCAGGTGGACACGGGCAGGTGGAAGTACACAGAGATCAGACCGACTCTTGGTCAGCCAGGCGGCCAGACCGGATTCAGCAAGCGTGCCGCGTATCGTCTTCATCACCTGAACTTGAGTGGAAGCGTGCAGGAATTGTTCGACAGCTGTCACAAGAGTTGTATTCAAAGAAAGATTCGCCGGGCGCAGCGGGAGAAGCTGGGTTACCAGCAGGGGACATCCGAAGCCCTCCTGGGGGAATTCTACAATTTGTTGGTAATGACTCGACGGCGGCAATGCATGCCGCCACAGCCATTGGCCTGGTTTCGGGCTCTTGTCGACGCATTCGTCGGCAACCTTACAATCCGAGTAGCTTCAAAGGGGAATCTGCCGGTTGCGAGTATCCTCACCATTACCCACAAAAAGTGCATGGTTTATAAGTATGGCTGCAGTGATGCACGATTCCACAAATTCGGCGGTATGCCATTTTTGTTTTGGAATGCGATTCTGGAGGCCAAGGAGAGAGGTCTCCAACAAATGGACATGGGACGGTCTGATATCAGCAACCCCGGGCTCATATCTTTCAAAGAACACCTGGGCGCTGTTGGTACAGAACTTCGGTACTGGACATACCCGGAGCAGTCAGAACTAACGGAAGACGACTGGAAGATAAAGGCTTTCCGGCAAACGGTCCCCGTTATGCCCGATCTTGTCCTAAAGGCGATGGGCGGTTTCTTGTACAGGCATGTTGGCTAAGCAAGCCACGCAAACCAGGCTCACTAAAATCCTTGTTGCGAGTCCTGATCTTGTCTCGACTCCAAAAGGCGCCACACCTTGGGATTCAGTAAAAGTTAGTAAAAGTAATTGCAAAGGAAATCCATGCACATCCTTCACGTAGTGGGCGCGAGGCCGAATTTTATGAAGGCCGCGCCTGTCATACACGCACTTGAAAAGCGGAGGAACGTCCGCCAAAGCTTGGTGCACACTGGCCAGCACTATGACGCAAATATGTCAGATGTGTTCTTCTCGCAGCTTGCTATCCCAGCACCAGACGTGAACTTGGAAGTCGGCTCGGGCAGCCATGCCAGGCAAACGGCGGACATAATGAGCCGTCTCGAGCCGGTTCTGCTGGAACGCAAGCCAGACGTCGTCGTTGTTTACGGGGATGTCAATTCCACGGTAGCTGCCGCCTTGGTTTGCGCAAAGTTGCTCATACGTATCGGTCACGTCGAAGCTGGGCTTCGTTCGTTTGATCGAAGCATGCCAGAAGAGATTAACCGAATCGTGACCGACCGGTTGGCGGATCTTTTGTTCACTCCTTCGGAGGATGGAGACCATAACCTTGAATCTGAGGGTGTTGAACGAGGGAGAATCTATCGCGTCGGGAACGTAATGATCGATTCCCTAGTGCGGCTTCTTCCATCGGCGATGCAGTGTCCCAGAAATGGTTTGCCTGAGCGATATGCGCTGGTCACGCTGCATCGGCCGTCGAATGTCGATGACAGTGTCGTGCTGAAGAGCATTCTCGACTCGTTGCTTGAGGTGAGCGAGCAACTGAACGTTGTGTTTCCTGTTCATCCTCGGACGCGCCAACGCATTGCGGAATTCGGCACAAATAACGTCAGGCTTCACCTGCTGCAACCATTACCCTATATTGAATTCCTCGCTCTGCAACGCCGGGCGACGGTTGTTATCACCGATTCGGGGGGAATTCAAGAAGAAACGACCTATTTAGGCGTACCTTGCCTCACAGTACGGAGCAATACGGAGCGCCCCATAACCGTAACTGCAGGGACCAACACTTTGATCGGCCAGGATAGGAATAGACTGCGTTCCGAGTTGACCAAAATTATTGAAGGACAAGCCAAAGTGGGCACAATTCCTCCACTGTGGGACGGTCATGCCGGAGAGCGCATCGCGGAGATTCTCTGCCCACCTCAATGATGGATAAGGTCCTGGGCGGGCTGTGCTTGTTAGTTTTGTGCGGCATCTTGGTGGCTGGACTGTGGCCGTTCCGCGCTCCTAAGAATGAGGTGGATTGGCCGGTAGACCGGGATGGTCTTATTTTTGGCGACCACGGCAGCATTCTGAGTTCTAGGGACTTTGAGATTACAGGTTCTCCGGACGGACCCTGCAGCCTTGAGATTTGGGTGCAACCCCGCGAAATTGATAGCTGGGGCACTATTCTCGCGTTTTACTCGCCAGAGCATCATGCCGGGTTAACGCTGCGCCAGTCCTGGGATGACATTGTCCTGTTGCTTAAGAGGTCGGACCAAGAACTTCATGGTAGAACTCTCAGAATCTATCTTGGTAACGTTTTCCATCGTGAGAAACCCGTTCTTGTAACCATCAGTTCGGGCGGAGGAGGTACCGCAATCTACACGGATGGCGCACTGGCTAACATGTCGTCGCATTTCCGGGTTGCAAGCGGAGATTTTACAGGGCACCTTATAATTGGTAATTCGCCAGTTAAGCCGGATTCTTGGTCTGGTGAGTTGAAGGGCATCGCAATCTACCATCGCGAACTCACGGCCACTGAGGTTGCTCAACACTACGACGACTGGAAAAAAAAGGAGCGATCAGATTCTTCTAAGAGTGGTGGTGCAGTTGCACTCTATCTCTTCAATGAAGGCCACGGGCGCCTTGTCTACAATCAGATAGATCCAGCCACCGACCTGCTTATACCAGAACACTTTTTCGTTTTGCATCAACAGTTTCTTCAAACACCCTGGGATGAGTTCCGTCCGGGCTGGAGTTATTGGAGGAACGTTGGCGTCAACATTGTCGGCTTCGTTCCATGGGGCTTTGTTCTGTATGCGTATTTCTCTTCGGTACGAAGGACAAAACAGGCGGTCGTGGTCACAATCGCTCTGGGATTCGCTGTGAGTCTCACAATCGAAGTCTTGCAGGCATTTCTGCCGACCCGGGACTCAGGCATGACCGACCTCATCACAAACACGTCCGGGACAGCTCTGGGAGCAATTTTATGCGCCCGGATTGCGCCGCATAACTGGTGCGGCCGAGTAGGTATCGGAATCCGTTCTTCTATCGGAGAGAATATTTTCAGTTGGTTGAGTAGTTGACCGAAATGTGCGGTCGGGAAACTCTGCCTTCGCATCCCGCAGTGGCTCAATTCAGCACGTTTTTGATCACAACTCCAATACAACCTACAACGTGAGTTCGCGGTGCTGCCGTCGCCGATTTGGGCACAAATTGCCTGAAGAGAAAAACGCGACAGGATTGTTCTCGCAATCAACAGCCTCCTGCTTTCGGGAGCAAGGTGTGTATGCTATTGCTGCTAAATGAGTTACAGGTGCGACGTTGGGCATTAAGTTGCCTCGCATCAAGTTACCATGATGCAAGGCGCTTCGCGCTTTCGTTCCATCGTCACGAGTGTAGGACGTGGTAGGATGAGCCAATATTTCCTTAATTGAGTTGGATCAGTCCGAGCACTCTCCCCCGAGGAAGGTCTTTTCTTAGAACTATGCTAAATACTGCGATTGTTGGAGCAGGTCCGTATGGACTCTCGATCGCCGCACATTTCCGGCGTCGTGGCATCCCCTTCCGTATTTTCGGGCGTCCGATGGACAGCTGGTTGGCACACA
>JBEKXC010000311.1:0-4263 GCA_049512435.1 Terriglobales bacterium | reverse complement strand
CGAGAAAGGGCAGCAAGAAAAGGAACCGAACTCAACTCCGGCAGAGCCGTAACTGACTCAAGTTCTTCGGAGGTCCGAACCGTATCGTCGAACGAATCTAATATCAGCCCCAACAACAGGCCTCCGAATAATCCGCCGCCTAAACCGAGCGCGAGATCGAACAGCTTTCGAGGTTCCACCGGCTTGTCGGGTATCTGAGCGCGATCCACAATACTGACGTAAGAGGACGCCAAACCCGATGAAATGCCGGCTTCCTTGAGTTTGAGCTGGAGGGTATCGTAGAGTTGCCGGCCAGACTCAACCTCATGCTTCAAAATCGCATATTGAGCGACGTGCTCATTGAGCTTGTATGCCTCGCCTTTTTGCTGCTCGAATTTGTCGCGGATCATGGCTTCAGCCTTCGCCGCAGTGTCGTACTCGTTTGCCAGACGGGTTTCGATGTTTCCACCTTCCGTACCGATTGCTGCTTCTAAGCGCGCCAACTGCGCCTGAAGTTCACGAACCTTGGGATAACCGTTGCCAAACTTGGCACTCATTTGGGCATACTGAGCCCGCAGTTCGGCTTCTTGCGTTCGCAGTACCTGCAGGGTTGTGCTGGGAACAACCGAAGCAGTCAGCTCTGGATTGCCAGAACGTGCCAGTCGATAGCGACCCTCCTTGACGATGCGATCAGCCTCGGCTTGCGTGAGTTCCTCGTTCAGTCCCTTCAACCGGTCTGTGACAATGTTGTCGCTCTCGTCGGCTCCCAGGAAATTGGTCTCACGCTGAAAATCAGCCAGTTTCTGCTGGGATGCTGTGGTGCTCGCTCTTATCTCGTCCATTTGACGGGAAAGCCACTGCGAGACCTGCGTGGTTCCGTCGACCCGGACCTGAAAGTTGCGCTGCATGTATTCGTCGATGATGGAATTAGCGGTGTCGGTCGCCAGTACGGGATCAGAACTGCGAAAACGGATCTCTACCACTTGCGTGCTGGGCAGTAGTTTCACGATTAGATTGCTATTGAACCGCTCCAACAATCGCTGCCGTTGCGACGAGTTCAGCCGGGACAGATCCTGGATGTTTCCGTTGACTGCATCTTTGCCCGCGAAGTGCGGGTTGGCATAAAGGCCCAACGACTTCATCACCTGCATCGCCACGGTATTGCTTTGAATGATCGCGACTTCAGTTTTCACACGGCCGTCAACGTCGACCGACGCTGAAGCTTTCTCACTCTCATCCAGCCCGAGACTGGAAGAGCGATTGGGATCGATTTGCAGGCGGGCAACTCCCTCATAAACAGGTGTCTTCAAGAATGTGTAAGCGGCCACCAAACAGAATATTGCCGCTGCAAAGCTGAAAATAGCGGCTTTCCGCCGAACCAGCGTCTGCCATATATCAACGATAGACAGTTGCTGTTGTCCAGGTGTGTGCCTTTCCATTGAGGCAAGTGAGCGCGAGGAGACCTCCGCGCGGGGCCGCAGCACTAAGCTTTGGTGGTTTTCTGGCATCGATGCTACCTCCTTGGCTGGTGAAGGTTCGGCTTCATTGAGCGCACAGGCTGAGTTCTAGTCGTCATGCTGCTCCTGTTCCCCGCAACACTGCGGGCACCGTTCGCGCGAGAATCTTGAGATCAAGCCACAACGACCACTTATCGATGTATTGCATATCGAGTTCCATCCACCTTTCAAAAGGAACGGAATTGCGGCCGTGAATTTGCCACAGGCACGTGATGCCCGGCCTAACGCTGAAACGTCGCCGCTGCCAGTCTTGGTCAAACAACTGATAGTCACGCAGGGGAATCGCCCGCGGCCCAACCAGACTCATATCGCCCTTCAACACGTTAAGCAGTTGTGGCAACTCATCAAGGCTTGTCTTTCGCAGGACTTTTCCGAGTGGAGTGATGCGAGGATCTTTCTTTATCTTGAATACCGGACCAGTCATTTCGTTTAACGCAAGCAGTTGGTCCTGAATTTGTTCGGCATTCGCAATCATGGTGCGGAATTTGTATATGGTGAACTGCCGCTTGTTCAAGCCTACGCGGGTCTGGCGGAAGAAGATCGGCCCCGGTGAAGTGCATTTGACGAGGACAGCAACAACGAAGAAAAGCGGAGCAGCGATAACGAGGAGCAATCCGGAGAAAACACAGTCTAAAGTCCTTTTGACCAGAGTAGGCCAAACGTCTGGGGAGCCAGCAACTAGCAGCTGGGAATTCCCTTCTGGGTCGTGGGCGTGAGAGTGAGAAATTCTCATGTTGAATATCTGTGAGTCGAATCGAATTGCGATTCCGTGCTGCTCACAGAGAGAAACCAATTGAGCTGCGTGTTCGTAATACGAACGCAAAGGCAAGTAGATCGCCGCTTCGTCGACCACGTTATGCCGAAGGAACTCGGCTAACTGCGCAAAGACGCAGCAGCGGGTATAGCCACTGCGTTCGAACTTTGAGATTCCGGCCCAGTCGTCATCCACGAAACCGATAATCTTGCATCCAAACTCCGGCGTGCCCGTGATCTGGCGGGCAAAATCCATCGCACGATCGTTCGTGCCCACAATCAGCATGAACCTGCTGTTTCTGCCGCGACGTCGCAGCGCGAGAAGAAGTGAGCGTGCGCCCAAACGTCCGGAAATCATGAGGCACGTACAGAAAGGCCAAAAGAGCAAGACGAAAGCGGGCGTCACCATCCGGATGTGGAACACTTTGGCTGATGCAAGGAGGAAAGCTGCGGCGAGCAATGTAGCCTTGCACACTTCCAACATCTGGGTCCACCGACTTGTGAGTCTCTTCGAGACGTAGAGCCCACAGTGGACGAACAACCTGTGCCACGTGCCCAGTAGCAACGCGAAAAGCAAGAAGTTGCCGAGCTTGATGCGCATGGCCATGAACCCAGCAAAAGTCATACTCTGTGGAGAAGAGTCGATAGCCAAGGTCGCGATGACGAAGGACGCGACCAGGACACAAAGGTCAAACACCTTCGCCGCATGTTTTATCAATTGCCGTCTACGAGGTATCACGACAGATTCCTATCTGGACGAGGGCGACGGTTGGCTTGAGCTTCGACTATGAAAGAGTTGACTATTGAAGAATGGGACCACCGGATAGCTGAGGCGGCATGTGAACACATGAGACACCATGTTCTATCAGTGTGAAGCTGGTCCGTTCATAGCTTCGCCCTCTCGGTCACATCTGACTATCTTCCACATGGTTGGTGGACGCCGTGATTCAATACAACTACTTCAACAACCTCTTAGATCGCTTCCACCTGGTACTGGTCGATTCGGACTGCAATCGACCGCTGAATGGGTTCGACGGAAATCACCAGCGTGCGGTCTCCGTTGCGTGCGATCAGGAGGCCCTCGATGCCGTCCAGCGCGCCACCACGAATTCGCACGCGTTGACCGACTTGCAGGAAAGGACAGAGTGCGTACGGAACATCACTCGAGAGAAGTGCCCGAAGGTTCTCAATCTGGCTCTCGGGGATGGGAATGCCTTCGCCGCGGACGCCCACGAACCTCAGCACGCCATTGGTCTGCATCACCTTGTACCAAAGCTCAGGCAAAAGCTGGATGTGTACAAATGCATAGCAGGAGAACAGCGGCAGCTGAACGATCTTCCGGCGATCGCTCCAGCGATGGACCTCGCTGATCAACGGGAGAAAGGTCTTGATTCCACGCCGTTCAAGTTGATTGACCACGAGCTTCTCGTGCCTCGAGCGGGTGTGAACGGCGTACCACTGCGGCTCGGCGACTGGCGCAGATAACCACTGCGGTTCGAACAATGGCGCGCAAATTGGGTTAAGAACGCTCACACTTCCTCCCTCTGAGTCCCATCGCTCGTGCACCATGTGAAAACAAGTGCGCCACACGAGCCGGCGCACACTCGTAACGGAGTAACTACTGCAGTGTTCCGGGAACCATCACTTCAGGGTGAAATCCCTTAGCTACATGAAAGGGCAAGTCGACCAAATCTTCTACATAAGTGAGCTTCGTCTCGCTCGGTCGTCGATTACTAATGGGATGCATACTAACCGCGTTGCCGTGTAATAACCAATCAAGACTTTCTTATAGGTAGCATTTTGTCGACCCGTCCACTTACTACTTACCACTTGCTACTTACAGCTTTGCCCTCTAAGTCACAGATGTGACTTCCTTAATCGCGGACACGCTAGACTTACAAACGATTACCTATACTTGCGCTTACGCCCGTGCCGCATCGCTAAGCGAAAACGTCGTTCCCGCAAGCGCAAATCCGCAGCCGTCAAACCCTTCTGGGCCGTCCTCCACTCGCAG
>JBEKXC010000310.1:0-4430 GCA_049512435.1 Terriglobales bacterium | reverse complement strand
ACGAGAGGCTAGCCGGTTGCCGCGCTGAGCGCCAGAGCGACTCGACGGAAGGCGGGTAGAAACGGGAAGGAAGCGGGCAGATGGACGACGACGCGTCGAACCGAGACCAAGACCCGAGCGCCTAGCTTCAGCAGTCGTTCGCGCAGCATTCCAACTTGAGCGCGGGCGCAAGCAGTACCGGCAGCCCGCAAGCGCAATTCCTGTATCAGGACGTACGCCGCGGCGGTGAGTAGGACGCGAAACTGGTTGGCCCAGAAGCTGGTGCAACTGGTGCGATCGATTTCGAGGTCGTGCAGTTCCTTGATGCGATTCTCTATGTCACCACGCTGGCAGTAGACCTGCTCGTAAATCCATTGCGGACCCTGTTTCATGTTGGTGATGACAAAACGGGGATTGTCTCTGGGGTCTTTGTCGGCAGCGCGGACGACTTCGGCTTTGATGATGACGCGGCGTAGGCGTGGCCACTTCCCGGCCTTGTAGCGGACTTCCCCATAAATATGTTCGGTCTTTCCGCTGCGCCGCGAGAGCTGACGCGCTCGCCGCATTCCGGTTTCGGCAACACGCTTCAACACGGCATTCTTGGCCATCGCGACGACATATTCGAGTTTGGGCTGGGCGTCCAGAAACTGGAGCACGGCAGGATGCGCGAACCCGCCATCCAGGCGTACCCGAATCCGCACTCCAGGAAGACGGTGACGAATCATTTTCAGCAAACGCCGCAGGATGGCAACTGCTCCCGCCGCCGCGGTCACGTTGCCGGGCCGTAACACCGCGGCGCAGAGATACTGTTCGGCTTCGTCGTTGAAGCTGACAAAACCCATCACCGGCAGGTAGCACCAGGTATCGTAATGTCCGTTGAAGAAGGACAACTGCTGTGCTCCGTGCGTGGGATCGTCGGTCGGATCCAGATCGATGGTGACGCGATAGGCGCGATGGCGCAGCCGCTTGGTGTGACGCCGGATCACACTCTCGGCCAGAAACTCGCCCGAACGATAGAGTTCCTTTACCCCAACTCCGTTCTCGAAACGCGACAACGTCGGCTGCGAAGCCAGGTCGCGACCCGCGATCGGATCGCGATCCAAAAGTAGTTTGTGAATCGGATCCTCGGACAGGCGAGCCGAGTCATTGGCGTCCGGGTAGCCGCAGGCGATCGAGAACACGCGTTGGGCCACCAACTCGCGCAACGAATGATCCACCTTGCCCGCTTGCCGATCGTCTCGAAGGCAGGAGGCCAGTCCGGCCACCAAGTCATAGTGCCGATCGGCGGCCTTCAGCAGCAGGGCTCCGCCGTCGGAACTCCCCTCTCGCTGATCGAACTGGGCCACTACAGGCTTGCGAAAAATTTCTGGGAACAACAAACACTGTGTTGTGCTATCTTCAGACATTCAGAGGCCTCTTTTGTTGCTGCAAACATTGTCTTGTCAACATGTTTGTAACAGAGGAGGCTTTTGTTGTCTTCAAATAATCTTCAAATATATGAATAATGCGCGCTAGGTCACGGAGTATCCCCAGTCGGAGGAGCCGAGGGAGTAACGCACGCATGCGTGGCGTACTGCGAGAAATAGGAACCGTAAGTGACCGGAACACTCTGTGAGTTGTTCCAGAAATAGATATTTTGGAACACTGTATTCAGCGGATCCTTGACCGCGGCGGGTCCAAACAAAAAGCAGGGAAAAAATCCTTCCTGTGATATTTCAACGGCACCGTAGGTTTGATCGGGATTCGCGGAGTAAGGTTGGATTAAATTGCCTGCCACTTGAACGTTGATCATACCCATTCCGTGGTAACTATTTTTGTCAAACGCCTCTGTGTCCAACACTACATACGCTGGGCGGAGGCCGGAGGTGTTTGAAACTATATTGTTTAACAGTTTGTTGTTTATTGCCACCTGGTGTACCCGTCTGCCTTCGGGATATAAGGACGGATCTAGAGACTCATCGACTGTCCGCAGAATAATTCCTCTCGAATTGGTGAGCGAATTATTTTGCACGGTGCAGTCGTAACAGCCGTCCCATAGGACAATACCGTTAGGATTGTCGATCAGCGTGTTGCCCTGAATGTTGGCGTCCATCAGGGTCCACGCAAAAACGGAATACAAGCTGCCAACCTCAGGAACGGGATTCCACGGCTGATCCACGGTTAGAGCTTTCGTGTTTGTATTGAGCCCCTTGATCGTGCGCCATTCCCCAGTTGCGGATCCCGTCAATATCGCGACAACCTCGGGGTATTGGGCAATGCGTGAGGCCGTGACAGATCCCCATAAGGCATTAGCGTCTGTCAAAGTCGTCGATGTGATTGCCGTTGCGCTCCCCGCGTCCAAAACATCTTGGATGGTGGATTGCTGAGTCATGATCGCTTCCCCATCGCTACCTTCGCCGGAAGGAGCATTCAGCGTTTGAATGGTGTTATTAAGCACCTGGAGGTTTTGCCCAAACGATAGCTCTACACCGCCGCTTTCGATCGCCGTTCCTTCCTGCATATCCTTACCTTCAGCATCCCGGATCAAGGTGTTGCGCTGCATGACCAGATTCACGTTATTTTGCAGATGTACGCGGCTGAAATTGTAAGTGATCCTGTTGCCTAGAAAAGAGACATAGGAGTTGTTCACAACGTAGATAGGACCGTACTGTAAGGAATTGCTGTTAAATTGACTATTCTGAACCAACAGCCTATCGGTCGTTTCAAACCAGAAGCTTTTGCCGTTATTTAGATGAACATCCAGATTATTGAAGAACAGTTCGCCGACCTTTCCGGATCCGCGATTCCAAAGCAATGCAGATGGGCTAGTCGAAGGATTGACCTCATACACTCCTAAATCAGTCATGCCACTCAAGCTCGCTCCCTGAAAGTCAATCCCGCCCCACGTCCCAGTCCAGTCAGTTTCAGTGGTAGCCTGCGAATCATTCACGAAGATACGGGACGTGACGGAGCTGTCTCCTCGCAAGATGACGCGGGAAGGGACTACAAGCGGACTGCCACTGACCGAGCCGGAGGGGGTGACAATCTTATAGCCGTTGTCGGTGGCCGGGAAATAAACCGTCCCTCCGCCGGACGAAGACGCCAATTGGATGGCGGCGCGGATGGCGGCAGTATCGTCTGTGACGCCGTCGCCCTTAGCATGGACCTTCAAACGCGAATCCGTCATCACGTTAATCTGGTTTGCCGCAATGGGTACGAAATCGCTGGCCCACGGAACTCCTAGCACGGTGGGATTCCAAGTTGTTACGGGAGGCGTCGCTGCGGCCGGAGCAGGCATTATCGTGACCGCCGCGGTCGCTGAGCAGGCTGTGTCGTACGTACTCATTACGGTTATGGTCACTGGCACGGCCGGCGCGCTTAGCGGAGCGGTGTACGTGCCTGTAGAAGATATCGTACCGACGCTGGAGTTTCCCCCCTGATTGCCGTTCACAAACCAGCTGATTCCCTGATTTGTTGTCCCTTTCACCGTTGCCGTGAATTGTTGAGCTTGGCTTGGGTTTAGGCTTGCCACGCCCGGGGCTAGGGATACCGTTATCGGGGCGAGCCCGGGCAGGACCGTTACGGCTGCACTGCTAGCTTTTGTGGGGTCGGTTTTGCTGCTTACCGCAACCGCGATTACGGTATTCGAGGTGACTTGTTGCGGAGCTGTGTAAAGACCAGATCGCGAGATTGTGCCCGAGGCTGAATTGCCTCCTGGAACTCCGTCTGCTAGCCATTCGAGATCAGCCGTGGGTGTTCCAGACGACGAAGCTGTGAACTGCAACGAATTACCGGCGCCCAGGGCAGCTGTTTTGGGGGAAATGGAAACGGAAACGGCTCCCGCAGACCCATTCGGCGGCGTTGGAAGCGGTAGCTTGCCAGACGGTAAGCCCCCGCAGCCAAGGGAAATCAGGTATAGACCCGACAAAACAAGAAGAGGCACAACGGGGGGAAGTGTAACACGGGACATTGTCCTTATCCGATCTCACCAGTAAAGTCCGACGACGTGGCCTAACAAACAAATGCTAGAGCGGATCGATAAGGAAGGAAAGAGACCAGAAGGGCACCGGAGGAGAGGTGAAGGATGGTAGATGGCCATGCCCAACGAGACATGTCCCGACAGCGACTCGGGACAGTGACCTGGATGTCTGCTGCCAACTGCATAGAACCTTATTTGTCATCCCTTTGGCCGATAATTTCACTACAGCTGCCATGCAGTTGTGCATGGCATTCCGCACACAGTGTGATTAGATTGGAATCCTCATCCGAGCCCTGCTGACTGCGTAGTTGCTGGTGGTGAACCTGCAGATTGTTTCTTGAGCCACAGACTTGGCATCTCCAGTTGTCTCGCGCCAAGAATTTCTATCTCATAAAACTTGGGAAAGTCTGGCACTGGTTGCAGAGTGCGTTTTAGTCGCGTCACTCTCAGTTGCCCTCGAGTCGGGGTTGCTACTGTGCCTCCGTACAAATTC
>JBEKXC010000309.1:0-4464 GCA_049512435.1 Terriglobales bacterium | reverse complement strand
TCTTGTACATCGACCCCTCCGACCGATGCCTGGTAGGGAAAACGTAGGATTCCGTACTGTCGAACGCCAGCGTCGGACTGTACTCGGACCCGGGTGTGTTGGTCGTACGTGTAGGTGCCGTCAGGCTGGAAGACCACCCTTGTCGTAATTTGCTCGAAGACCGCGCCTTCCTTTAAAAAATCCTGACTAGCTGCGTCCTGCTTGGTGGCAACGTCGTCCGGAGCCGGTGAAAGTTGCGGGGTCGTGAGTTGAACTCCTGCATCTTGGGCAATAACGGCGGCAACGCGCGAGGTGAGCAGCAGCAGCGCTTTGTCGTAACTGCCCGCGCGCATCAGCGGGATAGCTTCCAGCTGAAATTCACCCACCTTCCCATCAGTCAAGATCGGTTTCAGTGCATAGCCGACCTTGATCCGGGCGCGATGGTCATCAATCCCGTACAGAATCAGTACTCCGCGGTTAGTTTCCTTGAATCCTACCCCCAACTGATGAAAGATGTGGACCGCGTAACTTTCTATATCGTAGCCATAGATCGCTGTGACCACCGCGATCTGGGCATGTGCTTTTTCGTCGATCTGCCGACAGATTTCATCCATCTGCGCGATCATGTTCTGATCCAGAACGTGGGCAAAGTCGTTGACGTAGTCTTTGGCTTTAAGCTGAGCGACCGGTTCAGCTTGCACAGCCAGACCTGCGGAGAGTGCGAAGTTGACCAATACTTCCGTATCTAGTTCGACTGGTTGTCCGTTCAGAAGATACGGCTTGTACTTCCATTGCTTCACGGCGTCGATGGCTGCAGGCACGAGCATTGGGTGGCCGCTCACTAGCGTCAAGTTTTCAATCGCACCATCCTTGCTGATCACGGCTCGCAGGACAACCGTCCCCGAAATGCGGGCCTGCCGCGCCAGAGGCGGATAGGTTGGGTTGACCTTGCGAACCAGGAGCCCTTGCGAGACGCCTTGCGAAACCCGCACTCGCCCGGGTGCTTCCGGCTGCGGTGGCGTCTGCTCTTGCCCCGCGGGCGGGCGGTCCTGGTCCTGGCTCACCGACCCTTGTGCAGCCTGCGGCGCCCCACGGCGCAATTCCAGCTCAGCCAGAGACCGTTGCGCATCCGTGAGATCGGGACGCAAGCGCACGGCCTCGCGCAACTCTAATTCCGCCTGAGCTTCATTGTGCTGCATGTCAAAGGCGCGGCCGAGGTGATAGTGGGCCACGGCGTTGTTGGAATCGTTTTTGAGAGCCTGTTGTAATGAGTCCACGGCTCCAGCGGTGTCGTTCTGACGCAGCTGTATCTGGCCGCGATAGACCAGCGCGTCCACATCATTCGGATTTGATTTCAGAACCTCATTGTTCAGCTTGGTGGCTTCATCCAAGCGGTTCTTCAGGATGACCAATTGCACGTAGTTTTTCTTGACCTGAATATCCTTAGGATGATTGCTGTACAGCGAGGAGTATTCCGCCGTAGCTTTGTCTAGGTCGCCATTGGCGAAATAGAAATCGCCAAGCATACGGTAGCCGTCGGGATTGCCCGAGAGGTCGTTTTGAGCATGCTTCAAGAAAGCTTCGGCTTCGGTTTTCTTGCCTTCCACCATATATAGCCGTACCAGCGCCGCGCGCGCGGCCGGGTTCTTGGGATCGACATCGATGGCGCTCTTGAATTGCTGTTCGGCTTCCGGCATGCGGTTGAGTTGCTGGTAGAAGACGCCGAGGGCCAGTTGTGCGTTCATGTCTTTGACAGCTTTGGGATCAACTGTAATCTCCTTCAGGCGCGCCGTGACTTCTGGCGTTCCTTCCACCTGGTAGCGCCCGCCGAGATACTTGGCGAAGAATTTTTCCGTCGCCATAACCGAAGCCAACTGGTTTACCGGACGGGCAAAGCCGTGGCCTTCATCGGGAATCAACAGGTATTCAAGAGGAAAGCCGCGGTCGCGCAGTGCGATCACAATCTGGTCCGACTGGGCGAGGTTAACTCGGGGATCGTTGGAGCCTTGCACGATCATCAGCGGCGTCCTGATCTTGTCAGCAGAGGCGAGCGGAGAGCGCTCTACCAGTAGCGCTCTGCCTTCAGGCGTCATTGGATTCCCCATGCGCTGGTAGGCCGTCTGGCGCCTAGCCTCCCAGTAGGGTGCTCCCCCGGGCATGATGAGGTTGGATGGGCCGAACAGATCCACTGCTGCGGCGTAAAGATCCGGAGTCGAGGTCACACCGACTAGCGTTATGTAGCCGCCGTAGGATGCGCCAAAGATGCCCACGCGTTTGGGATCGCTAATGCCTTCATCGACTAAGTACTTCACACCCCAAGTAACGTCGTCCTGCATTTTGCGACCCCATTCCATGTTGCCGGCATCGAGAAATTTCTTGCCGTACCCGGTGGAACCGCGGAAGTTCATACTTAGAACGGCGTAGCCGCGATTAGCAAAGAACTGGGCATAAGCGTTGTAGCCCCAGACATCACGGGCCCCTGGGCCCCCGTGGGGGAAAATGATGGTGGGCAATTTTCTGTTGGGGACACCTTTAGGCAAAGTGAGATAGGCCGGGATTTCCAACCCATCCGACGACTCGTAGTGGATGGGTTTCATCTCCGCTAAGGCGTCGCGGGGCAGCTTTTCCTGCAGCTTGTACTGCAGCGTGAGTTTGTGGATCTTGCGGTCGAAGAGGTAGGTCTCACCTGGTTCAGTGTCGGCGGAGGCGGTCACAAGCCAGACCTGCTCGTCGAGCGTGGACGAAGGCCAACGGACTTCCTTGCCTGGAAACTGAGCCCTTAGCCAGTTGAAATCGGTTTCAAGACTGTGGTCCCTGAAATAGAGGCGCGGATGGTCGTCCTGGTACCAGGTGGATGCCAACTCGTCGGTCGTCTCAGAAAAAAAAGCTCCTCCGAAGTCCACTTTATTGAGCGGATCGGATTCCACCATCTCCGTTTTCCCGGTTTCCGGATCGAACAGCACTAGGGCTCTCAGATTCATGTCGACGCCCTTGTTAGTCTCGATGTATGCCCGCTTCCCGTCTTTCTGAAAACGGATCGTGTTGCAAGATTCAAGGACGTTGCAGGAATAGATTTTGGTAAATTTGTCGGAGTCGATACGAAGGATTTCCGTGTCGCCATTCTCTGCGGACCGGGTGGCTAGGCGAAGGTTGCCTTGAAGGTCGAACTCCCAGCCGGTTATACGTTCGGTGTTTTGGCGCACCAGTGTCTTCTCGCCGTTTGATAACTTCAGCCTGTAAAGGTCATGCCAGGCTTTGTCGCGATCGTTCAAGCCGATGTAGATGGTGTCCGGATCCTTTTTGGGTAACTCAATAATTTGCACCCGGACGCCCTTGAGCCCGGTCAGATCGCGCGACTGAGGCGCGTCGGCACCTGTCGCCGGCTTGGCGCCTGGGTCGACGGCATAGACGTTGTAGTTTTCGTCGCCGTCGTTATCTTTTGTGTAAAGGATGTACTTGCCGTCGCGGCTCCAGAAATAACCAGCGATCGGGCGCTTGGTTTCTGTGGTCAGCAGCCGCGCCGCCCTAAAGGATTCGTCCGATCCTTTGACAAAGATGTTGAGAGTGTCTTTCCACGGCTTTTGAAAAGCCAGATACCTTCCGTCAGGCGACAATTGCGCGCCCGAGATTTCGGGGTTGCCGAAGATCAGCTCGCGGTCAATCAGCGGCGGCAAGCTGCCGGGGGAAGCTTTCTCGTCTTTGCTATTCTGCGCTCCAAGCGATGAAGCGGGGAACGAGAGGAGAAGAATGACAAGAGCCGCGATCACGTTCGAAGTCGGTTTCATGGAACCCTCGGCGGGTCGCGTATAGCCCAAATTTTTCGCTGGCCTGCCCTAGCGGCCTGCCTGTATCACTTGCCACAGTAACAGCGCAGACAGCCCTATCACTAACCAAAAAGCAATGGTTTTAACTGTGCCGTTCATCCCTTGCGCGGTCTTTGCGGCTAACAGGTCGTGCACTTCTTGCCGGAACGCGTCGTCGCTCATGGTGAGCACCTTCTTCGCGCGCTCCTGCTCTTTGTGGTGCGCCCGCTCGACAGCGATTTCTGATGTCGGTGCCTCCTCCAACTCGGGCCTGCGGTTGACCTCTAGCAATGAAAGTAGCGTCTGCTCGTCCACTCCGAGCATTCGCGCGACCTGAACCGTAGCCTCTATTCATCGCCTTACCATAGGTTATATTTTGTAACCTATTGTCAGCATCGGGTTCAGCGGAACGAATCTCCAGTGCAAAACGTAAAAATCACCGCGTTCATCCGCCTAAATGCTCGGTCAATTTATTGAGCAGCCTGTTTAAATCTTTGTCGTTCTTGCGGACCTCTTCAATTTTTTCGACGGAGTGCAGAACGGTGGTGTGATGTTTTCCACCGAACTGGCGTCCGATTTCCGGCAGCGACGCTTCGGTCATATGCTTGGCCAGGTACATCGCAATCTGGCGGGGATAAACGATCGCGCGCGAATTATCTTTGGCTTTGATCTCAACCAGACG
>JBEKXC010000308.1:0-4552 GCA_049512435.1 Terriglobales bacterium | reverse complement strand
CGTTCGCGATGGCACGGATGTCTTCTTCTTTCGCATGCCTTCCCGCGGCGACTGCCTGAATGAACTGCGTATGCATGTTGTCAATCAAGCCCTGCATGTACTCGCGTTCCGCGGGCGTCATTTCGCGTGTCGGGCTGCCGGTGTCCTTGAATTCCCCCGCCTTCATTGTGATCGCATTCAGCTTCGCCCAGCGCAGAAGCTCGCCGTAGTTCACCCACTCAGCAATTACCCCGATCGAACCGACAACGCTGCCTTTGTCCGCATAAATCTTGTTAGTGGCCGACGCCACGTAATACGCGCCGCTCGCGCCGACCGTCTCAATCGAAGCCACAATCCGTTTCTTCTTCTCGTCCCGTATCCGCTTCACCTCGCGATAGATCTCCTCCGACGCGGCCACGCCGCCTCCGGGCGAATTCACATGGATGATGATGGCCTTGACGGAATCGTCATCGGCAAACTTCTTCAGCTGGGGGACGATCAGCTTAGGAGAGAAAATTACGCCATTCAGCTCAACCACGGCAATCTTGGGCCCGAATCCGGAAAACGACGATTCTTCAGTCTCGCCGCCAAAACTGAGGTACACCACCGTAAACACGCCGGCCACGAACAGCGCAAACAGCCCGCCGCCCACCAGAAACCACAGCCAAATCCGCGAACGTCCTTCAGCCATAATCAAACGAGTGTAGCACTGGGCATTTCAATCCCGCGGGATGGAGATCTTACTTAACCTCAAAATTCTTCGGATCGACTGATATGTTGTCCGATACTTTTTGCTCGGTTACGTCATATTGGTCGACAAGACCTTGCGACGGTCCTCCATAAGTGAACCGGATAGTCCACCGGGAGGGCAGCGTGAGGTCGTCAATGGCCTTGAAATCCCCAAACCGTTCCTCCAGCCGGTAATGCGTTTCCTGTTCACGCCCGGAATCTGCCTGGGTACGACCCAAGTGCGCGGCGACGGTCATTAAGTAAACAGTCATGACGTGCCGAAAGGTGTCCGGTTCAAAATAGAGTTGGATCTCCAGATCGCTGCTTTTCTTAGGAGTGTAGTCGATGCGATGAAGATCGACCCCATCCACCTTTTTCACCCCGCGATCCTGAAGTTTCGCACGTCGTTCGTTCAGGTGGGATAGCGCCCATCCGGTCGAGAGCGTGCCTCCCCACAAGCCTTCTGTAAGAATCTCGTCGTGCGTCATGATAAATTGACCGAATCGGGACCAAACGCCAGGCCTCACCTGCGCAACTGAAGTCTTCCGTTCGTTCCTCACAAACCACTCGGTGCGGAAAACGGTAGGTGGAAACTTCATCAAGAACGCGAACTTGTCGCCCTCCGAGACCAAATTCGCGGGGCCCTCCCATGTTTGCGATCCGCCGTTCAAAACCTGGAATTTCACCGCCCCCTGGGCTACGCGGTTCTTCACCGCCGTTCGCGCCTGCTCGGTCCCAATCGAATTCAAATGTTGATTGACGAATTCACCGGCTTGAAATTCGTCCTTGGCTGCGCTAACCGATACCAGACCCACCAGCGCCACAAACACCGCTAGGAATCGCATGTTACCCTCCCATTCCACACTTCTTTAAAATTGCGGAAGGCCTCCAGTATAGCCCTCAATTCCGACTTGGCGTACACTCGTCACGCACATGCGTGATCCGGTTGAACTCGAGGTCTTCAAAAACCTCTACCACTCCATCGCCGAAGAAATGGGAGCCGCCCTGCGCCGCACTTCCTTTTCCCCGAATATCAAAGAGCGCCGCGACTACTCCTGCGCCGTCTTTGATTCCGCAGGCCAGGTCATCGCCATGGGCGATCACATGCCGGTGCACTTGGGATCGATGCCCATGTCGGTTGCTGCCGCTGTGGAACATTGCGTTCTCGAACCGGGCGACGTCGTCATGCTCAACGATCCGTTCCGCGGCGGCACCCACCTCCCCGACATAACGCTGGTGATGCCCGTGTATCTCAGCGGAACCAAGACCGGCGCGCGACGCCCGCTCCACACAACGCCAGATTTCTACGTCGCTTCCCGCGCCCACCACGCTGATGTGGGAGGAACTTTTCCCGGCTCCATGGGCCCCTGCCGCGAAATCTATCAGGAAGGCCTCCGCATCCCGCCCGTCAAAATCATGCGCGGCGGAAAACTCGTTGCCGATGTGCTGGCCCTCGTGCTCAACAACGTCCGTACGCCGGAAGAACGTGAAGGCGACCTCGGCGCGCAGATCGCTGCCTGCCAAACCGGCGCCCAGCGTCTCCGCGAAATCTGCGAGCGTTACGGAACCGCCCGCGCCCAACAAGCCGCTGCCGATCTGCTCATCTATTCCGAAGAAATGATGCGCGCCTTCCTGGGCACAATCCCGCCCGGCCGCTACCAGGCCGAAGACTTTCTCGATGACGATGGCGTCGAAGAAAAACCGGTGCGCATAGCCGTGACCATCCAAGTCAAGCGTGCCAAGAAATCCGCTGTAGAGACGCGGCTTGCCGCGTCTTCCCCGTCGAGCCGCGAACGGGCCGCCCCCGTCACCATCGACTTCACCGGCAGCGACCCGCAAGTTCAGGGGGCGATTAACGCAGTAGAAGCCATCACCTACTCAGCCTGCTTCTACGTCTTCCGCTGCCTGCTGCGCGAAGACGTGCCCGCGACCTCCGGACTCATGCGTCCCATTCGTGTCATTGCTCCATCGGGCACAGTAGTCAACGCAAAGCCTCCCGCCGCCGTCGCCGGTGGCAATGTCGAGACTTCTCAGCGCATTGTTGACGTGCTTCTGAAAGCGCTGGCGCAGGCGATTCCCGATCGCATTCCGGCCGCCGCCGCCGGCACCATGAACAACCTCACCATCGGCGGCATCGATCTTCGTTCAGACGATCTTCGTTTAGGCGATCTTCGTTCAGGCGATCTTCGTTCAGACGACCCGGGCTCCGGCGAGGCCTTCGCTTATTACGAGACCATCGCCGGCGGCATGGGCGCGCGCCCCAATAAGGACGGAGTCTCCGGCGTCCACACGCACATGACTAACTCGCTCAACACCCCCGCCGAGGCCCTCGAATACGCCTACCCGATTCGCTTACGGCAGTATTCTTTTCGCTCCAAAAGCGGAGGCGCGGGCCTCCACACCGGTGGCGATGGAATCATCCGTGAAATCGAAGTGTTAACTGATGCCCAGGTCACTCTGCTTGCCGACCGCCGTTCTCGCGGACCCTACGGCCTGGCTGGCGGAGCCGATGGCGCTCCCGGGCGCACCTTGATCATCCGGCGTGACGGGTCTGAGGAAGAGCTCCCAGGCAAGACCAGTGTTCGCCTGCGTTCAGGGGAGAGAGTCCGCATAGAATCACCGGGCGGCGGCGGATGGGGCAAGCCAAGTCGCTGAACCGCGGAGAACGCAGGGCACGCGGAGTTTCTTGTACGGGCTCTGCCTGTGTTCCCTCTGCGGTAAATCCCACTTTTCGCTAGAATTCAAACTGCAGGTTTTCGAGGATTAGCAAGGATAGGATTAACCACGATGAGATTTTTGCGCACTCTTCTTTTCGCAATTGCTCTGGCGGCAGCCTTCTTCTACTTCACCACCTATCGCAACGGACGTCTCCATCCCGCCAGCTGGATCAGTCGTCCGCAGCACGCTGAAATCACAGAAGCCGCCGGCAGCGAATCCTTTGACGCCGAAGAGCAGAACAACATCAGCGTCTACCGCAAGAACATCGCATCGGTAGTCAATATCACTTCGCGCGTCATGACCTTCGATTTTTTCTATGGCCTGGTGCCGCAGGAAGGCCAGGGCTCCGGTTTCGTCATCGACAAAGAAGGACACATCCTCACCAACTATCACGTCATCGCCGAAGCGCGCCAGGTCGAGGTCACGCTCCACAACCGCAGAAAATATAAGGCCATCATCGTCGGCACCGACAAGTCTCATGACCTGGCCATAGTCCAGATCAAAGCCCCCGACTTGCAGCCGATGACTCTAGGCGATTCGACCAATCTGCAAGTCGGCCAGAGAGTTTACGCCATCGGCAATCCCTTCGGCCTCGCTGGAACGCTCACCCAGGGCATCGTCAGTTCCATCCGCCAGGTGCAGGAGCCCGACGGCCTGGTCATCGACGAAGCGATTCAGACTGACGCCGCCATCAACCCAGGCAACTCCGGAGGCCCGCTCCTCAACCGGCATGGCGAAGTGATCGGCATCAACACCATTATCGCTTCCAGCGTAGGCCAAAGCGCGGGCATCGGCTTTGCCATTCCCATCAACACCGCGAAAGCCGTGCTCAACGACCTGGTCACGCTCGGACGCGTGCGCCGTCCCGCACTCGGCGTCCGCACCATCCCCATCGATTCCGAAATCGCTGAAGAGCTGGGCTTGGCCGCCGACTACGGGCTCCTCATCGTGCAAGCCGTTCCCGGAGGCTCCGCCGATCGCGCCGGATTGCGCGGCGGCTCCGAGCGCGCCTATCTCGGCAACATTCCCATCATGATCGGCGGAGATTTAATCGTGGCCATCGACGGAGAAAAAATCGAAAGCCAGCAACTCCTCGCCCAGATCATGAACAGGCACCGCGCCGGGG
>JBEKXC010000307.1:0-4569 GCA_049512435.1 Terriglobales bacterium | reverse complement strand
CTGCCTGTACCCGTGCATCGGCCAATTCGTGCCAGGTGCCGGTCTTGGCGTCGATTCTGGTTTGAGCGGCTTCGAGGCCCGACTGCGCCAGTTGATATTCCAACTCGGCCACCTCACGGGCAGCCTCGAGTTGCTCAGCCGCGCGCTGAAGCTTCAGAGTTTCTTCCGCCACCTGATTGCGAGTCGCGTCCGCCTGCTTCTTTGCCTTGAGGGCTTCGGCTTCAGCCGCGTCGGCTCGGGCACGCTGGCTCATGTTGAAGATCGGGATCTTGATGCCAAAACCAATCGTGGCATTGTCCACCTGAAATGTATGGGGTGGGAAGTACACGCTGTAGTTGTTGAAGGTGGAGAAGCGCGCATACTGGGCGGAGAAATCGATCGACGGCAATAAGGAGCGACGCTCGCCTGAAGCCCGCATCGCTTCCGCCAGAGAGTGCTGCTCTGCGATCTTAACGGTGGGGCTGGTGGCGACCGCTTTCTCCGAAAGATCGTCCTCCACCGCGACCGGCGGCAAACCCGGAATGGTTTCGGGCGCGATTGCGATGGTGGAAACTGGCAAGCCGGTGAGGGTTGAGAGATGCCGCCGCAGGACATCGGCGTTGCCGCGCGCCTCGGCTCGGTGAAGCCGCACTCGTGCCGCCGTGAGTTTGGCTTTGTTTAAGTCCACGTTGCTATCGACGCCTTCCTGCACGCGCTCGGTCACCGCCTGTTCCATTTGCTGCGCCTGGGCGTCGTCCTGCTGCAAGCGCACGAGCCGCGCCTCCCATTTTGCCAACTCGGCGTAGGTCAGGGCGACGTCCTGGATGATGGCATTGCGCTGGTCTTTATCCTGAAATTCGGAAGCGAGCCATTCCGTTTTCGCTGCGTTCAGGAATTGGCGTTGGGCGGGATTGAAGACCGTATTCTGTGCCACGACATCAAACAGCGCTGGAGGCGATCCTTCAATGGAGAGGGGGTATCCATAGGTCCAGCCGAGGCCCGAACCGGCGACGATTTGCGGCACATAATTGTTGCGCAGTTCCCGGTAGGAGGCGAATGTCCGCTGCACGTCGGCACCTGCAATCGCGGAACTCGTGCTGTGGGCGAGCGCGAGCCGAATGGCACGCTCGAGAGGCAGCGGTTCGGCCAGGCTGCGGGGTGCGGTCATCAACAGAATTAGAAATAGAAATACAAATACTGGTACGGCCGAAAATAAGGCGATCCCACTGGTGCAGCGCAACCACCGCGGCAATCGGAGTGTCATCTCGTCACCTTCATCTGGTTTAGTTATCGTTGTTACCAGCCTGCTGTCAGTTATCAGTTGTCAGTCAAACTCTGTGCCCAGCAATCGCCTCGGGTTTTACTGACTACTAATAACTGACAACTGATCAGCGAGTATCATTCAACACAGCTCACAACACATCTCCTCAGAACAGCTGGCTCAGGCTGCGATTCCGCCGCAACGCACAAATTGTAGTGCGCCAGGCCGGGGCTGGGCAGTAGCCTTGGGAGTCATTTGGGACGTCACGTTATTTGGGGCGTCGCCGGGAGCGGGGAAGAATCTCGCCATCCTCAGTGGGCGACTCGGTTGAGGGCTTCCTGAGCAGTGCCGAAATTCCGGGCCAGTGACAAGGAAGCACGGTACTCGTCCGCGGCACCCGCTTTATCTCCTTGTTTTTCCAGCAGCAGACCAAGCAAGTAGCGGGCTTTGAACGCAGGAGCCGCCTCTACCGGACCAGCGGCCAGATAGCGGTGCAACAGTTCCGTGGCGAAAGGATAGCTTCGACCGCCGCGATAGAGCATCTCGGCCGCTTCCACTAGAACATCGAGCTTGGGCATAGGCGACTGGCTGAGTTTGACGATGGCTTGCTCCATTTCGGCGGGGCGATTCTGGCGGCGCAGAAAAAGGGCGAGGTTAAGCCAGGCCTCGGCGTCACTATGGCTGAGGTCGATGTATTGGTGATATTCCCGTTCGGCGCCGGCGACATCTTTTTTCTTTTCGGCGATGCGGGCGTAAATCCAATGCTCGCGACCCGGGTTCACGGTAGCAACGGACTGCGCTTGCTCGCGGGCCTTCGCCTCTCCGCCGCCAACGATGCCGGGCGCTTCAATATAGAACTCAGCCAGATCGAGCCGGGCATCGATGTCCTGCGGATTCAGTTGCACCGCGCGCTCGAATTCTCCACGGACTTTTCCGGCCAGAATAGCCGCAGCCAGAACATTTGCTCGATCCGCTTTTTCCCCATACACGCGCCCCAACCACAAGTGGAAACGACTGTTGTCCGGATCGAGCGCAACCGCTTTCTTGCAGGAGGATTCCGCGCGATCCCAATCGTCGAGCGCGAAGTAAGCACGGCACAGCAGGTTGGTGGAGTCCGCGTCCGCTGCCGCCGATGAGAGACGGCCATTCAATTGGGCAATCGCTTCATCGACCCGGCCAGCCACCAGCATGTCCTTTGCGGAGTCTGCCCAAGCGGGAGTCAACGCTGCAATGAGCAGCACAATGCACAAAATTTTGGAGGTACGAATGATCATCTAAAATTTGGCCTAATATTTGATCTGGGTCCCGTCGCCAATCGGCTTGCCGTTCGACGAATTGGTCGCAACCACGTCCTTGGCGGAGAGGCCGTGGGTTATTTCAACCTGCGTGAGATTGGTAAGGGAAGTCTCCACATCCCGGCGCTTGAGTTCGTGGCCGGAAACCAGCAAAACATAAAGTTTGGAGTCGTCGATTCGCACCGCCTCTCGCGGCACCACTAGCACGTTATCGTGCTCGGCGGCGACAATGGTCACGCTCACGTTTATGTTTGGCAAGAGTCTTAAATCCTTGTTATCTACGATGCTGGTCGTCTCGCCGACGTTGCGCGTACCGTGCAACTTCACGGTCGAGGGCACGTCGGTCACAGTGGCCTGCCACACCCGTCCGGGAACTGCGTCCCAGGTAATTTCAATCGGATCGCGAGCAGTCAGTCTAGCCACATCGGGTTCATCGACGAAAGCACGGACCAGCACTTTGCGCAGATCCGCCACTTGCAGCAGAAGATCTCCGGCGGTGACGAAACCGCCTTGCTTTACCGGCAGCGAGTATACGATGCCATCAAAAGGAGCGCGGACATTTGATTTCGCCAGAACGTCCTCCGCGGCCTCGTAGCTGGCCTGCGCGTCGGCTTGTTGGGCTTCGACGTGCGCTAATTCCGCGGGCGAATATCGCTTCGTCTGCTTTTGCCGGAGAAACGTCAGTTGGGCATCAGCCGTGGCCAGAGCGTCTTCTGCTGCGCGCACTTCTCCCGCGCTGGCCGCTCCCTGCTGCTGAAGTTTTTTCAGCGCGTCTAGATTGCGCCGGGCCGCATCTTGATCGGCGGCTGCTTTCACCAGTTGTGCATCCAGGCTCAGAACTTCTTCCTGAGTTCCGCCCCGCTCGGCGCCGCTCAGGTCCGCCTGCGCCGCTTTTAATTGGGTCTGGGCGCGAGCCGCCTGGGCACGCGCTTCGGCATCATCCAAAACAACCAGCAGTTCGCCTCTCTTGACCGTGTCGCCTTCCTTGACCAGGACGCGCCTCACACTCATCGAGGTCGGAGCGTGGGCCTCAAAGTTGTTGATGGGCTCAATTCTCCCATTGGTCGACACCAGGCTGCGGATCGTACCCTGCTCGACAACCGCAGTTCGCACCGGCACCGCATCGTCGCGGTGGGAGACGAAAGCAGCCAGCACGACCACCCCGGCCAGAATCGCAAGTGCGGTCACCCACCAGCGTCGTGGCTGGTGTCCCGAACTGTTTCCATTCAATGACATGTAGAGAAAAGCGTAAGCTTCAATGTATCATCCGCGGTCCGCGGGAAGCAGGTGAATGAACGCTTCGGACTTACCTTTTTAGATGCATCGCGCAGGCGGTTTGCTTCAGACACGGCGCGGTATTTCCACCGCGGAAAGCGGATCTTCTTAATCATATCAGCGAGCTTGGATCGATAGCTTCTGTGGGTACAATAGGCGGATGCGAAAGTCTGCCCGTTCCAAATCTCCTCGTTCCCAATCTCCTCACTCCCAGTCTCCCCGTTACAAGTCTCCCCGTTATACGGCGGAGCATGCCAGCGCCGGGCTCGATCACGATTTCCCGGAAATTGAAACCTGGCCGAACCAGTTTCCAGCTTCTGGCCAATCAGGCTACGAAATTGTTGTGGATGATCCCGAATTCACGTCTGTGTGCCCGAAGACGGGATTGCCGGACTTTGGCAACATTGTGATCCGCTACGAGCCCGATCGTCTGTGTTTGGAGTTGAGGTCGTTAAAGGAATATCTTCAGGCTTATCGCAACCTTGGCATCTTCCAGGAGAACATTGTGAATCGGGTGTTGGAAGATGTCGTGCGCTGGGCCAAGCCGGTGTGGGCGGAAGTGAAAGGGGAGTTCCGTCCGCGCGGAGGAATTTCGACAGTGGTGATCGCGCGGTGGCCGCGGGGGAAATGAGGATAAGAAGCGATCGTTTTTCGGAACGTCGGCAACTCAGCGCAATGTGGCTGCCGCTCGGGGTTTGATGAGTTCGATTTCGCTGGCATGTTCGGCCTTGACTCGGCTTATCTCGTATGCTCCCTGCA
>JBEKXC010000306.1:0-4590 GCA_049512435.1 Terriglobales bacterium | reverse complement strand
TCTCGTCGATCACGCGCTTGAACTCCGCTGGGACCTTTAATCGTCCCTTGTCGTCGACGCGCGTTGGATGATTTCCGCGAAACATGTGCCTTGCTCACTGCTCTTCGAGAAAACGACGGGCTTCGTTTATGTATGGCTGCTACCACAGCCACAAACACGAGGGAGGTAGAAGCGGTCACAAAAGCAATGGATTCGGGTTCGTTGGGCTCGTTTTTGTCGGTGTCAGTCTCAGAAACCACTGGCGCCTCGAAACTTAGGTATTTCCCCACGACCTCTAATGTTTATTCCACTTTTAACCACTTTTGTCCACATCCTACGCCTAAATCGTTTGTTGTCAATAAGAAAGTTTCAGGTTAAGGCTTCGATTAGAGTCTCATTGAGCGAAGCGCGAAGCCTAGTGGTTAACCAGAAAGATGACCACTAGGGCTTGTGTTAACGCCCAAGATTCATTCGCTATTTATTCGCTACGATTTTTCTTGCACTCCGCGCCCGCAACTGATCTCCCTGTGCAAAAAGCCCAAGTCGTGTAGAGCGGGCGCCCTCGCCCGCTGCCTTTGCCTTTGATCTTTTCGTACCAACCCATGCCCCCGGGTGCCCCATTCTAACGTCGCGTTTTTTTGCGACGTTAGAGTGGGATTCCACAAAGGCGTCCCGCAAGCCGCGGCTGAGCGCCGGCTGCACCACCACCGGGACTCCACCGCACTTGACTCGCTGGAGTACACTTGTGCCATTTTAAGCCGCGCACAAAACAGGAGGCAGCATGAAGCTCAACACAACTCGAATATGGCTGGGAGGCATCGCCGGTGGAGTGATCTGGATCGCATGGGGCTTCTTCATTGGTATGCGAGTGGCTCCGCTCTACGAGGCCATGCAGAAACAAGGACTGTTCCTCAAGGAGCCGCGCTATTCGCTTTTCACGCCGATTTGGATTGTGCTCATATTCGTGATGTCGATTCTTATCGCGCACCTCTACGCGTGGGCTCGTGCCACGGTCGGCCCCGGGCTGAGGACGGCTCTCAAAATCGGCATGATCGTCGGATTCTGCGCCGGTGTGCCGGGCAACTTTGGGCAAGCCGCCTGGTCGCCGATTCCGCGCGCCTTACCCCTCGGCTGGATGCTCGACATGTGGGGAGGCGCGATCCTGGCCGCCGTAGTCGCCGGTTTCCTCTACAAGGAGTGAAGAATAAAGAATAAGGCGGACGCGAACATCGAACAGGGTCGTATCAGGCCACGCCTTCATAGCCTGCGGAAAAACTCGTGTAGAGACGGGGCTTGCCCCGTCTAGGGGCCATCCGGGAACTATGTGCGAGCACGAACGGGAAGGGCACGGCTTCAGCCGTGCCGTAAGCATCGTATTCTCATTGCGGCTTCAGCCGCTGAGGGCCGGCGATTTTCAAACTGCACTACCAAAAATCTTGTCAAGCCCCCCTTTTCACGATTTTCCCGCTAAGTCCATGAATAGCATACGAAAATAAACTCGCGAATATTGGCGGGGTGCCCCGGTACGAATTGATATAATAAAGAAAGATAGTAGAAAAAGGGCGCGGATTCACTCCCGCGCCCTTTTTCTATTTGGGCCAAGCCTCCCCACGTGGTGTCCCGCGAGTTCGTAGCATAACTGTTCGTAGCATCACTGCCCTTGTCATCCTGAGCGAAGCGAAGGACCTATGTACTTTGTTTATACGACGAGGCTCATTGCCGTGTCTTGAGACCTAACACCAAGACCGATCCAAGGAGAAACCATGCCAGCCTATCCCGTAACCATCCGCCGCTGTCAACACATCAAAGTCAACGGCACCCAGTGCGGATCGCCCGCCCTGCGCAACGAAAGACGTTGCTACTTCCACGAGCAATGCATCGTCAGGAGTCGGGAAATTGACCTGCAACTTCTTGAGCCCGGCGTCATCCGAATCTCCTCGCTCGAAGACCCAAACTCTATCCAACTCGGCCTCGCCGAAGTCATGCGCATGCTCGTGATCAAACAGATCGATCACCGCACCGCCACTCTGCTCCTGCGCGCCCTGCGCACCGCCGCCGCCAACGTCAAGTTCACTTCCTTCGAGCCCAAGCCCACCCACATGGTCATCGATACCAAGTGCGTCGAAGATCGTCCCCTGGGAGCGTCCGCCTGGTCCACCCAGGAAGGTCGGGAATACGATTGCGATGACAACCAGCACTCCAACCCGCAGGACAGGAATAACAAAGACAAGATCACCAACGATGGATCCACCGAAGAGGGCCGAAAGTGTATGGCGGCCTTGATGCGAATGACCGAGGGTCTAAGACAAGATCCAGATTTTCTGGACAGGCCCCACTTTTCACCGGCCACTCCAGCGGAATCATCGCCAAGCCTAACCGCTCCTGAGAACGAATATACGGAGAGCTGCTAACCGAAAACCGTAGCTAACTCCTTATTCCAGAATATTTTCCATATAAGTAATTTAAACTCAAAGATTTGAAAGGAATTTCCGCCTAAAGTAAAGATTCTAAAAGGATGCCAATTGAATTTTTTTCAGCCCAAACAAAGCCAGGTAGCTCTCACTGACAACTGAGAACCGAGAACTGTTATTTACTGGCCTCCACAACCACGGCCGTCCCATAAGCCAGAACTTCCGTGACGCCCTGCATCACTTCGGTTGCGTCGTAACGCGCGCCAACCACGGCGTTGCCGCCAATATCGGCTGCGTGTTGCAACATCAGGTCGAACGCTTCGGCCCGCGTTCGCTCGCATAGATTGGTCAGCAAAGTAATGTTGCCGCCGACCAGCGTCTGCAGTCCGGCTCCAATGGTTCCGAAGATCGAACGGGATCGCACTGTGATTCCGCGCACCACACCCAGTGTGCGCACAACGCGAAAGCCATCAAGTTCAAACTGCGTGGTCACCATGTTATGCGCGACCATTCGACCTGCGGTTACGGCATAGTTCCCCATTGCTCCTCCGGAGAAATTCGTCGCTATAACAACGCTTCATTCTAATTCAGCGTCGACCACGAATTCCTCAGCCCCAGCATCCCAACTGACGCGCAGCACATTCGGCTTGCAGCAGACCTGGCAGTCCTCGACGTAGCGCTGGCGACTGCCAGCGGACTCATCCACGGTCGTCACGTTCCATTCTCCGCAACCGGCGCAAATATAGCCGCTGATCATACGGCTATCTTAGACCGCGCGAAGCGTCATGACTTGGACCGTGGAGCGACGGGCGTCTCGTGAGCCTGCCCTGAGCGAAGCCGAAGGGTCCACCCCAGACCTGAGGAGCGAGACGCCCTCCACCGCTCCCTCTCTATATAATGACTTTTCTTCTGTTCCGGAGGGTTATGGTCTCACGCCGCCGTTTTCTGCAAACCGGTTCCCTCGCTGCCAGCGTTAGCGTTGCTTTGCCCGCGCTGGCTGAGGCCGCCGAAGGTGATCAATCTCTTCCGCCCGCCCTAGCCGCTCTTCGCACGCTCCGCGCAGAAGCCAGGCCCATCACTGTCGAAGAGCGCGCCGCGCGCCAGGAAAACGCTCGCCGTTTGATGTTGATGCGTGAGAATAACCTGTCCGCTATCCTGCTCACCCCGAGCACATCCCTTGCCTACTTCACGGGCATACGCTGGGAAGGTGGAGAGCGCCTCTTTGCCATGGTGTTGCCCGCCAAGGGCGAAGCGTTTTACGTCTCCCCCGCGTTCGAGGAAGGCCGGGCCCGCGAGCAGATCGCGCAGTCGCCTGAAGGCGGCAATTCCGATTTGCGCGTTTGGCAAGAAGACGAAAGCCCCTACGCCCGCGTCGCCCAGGGACTCAGCGATCGCGGAATCGCCAGCGGCACAGTCGGCATCGAGGAGACGGTAAAGTTTGTCTTCAGCGACAACCTGCGAAAAGCCGCGCCCAGCGCCACGTTCACCAGCGCCACTCCGGTCACCGCCGGATGCCGCATGATCAAGAGCCGCCACGAAATCGACCTGATGCGGCTGGCAGCAAAAGTCACGCTCGCCGCGTACGAAGCCACATATCGTTCGCTGAAAGCAGGCATGACGCAGCACGATGTAGAAAATATGCTGGAAGCGGCGCACCGCAAACTGGGATTCGAGGGCGGAGCCGATGTGCAGGTCGGTGAATATTCCTCGTTCCCGCACGGCTCCGTGAAGCCGCAAGAGATTCAAGAGGGCACGATCGTGATGATCGACGGTGGTTGCTCGGTGGAAGGCTATCAGTCAGACATCACGCGCACGTTTGTACTGGGCAAATCCAACGACAAAACAAAAGACAAGATGAAGCAAGTTTTCGATATCGTGCATCGAGCCCAGAGCGCCGCGCTGGCGGCCGCAAAGCCGGGAGTGGACGCCGGTTCCGTAGACGCAGCTGCCCGCAAGGTCATTACCGACGCGGGCTACGGCCCCGACTACAAGTACTTCACCCATCGCCTGGGACACGGCATGGGCATGGACGGCCACGAGTGGCCGTATCTGGTCCGCGGCAACCCGACAACGCTTCAGCCGGAGATGACGTTCAGCGATGAACCGGGAATTTACATTCGCGGAGAATTCGGCATCCGGCTGGAGGACGACATGCACATCATGGAAGGAGGAGCAGAGTTGTTCACTCCACAGAGCCCGT
>JBEKXC010000305.1:0-4917 GCA_049512435.1 Terriglobales bacterium | reverse complement strand
GCGCGTGCAGTTGTATGAACGCCGTGTTGCCTACGCGCTCGACCACGATGTCGGTGGGTTTGTCCGGTTGGCACATCGCCGGGGTGGCGATTGCGAATAGGCTGAGCAGGAGCAAATGCGAAAAAAAGAGTGCGGAATTAAACGGTTTCAAGAATGGCCTCCATGGGATTTGGTCCGCGCCGGACCAAACTCCGCAGGCTATCACAAACCCGGCCATCCAAGCTGGGAGCAGTCCCAACGCTTTTAGACGGTGGTGGAATCCCAGGTCTCGAAAACCGCGAGACCTGGGGCACCCGCACACACCCCGCTCCACACGAACACGCCTAGAATTGTTATTGTGATGCTTGGGGCCGATGCTTCCTGATATCGACAAATTACTCGAGCTGCAGACGGCGGATAAAGAGATCCGCAGGCTGCAGGACGAAGTTGCCGCGCTCCCGAAACGCGTGGCGGTGATCGAACAAAAGCTGGCTGGAACCAAGGCGCAACTGGAAAAGGCGCGGACCGCAGCCAAGAGCGACGAGGCCAACCGCAAGAAGTTCGAAGCCAACATTAAAGACCTGCAAGGCAAGATTTCGAAGTATCGCGACCAGTCGCTCGACGTCAAAACCAACGAACAATATAAGGCGCTGCTGCACGAGATTCAGTTTGCCGAGCAGGAGATCCGGCTCAACGAGGACCGCATCCTGGAGGTGATGGTCAACGTCGACACGCGCGAAAAGGAAGTCAAAGCGGCGGAGGCCGAACTCAAGGCGGAGACGGCTGAGATTGAGAAAGAAAAAGAAGACGCGCGAAAAGTTACTGCCGAAGATCAAAAAAAGCTCGCCGAATGGAACGCCAGGCGCGACGGGCTGCGGCAGGGAATTTCCGAAGATATTCTTCGTCATTATGAGCGCGTGGCGAAGTTTCGCGGCAGTGGGCTGGCGGAAGTGCGCGACCACAAATGCATGGGCTGCCAAGTGATGCTGCGGCCGCAGACCTACAACGAAGTACGAAATGGCGAGAAGGTCATGGTCTGCGAATCGTGCTCCAGAGTTTATTACTTTAATCCCGCCAACGAAGTGAAGCCGGAGCAGGAAGTCGTGACCGTTACCGGTCGAAAACGCGCTCGCCCGAAGGCCGATGCGCCTCAGGCGTGGTTCTACCGTCCGGATTACGGCGAAGAAGGCGAGGTGCTGCTGGCGTTTACCAATAGCGGCGGCAGTTCGACGCGGCGGATCTATGAACTGCATACCGGACGGCAGTTCGGCGAGGTGCTGCTGCGCGAGGGAAATTACCGGCAGGCGTTTCCCGAGGACCTGACCGACACTGCCCTTCGTCTCAATGGGCATTGGGAAGAAAAAGAAATCGACGAGTGGGGTTCGGAAATACCCTCGAATGTTCTCGATCTTCTGCAGAAAGATCTGCTTGCCATTCGACGCGAGCACAAAGCCACCCACAAGCACTCCGCTTCTCCCGCGGAACAACCGGCGGCCAGCTAGATACTGTGGTTCTTGGCTGGAATCAAAATCAACGCCAAGGTCAAGGGCGGCGGACAGGAGTGTCCGCCCTACACGAGCTGCCTTTGACATTTAGATTTCCGCGCAACCTATGGACTGGAAACATGGATTATCGAGAGTACCTTTGTAATCAGAGATAGTTGTTTCGTTGATGCGATCGTCCCGTCATTGCCGTTAACTAAACATAACGTCAATGAAATCGATGGATTCGACCGAGCAGAAGAGCGACCAGCCGCGGGCTGGATTCCAGGTTTTTCAACTCCCGCAAAGGCGCAGATTGATTTTCTGCCTGCTGCTTGCTCTGGCAACGCTTGCGCTCTATAACCCGGTCACGCGCGCTCCATTTCTCAATTACGACGACCCCATTTACATTACCGACAATCCCCAGGTTCGCACCGGACTCAACTGGAACACCATGATCTGGAGTTTCCGCACTCCTCAAGCTTTGGACTGGCACCCGATCACCTGGCTCTCGTACTTGCTCGATAGCCAGATGTTCGGCATGAACCCGGCGGGCTACCACATCACCAACGTGCTTCTGCACGCGGCTAACGCGGTGCTTCTATTCTTGATTCTGGAGAGTGCTACGGGCTTCGCCTGGCGAAGCCTGGCGGTGGCTGCGCTGTTCGCTCTGCACCCGATCAATGTGGAGTCGGTGGCGTGGATCTCGGAACGCAAGAATGTCCTGAGCATGCTCTTCTTTCTCGTCGCGCTGGCTGCCTATGGCTGGTACGCGCGCCGGCCGGGCGTCGGGCGATACCTGGCCGTCACACTGGCCTATGTTTTGAGCTTAATGAGCAAGGCGCAGGCGATTACGTTCCCGTTTGCTCTTCTGCTGTTGGACTACTGGCCCTTGTGCCGTATGGGGCAAAGTGTCGCGTCACCCGAGGAAGTTGGAAGCGATCGAGCATTGGGAGACGCCCACGGCTCATCTTTTATAGGGCCTCTTTTCGGGCGTCTTTGGAGTTGGAATCCGATCTGGGAGAAAGTGCCCTGGTTGATGCTGTCGGCCTTGAGCGCAGTTGTCACACGGCGGACGGGGGCCACGGGATTCAGCTACCTGGCGGAAACGGATTCGACCTTTCCGCTCTGGATACGTTTGGGAAATGCCGCGATTGCGTACGTTAAATATCTCGGGAAAGCCTTCTGGCCGGCCAATCTGGCGCTCGTCTATCCGCATCCAGGACGAGCGATCAGCATTCGCGCGGCGGCGGTGTCGACATTCGCGATCATCGCCGTCAGTGCCCTGGCGGTGATCTTTCGGCAGAGACGTCCCTTCTTTGTGGGGTGGTTTTGGTTTCTGGGAACGCTGGTACCGATGATCGGAGTGGTGGTTCAGATTGGCGGTCACTCCATGGCCGACCGCTACGCCTATATTCCGCTGCTGGGAATTTTCGTGATGATCTGCTGGGGCGCAGCGGAGCTAATAAGGCGTTGGCATGTTCCCACGGTCATGTACGCGGCCGCCACTGCCGTCATCCTGCTAGCGCTTGGAACCGCGCTTCATCGGCAGGTGAGTTTTTGGAACGATAATGTCACCCTCTGGACTCACACACTGGAGATCACCAAGGAAAACTTCACCGCCGAGGAGGACCTTGGCATGGCGTTGATTTCCGAGGGCAGGGCAGAGGAAGCCTTGCCGCACCTTCAGCGGGCGCAATTCTTGCGGCCGGGCGACCCACTGGCTACGATCAATCTCGCAACTTACCAGCAGATGCTTGGCCACTATCAGGCTGCTCTCGATGGATATGCGACCGTGATTCAGTCCGGCATGGCAGCCCCCTCGTTGCTAGCGACGGCGCGAGCCAACAGCGGATATGCGCACCTCTCGCTGAGACAATATGACAGCGCGAAACAGGATTTCGAAGCCGCTCTGCGCGAGCAGCCGGTGAATTCGGCGGCCTATCGCGGGCTGGGCTTGCTGGCACAACGAGCGGGCGACATCGCGCAGGCTGCCGAGGATTATGAACGCTCGGTCGAGCTTCAGCCGTCGCCTGTGGGCTATCTACTTCTGGGCCATGCCCTGGAAATCGGCCGACAGCCAGAAGCGGCCCGTGCCGCTCAGTTGCAGGCTGCCCGCATGACTCAGGATCTCAACGACGATATCGCCGTCGTGCGGCAGCTATTGGCAAACTAGGGCAGGTCTCGCAGACAGCTCTTGAATTCGCGGAGTCTCTTAGCCGCCTCGGTATTCCCTATGGCTTTCCGCCTGGGTCTTCATGTTGAAAGGAAAATCTTAACCACAGGGTACACAGAGATCACAGGGGAACCCGTGCGTGAGAACGTTCGCCAAAAGAGGCATAATCTTGGGGCTGATTTTGCGGTAAGATTGCCCGCGAGGTGAGTGATGGCCACCCACGACAACGACTTTCGTATTCTTTCCGCATCCCGCCGGTCGTTTCTCACGCTGTCAGCCGCGGCATCGGCCGCGCTGGCATTGCGCATTGTGACCGAGCCGATGCTTGCTCAAGCCCGCGTGCCCAACGCGCCTAAAGATGCTATCCGAATCGATGCCAACGAAAATCCGCTGGGGCCGGGCGCATCGGCTCGCGAAGCGGCAGCCGCCATTGTCTCTCAAGGAGGCCGCTATTCCTTCTGGCTTACGGACGATCTGGTCAAGACGCTGGCGGAAATGGAAGGCCTGAAGGAGGAGCAGGTGCGCGTCTATCCCGGATCGAGCGAGCCTTTGCATCATACGGTGGCTGCGTTCACCTCAGCGCAGCGCAGCTATGTCACCGCCGATCCCGGATACGAAGCCGGAATCTTCACCGCCAATGCGATCGGGGCGAAGCTGGTGAAAGTCCCGCTAACGAAAAACTATGCCCACGATGTAAAGGCCATGCTGGCCGCGGCTCCCGACGCGGGCGTGTTCTATGTCTGCAGCCCCAACAATCCGACCGGCACGCTTACCAGTCATTCCGATATCGAATATCTGGTCGAGAACAAGCCCAAAGGCTCGGTTGTGCTGGTCGACGAAGCCTACATTCATTTTGCCGACGCGGTTTCGGTGATGGATCTGGTGAAGGCTGGCAAGGACGTGATCCTGCTCCGCACCTTCTCGAAGATTTACGGCATGGCGGGTCTGCGCTGCGGAGCCGTATTCGCCCGGCCCGACCTGCTGGAGAAAATCGAAAACTACGGCGGATGGAATTTCATGCCCATTACGGCGCTCGTCGCCGCTTCGGCCAGCCTGAAAGACGCGCAACTGGTGCCCGAGCGCAAGCGCATCAACGCCACTATCCGCAGCCAGGTCTTTGCCTGGCTCGAGCGCAACGGATACTCCTACGTTCCCTCGGAATCGAACTGCTTCATGCTCGACACGAAACGCCCGGCCAAGGCAGCCATCGATGCCATGGCCAAGCAAAATGTATTTATCGGACGCATCTGGCCGGTGTGGCCAACCTACGCGCGCATCACG
>JBEKXC010000304.1:0-4598 GCA_049512435.1 Terriglobales bacterium | reverse complement strand
TTTGGACTGCGCGGTCATCCTCAATCACCAATATCCGCTCCGCACTCCCCGGAACCGCTTCCATTGTCATCGTTGCCACCGCTGCTGCTGAAGATACGTTCCTGTTCACAACCGCCCCCGCGCCGTAATTGGCATGAATCATACCCCTAAACTCTAGCCTGATATCGGGTTAATGACACACTTCAGGATATAAAGTGACATGAATTTTACAATTTGGTTACAACTGGCGGGAGGGGAACATCGTTCGGAGGAGAAGAAATCCCGGGCTTTTTTGGATCACCCAACGACCCAATCGCCCGATCCAGCAACCTGGGCGCTGCGAGGGGCCAGAAAAGTTAATGAGCGTAAACGCCTGTTAACAACAGTTACAATCGGCCAATGATCAAATGCTCTCTGTTGATCCTCTTCATCGTTCTGCGATGCTGTGTCGTTTTGCTCTGTGTCGTTTTGCTCTGTTTCCTTCTTCTCGTTTGCGGTTCGCCATCAGCACAAGACGTTAACCAAATCACGGCCAAGGTTCAGTCACTCAAGCCCGAGCAGATACCGGCACTCATAACCAAAGCCAAGTCCGGCGATGTGGAAAGCCAAGTTATGATTGGTCTCGCATACCGGTTTGGCCGTGGTGTCGAGCAGAATCTCCCAGAAGCAGCCAAATGGCTGCGGAAGGCAAGCAAATCGGGGAGTGCCTCAGCAGCAAACGATCTGGGCGTCATGTACCAATATGGAAACGGCGTGCCTCAAGACGACCCTGAGGCTGCAAAACTATTTCGGAAAGCGGCTGAGTTGGGCAATGCTCCTGCTCAAGCAAACCTTGGCTTCATGTACTTGGAAGGGCGTGGAGTCAGCAAGAATTTGACTACCGCCTTTGAATGGACACAAAGATCAGCAGATCAGGGCTATGTCGTGGGCGAAATGAACTTGGGAATCCTGTACCTAGAAGGCAAAGGAACTACGCCTGATCCACAAAAAGGCATCGAGATGTTGAAGATGGCTGCGGAACACGGCCTTGTGGAAGCTCAGGGCCGACTCGCTCTGGCCTATCTTGGTGTCGAGACACCTGAAGGGGACGCCGCCGCATTGAAGTGGCTCTCCACTGCCGCAGAGCACGGAGACAAGAAATCCAGTGACGTGCTCGGCTTCCTTCACGGTGGGATTCGGGCAGGTTTGAATATCAGCAGCAGTGACGATTTGGCGGCACTTCGGCTGAAAGGCGAGGGGGGCGATCCTGAAGCCCAGAACCTGCTGAGCATACTCTACGCGACTTCGAATAACCAAGTGTCGGCATACTTCTGGTTTGGCGTGTTAGCCGACAACTCACGCGCCGACGCCGCCACGCGTAAGCACGCGAAAGACATTCTCAAGCTGATGCCGAAAGGGTGGTTGATTTCAAAGGAGCAGATCGCCGGAGCCGAGACGCGTTTACGCGAATGGCAGGCGAGTCATTCAAGCCGTTGAACTTAACTGGCGTAACATCTCGATAGCGCTCATTGACCCGGCCTTGACTCCCTTCGAATCGGTATTCACTGCTCTTAACTAATACGTGAACAACTGCAGCGCATTCCCCTGCGTCCCGTCTGGACCTGAGCTATTGACGTATCCACTGCGGTTGCTCGGATTCAATGCAATGTACGTCCCGATCACACTCGAGGCGTCTGAGAAATTGAACCCATTCAGCGACTCCACGAAATTTCCGCTTGTGTCATACACCTGAATGCTGCTCCCCGACGCCGTGCCTGACACCTGCTGAGCCACGAAAAACAGCTTGTGCGCCGGGTCGAACTCGACGTCCGTCCCGCTCGTCAGTTGGCCCGCATCCGGCAGCGCTACCAGGAATCCAGTCTGCTTCGCCAGGTCGTAGAACGTAATATTGCCATTTAGCTCTGTCGCCGTGACCGCAATCCCGTCCTCCGAATCGACGGCGATCCCATTGACAGAACCCGGTCCAAGCGGCGGCTCTGCAACCCCAGTGAACTGGGTCACGTCCCCCGTGGTCAGATTCACCAACGCAATTTCCGGTGCCGGACCACCGACCGCTCCCGTCGAAGACGCTATCACCGCCTGGTTCGTCACCGTGTCGTAGGCCATCACCGGCGAATAGTTGAAGCCAAAAACCTGATCGTCGAGATCGATAATCGGTCCAACCGTTTTCGCAGCCAGGTTGGCCCCGAATACAAAAGAAGTAAACTGGCCATTCTCAAACGCAAACACTGCCGTGGTCGCGAAACCCTGGTCATGGCTCACCGCCAAAATAATGTCCTTCGCCGTGAGGGGCGCCTTCCATGTGCCCGTCATCTTGTTCGCGTCCAGCGGATTCAACTCTTGATAAACCCGCTTGGTAATGTAAAGCTTGGGCACGATCTGATGCTCCACCAGCCCAATACTCGTGCCCACGATCCCGTGCGTCACATAGTCGTCCAGGCTGTTATCCGACTTCTTGACCACCTTCACAATCTTCCCGGTCGCCTGATCGAAGGTTTCAACCGCAGCCAGCGTATTCCCGTTCGGCAGCGTTTGGCCTTCGCTCAACAGGCCTTCAGTGCCGTTCTGGTCGATATCGAAACCGAAGATACTTCCGCCAAACTTGCTGTTCACAAAAATTGTTCCGCCACCAATCGGCGCTTGCCGAGCGTCGGCACCGCGCCCGTCCTGTGCCTGAGCCCAGACCGGCGTCGCACCCGCCAACGAAAACACACACCACGCAACCACCGCTGCCATCCAACACGACCGAGAAAATTCATTCAGATTCATTGCGCCAGTTCCCCTCAACTTCCTTCGAAAACGCCATCCGAAACCCCAAATGGCCTGCAACAGTCTACCGCCTGCCCTTTCTCTTGATGTCACGTTTGAGTCAGAGATTTGTAAACATTTTGTCTCCGACCGGCTGCGGATCTGGAGACTCGTCCGCTGGGGAGCTGCTTCGCAGGTGCGTTTTACGTGCTAGACTTCACTTTCGCTGCTTGCATCGAACCATCTGATGATCTTTCCCCGATCAAGTTTCCGGCTGGCCATGATTGTCACAACCACGACTGTGACAACTATGATTGTGACAACCATGATTACTACGGCCATGATCACCCTTCTGACCGCCTGCGGCGATCCCAAATACCAGGCTCCCGCGATTGTGGTTACATTCAGCACCGAATTTCGGCCTCCCACCGCGCTCGATACCAGCGAAACCGCAGGGATAGCAGCGATTGTTACGAACGGCCCACTCAACGCCGAAGTACAATTCAGCTGTCTCCCCGCGGGGCAGTGCGGCACGTTTAGCCCAAACCCCATAGCCAGCGCTGTTCCCACCACTTACCAGGCGCCTCCTACGATTCCTGCTGGCGGTAACGTCACGGTAACCGCAACTTCAGTGACCGATCCCACCAAGTCCGTCTCCGCCACGATCACCATTGAGTAACCGGAGATGAGTAACTTGAAAACCAAGAAGGGACGACCGAGAATTGACAGCCTACCGCCGCCAGCCGTCATTTGACTTCCCGTCACTTCCCGCCCAGAATAGAAGTAGTTCTTTAAAGGCCTATCCCACCAGTGGGGGCGTCACGGCTTCGACGGAGATGCTTGCGGCCAGGAGGCATGCCGGGGTGCACACACCCGTAATCGCGTGCAAAATGATAATTGCCAATCAACAGATGGCATACGCAGCCTAATTCGTTAGGCAGCCGTTCTCCGCAGCTTTGCCCGTGGGCTGCGAGCGAACGTCACACAGCGGGCTGCTCTTCTCGGCTACGTCTGGGCCCAGAAGCTAAGATCTCAGGCTAGCGCCAACTGTTTCTTGTCCGTTCTGAGCAGCTGTCGCGAACGTCTTGGGACTGAGCGGTAACGCCGAATGCCCAGGGCATGAACTGGAATAAGCATGTAGTCTCTTGACCAGTAACATTTTCGGACGCGGGTTCGACTCCCGCCGCCTCCACCAGTATTTCGTTTGACATCAATAGTTTACGGACATATTCTAATCTCGTACAATAGCATTTTTGCAGAGGGCTGGTTTTCTGCTGGACGTCTCTCACAGTTCTTCTTCTCGCCGATCACGAACCGAACAATCGAGCGACCGATGAACCTGGTATTTCTTTGAGAGTTTGTGGAATATAACATTCATGGCGCAAGAAGCGCGGGCTTGCCGTAGCACCACCAGCCACGACTCCTTTTCTGCGACTCCTTCGGTCGTAGGGATCGTGTTCGAATTGTTGATTTAGTTAATGAATCGGACCGTCCGATGACCATCAGTTTAAGCCACCGGTGAACACGGTAGGCTCGTCGACGAAACACAGTTTATTGCCGAAGGGATCTGTGCAGTAAAAACTGCGTTCACCCCAAGGCTGGGTTTCGATGGGACCGAGGATCGCGCCGTCCGGTCGTCCGCTTATCTGTGAGCATCAGGGCAGGCGCTCGACATTCTTCTTACTCAGGACATAAATGACCCACGGGGCGACCGAGGTCTCGGTCAGCCACTCGTAGGGCTCATCCTCGCGCCCGAGTGGCGTGTAGTGAGCGATGGGGTCGAGTTCGGCTGAGGCGAACAGGTCCACGTAGTCTTGGTGGAACCAGACAAGGTCTACCACGGAGCGGTCGTCCTCGACGTCCTTCATGAC
>JBEKXC010000303.1:0-5170 GCA_049512435.1 Terriglobales bacterium | reverse complement strand
CCCGGATCGTCGATGCCATCGAGATGGGATACCGCGAGGCGGGCGAAATCATTTTCGAAACCGCACCTCAGAATAAGAATGGCGATGTCGAAACTCCCGAGCGACTGCGTTTCTCCCAGCGCTTCGAATGCAAGAACGATGGCAGTCGCTATGAAGAACCGGAGCCGCGGCTGTTTTCATTCAACAATCCTTATGGCGCCTGCCCGCGTTGCCAGGGCTTCGGCAATACCATCGACTTCGATCTTGACCTGGTCATCCCCGATAAAGGCAAGACCCTGAACGAAGGCGCAATCGAGCCCTGGACTAAACCCAAGTACCGGCCGCTTTTTACCGAACTCAAGCGCTTCGCGCGCCAGGCTGAAATTCCGCTGGACGTGCCCTGGTATGACCTCACCGCCGAGCAGCAAAAGTTGATTGTCTTTGGTGACGACACTGGCGGCCGCGGATTTGGCGGCGTTGAGCGCAAGAAATACAAGCTGCACGTCCGCGTCTTTCTCAGCCGGTATCGTGGCTACTCGCTGTGCTCGGCTTGCGCGGGAACTCGCCTGCGCGCGGAAGCCCGCCAGGTGAAGATCAACGGCAAGAACATCTGCCAGGTGTGCAGCATGACCGTGGAAGAGGCAGCCCGCTTCTTTGATCAGCTTACGCTCTCGACGGAGCAAGCTGCGATTGCGGAAAAGTTGCTGATCGAACTTCGGGAACGCCTGCGTTTTCTCAACGAAGTCGGACTCGAGTACCTGACGCTCGATCGTCTTGCCTCCACGTTATCGGGCGGTGAAGCGCAGCGGATTCAGCTTGCGACTTCTCTCGGCTCGCGCCTGGTCGGGACTCTGTACGTACTCGACGAGCCTTCCATCGGCCTGCACAGCCGCGATACCCACCGGCTGATCAAGATTTTGCATGACCTGCGCGACCTGGGAAACACCATCCTCGTCGTTGAGCACGATCCCGACATCATGCGCGCCGCCGACCGCATTCTCGATCTTGGCCCGGGCGCCGGAGAAAATGGCGGAAAAGTGGTCGGCGCCGGTACCTACAACGAGATCATCAAGATGCCGCACTCGCTCACCGGCCGTTACCTTGCCGACGAACTTCACATCCAGATTCCAACGAAACGCCGTCAGCCGGGATCACATAAGCTCGTTATCAGCGGCGCACGCGCGCATAACCTCAAGCACATTGATCTAGAAATCCCGCTCGGCATGCTGGTCGCGATCACCGGCGTCTCCGGCTCGGGAAAATCCTCGTTGCTGCATGACGTTCTCTATCAGGCTTTGGCCGTGGCCAAGCGGCAAACTAGTGGCGGCGCTTCCGCCATTTTGTGGGACAGCATCGAAGGCGACGAGTTTCTCGACGAGGTCGTCCTGGTCGATCAATCGCCCATCGGCCGCACTCCGCGGTCGAATCCGGTTACGTACATCAAGGCGTTTGACATCATCCGCGAATTGTTTGCCTCGCTGCCGGAAGCGAAGAAGCGCGGCTTCCCTGCCGGGCATTTTTCTTTTAACGTTCCCGGAGGACGCTGCGAAAACTGCCAAGGGGATGGCACGGTCACCGTTGAAATGCAGTTTCTGGCCGATGTCGAGCTGATCTGCGACGAATGCAAGGGCACGCGCTATAAGCCGCAGGTGCTTGAAATCCACTACAAAGGCAAGAATATTCACGAGGTTTTGAACCTCACCATTCGCGAAGCGCTGAAGTTTTTTGCCGACGTACCCCGGCTCACAGAAAAACTGCGCGTGCTTGACGAAGTCGGCCTCGGCTACCTGCGACTTGGCCAGTCGGCCACCACGCTCTCGGGAGGCGAAGCGCAGCGCATGAAGCTGGCCGCGCACCTTCAACCGGGAACGCGTCCGGCAAGCCGACCTGCCGAAGGCGGCGACGGCCCCAAACGCAAGCGCCGCATGCTTTACATTTTCGATGAGCCTACCACCGGCCTGCATTTTGACGATGTCAGCAAACTGCTTTCCGCTTTCCGCCGTCTAATCGATGCAGGAGGCTCCATCGTGGTCATCGAGCACAATCTTGAAGTGATCAAAACTGCCGACTGGGTCATCGATCTCGGTCCGGAAGGCGGCGATCGCGGGGGGAACCTCGTTGGATCGGGCCCGCCCGAAGCAATCGCAGAGTTGAAGAACTCCTACACTGGACAGTACCTGAAGCGGGTTTTGAACGGAAACGGTGTCCTCAATGGTGACCGGTAGAACCGAAGTGGAGCGCCGGGCGCCCTCGCCCGGCACAGGCGGTCCACACATGGAGCGCCGGTTCGCATATGCGATCCTGCTAATAGTCCTTGCCGCCTGCGGCTTCGCGCAAACCCACACCACCATCCGCCATTACAAGGAACGCGTCGATGACACGCCTCCGGAGATCGCACAGGCCGAAGACGCCATCCAGAAAAATGATTTCGCCAACGCCGAAACGCTGCTGAAAAAAGCTCTCGATAAAGATCCCAACGATTCTCAGGCATGGCTTTATCAGGCATGGTTCGATCTCGGATTTGTTCTGAACCGTCTCAACCGCTCCGACGAATCCATTGCCGCGTATCGCAAGTCGGTCGCTGCCAAGCCCGACGTTTTTGAATCGAACCTCAACCTGGGGTTAATGCTGGTGCGGGCCAATAATCCCGAGGGTGAGCAGTTTCTGCGCGCTGCCACGACGCTCAAACCCACGAGTCATTCTGCAGACGACCACGTCGAAGAAGGTCAGGCTCGCGCCTGGCTCGCACTGGCGCATCTGCTCGAAGCTAAAAAGCCGGAAGACGCATTCCAGGCTTACCGCAAGGCTTCCGAGCTCACGCCGAAGGATCCCGAGCCGCATCTCTCCGCTGGCCTGCTGCACGAGCGGCAAAAACAATTTTGGGACGCCGAGGCCGAATACAAACAGGTGCTGGCGCTTGATCCGCACAGCGTCGATCCGGAAACGACCGAAGCCGCGATCGGCCTCACCAACATCTACATGAAGTCGGGCCGCCTCGGCGATGCCGAACCCCTGCTGCGGCGGCTGGCCACGGAGCGGCCCGATGACACCGGCATTCATCTCCAACTAGGGCGCGTCCTGGAGGCGGAGAGTAAAAAAGACGACGCCATCGCCGAGCTCCAGACGGTTCTGAAACTCCGACCGGCGGACACCGACGCCCAGCGCGAAATTGCCGACCTCTACGCGAACGCCGGGAAAAATGATCTGGCCGAGGGGGCTTATCGTGCTCTAGCCACCGCCCATCCGCAAGATCCGGAATTGCATCGCGGGCTCGGCCAGGCGCTGCTGCGGCAGAAGAAATTTCCGGAAGCCCAACAGGAGTTTCTTACGGCGGTACGGCTGAAGCGCGATTGGCCCGACGTCTACGTAGATCTGGCCTTTGCCGCCAGCGAAAACAAGAACTACGACCTCACGATCAGAGCCCTCAATGGACGCGCCCTGTTAAATGCGGACTTACCTGTTATTTGTTTTTTTCTTCGGGCCTCCGCTTACGACCACTTGCGAGACTACAAACAGGCCGCAGTCGATTATCATCACTTTCTGGAAGTTGCCAACGGGAAGTATCCTGATCAAGAGTGGCAGGCTACCCACCGCCTGATTGCAATTGAACCGAAGAAGCGTTAATCCCATGCGCCGCGTTGCCTTTTATCTGCTTCTCGTTGTCGTCGTCCTTGCCCTCGCCTCCACTTACAGTGCGGCCAAGGACGAAACCGTAGACGAGCTGAAGTCACGCTTCGAAAGCGCTCATCCGGAAGACCGCGCCGAACTCGGAATCCGGATCGCAAAGCAGCAGCTTCGCAGTGCTGACAAGTTCTACAACGACGGCAACGTGGAAAAGGCCCGCGACGCCGTCGCCGACATCGTTCAATACTCCGAGAAAGCCCGCGACGCCGCTACCGAAACCAAGAAGCATCTCAAGAATATCGAGATCGATGTCCGAAAAATGGCGGAGAAGCTGCGGGACATCAAGCGCACTCTCGCCTTTGACGACCAGCCTCCGGTCGACCAGGCCGTCCGCCGCCTCGAAGACGTCCGCACCTCACTGCTCAACGCAATGTTCGCCAACGACAAGAAAAACGACAAAAAGAAGGAGAACAAATGAAGGCGGACGTCCCCTGGCGCACGGCGCTCGGTTTGGCATTGATGCCGTTGCTCGCGCTCCCGCTCTGCTTGCCGGTCGCCCCCGTTCGGGCCCAAAGCCGCCATGACCCCCTCAATCCGCTGGAGATCGACCAGCTCCGCGACACCATGCTTTATCCTGACGAGCGTTTAAAGCTTTACGTGCAGTTTTCCCGCGATCGCATGACAAAACTTGAGCAAATGCGCAGCAATTCCAAGACGACCGATCGCCCCCGCCAGACCCATGACATGCTGGAAGATTTCCTCGCCGTCTACGATGAACTCAACGACAACATCGAAATGTACGTTGGCCGCAAGGACGATATCCGCAGGCCGCTTAGGCTCATCATCGAAGCCGACACCGAATTTCAGTCCAAGCTACGCGCTCTCAAGAACTCCGCCGACACCAATGCCGCCGAAGCGAGCCAGTATGAATTCCTGCTGACCGACGCGCTCGATACCGTCGACACCAGCGCCGACGATCACCGCAAAACCGTCGCGGAGGTCGAGGAGTACATGAAGCACAAGAAGAAGAAATAGGCCTTTGAGTTCGTGGCCGCTCCAGCGATCTTATAAGATGGTGAGCCGTGCTACTCTTCCTTCAACGTGCCCCCAAAGCTCAAAGAAATCTTTCACGAAGCCTATCGCGAACTGCGTCCCCGCACGCCCGCGCCGCCCCTGCATATTCGTTTCTATCCTTTTGTCTCCATCAACAACACCATCCGGATGCGCCAAGGAGAACTCTACATCCGCCTCTCCGACCTGCTCGAAGGCGCGCCCGACGCTGTGCTGCACTCGATCGCCCACATTCTGCTGGCCAAGCTTTATCGCAAGCCCGTCGATCGTACCCACAGCGCCCGCTATCGACGCCACGTTGCGAGCCACGATGTTGCCGCCAAAGCGCGGCTCGTCCGCCAGATGCGCGGACGCAAGCACATCCACTCCGCCCGCGGCCACCACTACCACCTGGAAGAAATCTTCGACGATCTCAACCGCCGCTTTTTTCACGGACTCCTGGGCCGCCCGCAACTCACCTGGAGCCAGAACCACGCCCGCAGCAGCCTCGGCCATT
>JBEKXC010000302.1:0-4716 GCA_049512435.1 Terriglobales bacterium | reverse complement strand
ATCGATGGCCGTTTCCAGTCCCTCGCGGATGTGGCGCGTGGACTGCCCGTGCCACACCACGTCGGCAAAGTAAGTCGAGGCGTGGTTGAACGCAGCCACCTGAATTCGCGGATCGTGCGCGGTGGCAATAAACGCATAGCACGATCCCAGGCTCGTCCCGACGATGCCGAGCCGGTTGTAACCCTGCGCTTCCAGCCAGTCGAGGCAGCAGCGCACATCGATCACGCCTTGGCGCACCGAATCGAGCGTGCGTCCAATGTTGGCGGAAACGGCATAGTCGGCGCGGTCGATCTCCGCCGGACGGCGAATGTCGTGATACGGCATGGACAGCCGCAGCACCGCGATTCCCATCCAGTTCAGCACGCGGCAGAGGCTGCTGTAGGAAATCGCATCGGAATTCCAGTGCGGCAAGAGAACCACAGCGCGTCGTCCGCGCGCCGGGAACCAGCGCGCATTCACCAGATTATTTTCGGGATAAGGTGCGACTACCGGCGAGGTGAAACGCAGAAACTCAGCATGAGTGCCGCGAACTTTTTCTTCGAGGCGCGGGTCGGGCACTTCGCGCGTGCTGAAAACTTGCACCTCGCGACGCTCCAACCGGAAATCGGTTGGAGTCCGATAAGAGTAAAAGTCGTCACTCGCTCGAATGATGCGATCGTTGAAACGCGAGAAATATTCCAGAAGATCGCGCGAGGCCGCTCCAGCGGGGCCGCCGTTGCGCCCGGGCCAGTTGTGCGTCCAATCCAGCCCCCACTCCAGCGGACGCACCACGCGGTTATTGTCCACCGACGTGAGCCGGCTTTCCCATTCGTACATCCATTGAGCGTAGCGTGAGGGCATCTCAACTCTAGAAATACAACAAGCAGGCGCAGATTAGCGAACAAGGTCAGTTCAACGGCAGGATTGAGCACCCAACCGTCTGCCAGCGACATTCAGCCGTTAGCGGAAAGCCAACCGTCAGGAGCTAGAAGTTGCTATACACCCTCGGCACTCGCTGCGACAAGCCACACAGAATTTCGTAGGGCACGCTTTCGCACAAGTGCGCCAGTTCGACAGCGTCTACGGTCTTGACGCCGCTCTTGCCAATCAAAATAACTTCATCTCCCACTCCGACACCGCGAATGTGGCTAACGTCCACGATCGTCAGGTCCATGGAGACGCGCCCCACAACCGGCGCGTATTCGCCGCCTATGATCACCCGTGCGCGATTCGAAAGCAGCCGTGGATAACCGTCCGCGTAACCGACGGGCAGGACCGCGATGCGGCTCCGCGCTCGGGTCACGAACGTTCCCATGTAGCCGACAGCTTCTCCCGCAGCAGTTTCTTTCACCGTCAGCACTCGTGTCTTCCAAGAGAGCACGGGACGCAGCGCCAGTGGAGCGACGGCCGCGGGCGCGCCGCTTCGGGTGAAGGCCAGCGAATATCCATAAAGCGCGATCCCCGGACGCACCATGGTCTTCCACGTTTCGGGCCGCGCGCTCATGGCGGCGGAATTTCCCATGTGTACGAGCGGAGGCCGCAGTCCATAACTCTGCAATACCGCGAGTCCCTCTTCGAATCGCTTCGTCTGGCGCACTGCGTCTTCGGCGTCAAGCACTTCCGCTGACGCGAAGTGCGTGCTCACTCCTTCGAGACTCAGGTGCTTGCACGCGGACAGCATCTCGCACAAACGTGGGATCGCTTCCTTCGATGCCCCGAGACGGTTCATGCCCGTGTCGAGCTTCAAATGAACCGGCAAAACGCTTTGCCGTTTCCGCGCCGCGCGTTCGAGCGTTTCAATGTGCCATGGTTCCCAGATGGTGGGGGTGAGATTCTGGGCGACGATCCCATCTTCCTCGCCCTTCCAGATTCCGGTCATCAGCAGGATGCGGACCTTGGTGCCGGCGCCACGCAACGCCAAGCCTTCCGCGGCATCGGTCACTCCCAGCCACTCCGCGCCCTCGCCTTCAAGCGCGCGCGCGCATTCCACCGCACCGTGGCCGTAACCATCGGCTTTGACCACCGCGCAAATGGTAACGTCGGCGCCGACGTGCTTCTGCACCGCGTGAAAATTCTCTCCCAGCGCAGAGAGGGAAACCTCCGCCCAAGTGCGTCCGTCAAGAATCAACGAGCGACTTTCGGGCATTTTCGACAGATGGGTACGCGGCGCGTTCATTTAGCGATTATAGCGAGAGCCCGCACCGCGCCGAGAGCTGCCGATGGTAACTTCTGAGGTTAACTCCATGAAGTTAACTTCAGACGTTAACCACAGACGTTAACCGCCCGATAACACAAAGTTCACCGTGATTTCGGTTTCCACTTCGATGGGCTCGTTGTTCAGCAGGTACGGCCGATAGCGCCATTGCCGAACCGCCTCAATCGCAGCTGCGGACAGCATCGGGTGCCCGCGGACCACCACCAGATTCTCGATCCTCCCCGCCGTGCTGATAATCGCTCGCAACTCAACCGCACCCTGAACCCGCGCCTGGCGCGCGAGTGGCGGATAGCTGGGCTGCGCACGATAGATCAAGTTGCCCTCTGCCCAATGCGAGATCTTGAGCGGATGCGTGGGCGCGGGAGTCGGCGGTGGTGCTACAACAAAAACATCGACCGAAGGGCCGACCGAGCCCGGGATTCCGCCTCCTCTCCTGTTGTTTCGTCCGATCACGCCGACGTCGTCGAAATCAGGCGCCGATGCCACCTGTTGTTCGTTCGCGGTTGCGATGGTGGATTGAATCGCTGGGGGCTGCTGCAATTGTCCTCCGTTGAAGTTCGACCGGTGGATCGTCCGCTGTCCGCTGGTTGGCGGCGCAGGTGCTGGCGGGGGCATGAGAATCGGCGCCTCGAGCCATTGCAGCTTGGGCGGTCCCTGAATCGTCAATAAGGGAATCAGCAGCAGCAAGCCCATTCCAAAAACTTGCATGGTGAACGATGCGAGTGCAGACCAGCCGCGATGGCCAGACTGGTCCCAAGTGCTCTCAAGTATCCTGAACATATTTCCAGACATCCTGTTTCCTCCGGGAACGGGCTCGTTGACCGTACAGACACCTGCGGCGTGCGATTGGATCCCGGCCAGAGAGAAGCTGAGGATAAAAAGTGAGTTAAGACGCGAAAACTAACCTGCGATGAAAATAAACAAGACAGAAATAAAAATAAAAAAGACCGCGTCTGCAAGCGGTCTTGAAAGTAACTTCTGGGGAAATAAGTCTGGAACCGAAACTACGCGAGCGGTGTCGCTACTGTTTCGCGGGCGCGGCAGGTTTAGGGGTTGCCGGCTTAGCGGGCTTGGGAGCCGTACTACTCGCAGGCGGCGCCGCCACACCGGATGCAGCGTTATAGGCTTCCACGATCTGCTGCGTAATGTCCATCGACGGTCCAGACAAAATCACAGTGCCCCGTGGCCAAGTCTGAGCTTGGTCGTTATCGAGGAGAAGCCCGTAACCGTTGTCGGTAACGTATTTCTGGATTATCGGTACCATTTTGGTCAGGATTCTGCTTTCGATCTCGCCCGCTTGGCTCTGGAAGTCTTCCTTCGCTTCCTCTGCAGCGCGATCAAAACTCTTCTGCTTTGCCTCGATCTGGTGCACCAGCTTGTCGCGCGATTCGTCATTCAGCTTGTCCTGCTGCGCATTGAGCTGCTTCTTCATGCTGTCAATTTCGTCGTTCAAACCCTTCAATTCGCTCTGCTTTGGTTCAAACTTCTTGCTGAGCGCTTCGAGATCGCGCTGTCCTTCATTGGAGGCGGCGATGGCCTGTTCGACGGCGAGCGTGCCGATTTTCGTGCCAGTAACCTTGGCCGCAGCAGCCGCAGCTGCGGAGGGAGCATTGGGTGGGGCGGCGCCAGCGGGAGAGCCGGTTGCCGGGGCAGCTTGGGCCAGAGCGAAAACGGAAAGGCCGAACACTACGGCGACGGTGACGTACGCAAACTTCTTGATCATTGGATCCTTTGAACTCCTTCGGATTTTTCGGAAACGCTGGAAGCATCCAGCTCGCTGGGCTTAACGCGAAATTGATCGCAGCCCGAGCCTATCAGTCATCAAACCTGAGACCGGAACCGGCGCAACGAGCGCGCAAGCGCGTACCAACCACGTACACCCAGCGCGAACAACGACCGGCTCTCTTCACGCAAAAACTGCAAGCGTGGTGATCAAGGTGTGGACGCTCTGCATTATACGGAGCGTACGGGAACAGCGTCAAACCCATGGATTCGTTGGTAGTGGTGCAGTTTGAATTCGTCTTGAAAGGGCACGGCTTCAGCCGTACCGTAAGCATCGTATCTTCATTGCGGCTTTAGCCGCTGAGGGACGGCAATTTTCAAACTGCACCACTACCTATTCGTTCAATAGATGAGTGAGAGTTTCCGCGGGTGTGGGGAATCGCCTCAATCGATCATCCGGAAAATCGGATTGACGCATTCAGGGCGCAAGCCAGTCGCGCCCTTTCTTTTTGCCAGCTCAGCGGCCGTTTCCCTTAGTACGTCCCCACGCCGTTCGCGTTGCGGATTCTAAACCAATCGTAAGGCGCCTTGCCCCGGTTCAAAATCGCATCGCAGCGCACCCGCAGGAACGCCTGCTGAATCCGCATCACGACTTGCCAGTTGTCCCGGTTGCTGCGCGCGTCGCTGCGTTGCGCCCACATCTCGCTCAGCTGGCGCTGTCGCAACTTATTGTAGTCGACATCGGGCGCGTTTCCGTAGGGGCTCCCATAACCGTATCCGTCCTGCGCCGCTTCCATCTT
>JBEKXC010000301.1:0-4719 GCA_049512435.1 Terriglobales bacterium | reverse complement strand
ACGATGCCAGGTTGTGATCCGCTTGCGGATCCGCGGCCTGGTCGTAGAGTTCGCGGCGCGGCGCCTGGACATATAAATACTTGCCTGTCCGCAACGAGCGCTCGGCGCTCCAGCCGAATTCGGTCCGCGGATACTCCGACTCGGCATAGGCTTGGTCGCGCCAGGGCTCGATCGCGCCCGTGTCTTCGGCCGCTCCCGCCTTTGTCTTCATTAGCATTAGCCCCAGCAGCGATTCTCCTTGCACCGGCTTCGGAATCTCAATGCCTGCGGCCTGCAATACGGTGGGCAAGATATCTACCAGCTCAACTCGTTCTTCGATCGGTTTCCCGCCGGTACTAGTGTGCGGCAGCTTAACTGGCAGCTTAATTAAGAGCGGTACGTGGATGGTCTCATCGTAGAGAAAAATCCCGTGTGTATTTTCGCCGTGAGCTCCCAGCGATTCTCCGTGGTCGGCCGTCACTGCCATCACTGCTCCGTCGTACAGGCCGCGCAATTTCAGTTGCCTGATTAATTTCCCGACTGCCGCATCCTCGTATGCGATGGTCCCGTCATACGGCGCCGAAGCATACCGGTTCTTGTAGGGCTCCGGCGGATCATAGGGATCGTGCGCATCGTACAGATGCACCCAAATAAAAAATGGGCCTTTAGGGTGCTTGTTCAACCACGCGAGCGCGCGCGCCACCACTTCTTCTCCGCGACGTTGGACGGTGGTGTAGCGATCTTGTCCCGGGCCTTCATTGTTGAAACCGGCGTCGTAGGTCTGAAATCCGCGGTCGAAGCCAGGGGCGTAGGGTGGCTCCGGCTGCAGGGCGATGGAGGCGACAAATGCCGCCGTGCGATATCCGTGCGCCAGCAGGATCTCCGGGGCGTAGGGCAGATCCGCCGCCAGATAGTTCCCAAAAGTGGCCACTTGATGGTATTGCGGATAGGTGCCGGTGAGAATGCTGGCGTGCGAGGTGGGCGTCAGCGGAACCTGAGCATAGGCGCGCGTGAACACCGCCGATTGCCGCGCCAGAGCATCGAGGTTCGGCGTCAGCCCACGCTTCGAACCGAGAAATCCCATGCGGTCGGCGCGCGTGGTGTCGAGCGTGATCAGGATAATGTTAGGAGATTTTTGATGCGGAGCGGGCGCCTTAGGAGGCGCGGCCAGCGCAGGCGTCGTCAGAGCAACGACAAGCGATAGCGCGAACGATAGCGCGAACGACAGCGCGAACGACAACCGCCGAACCGCGGCTAGAGCTGGACGGGCTTCGGTCAGACAAACTCTCCTTCTGCCATCATCCTCGGGAAGCGCACGCTCGGGAAAAGCATGCTCGGGGAAAAAATGTCTGGCAACCGATGACTGAGGGCGGATGGCCATACCTTTCACTTCGGCTCGGGTCACTTCGGCTCGGGATCACTGGTATCCGGCGATACGAGCGCCGGATCATTTGGGACCGCGCCCAGGCGTTGGGCTTCCTGACGCTCGTGTTCCGCTTCCGCCTGGTGTCCCAACTTGGCGTAAACATCGGCCAGATAGATGTGTGGCCTGGGATCGGTGGGCCGCAATGAGGCGGCCTTCTCCAGACTTGGAATCGCCCCTTCGAGGTCCCCCGACTGCGCCAGGAACCGCCCCAGATTCAGGTTGCTTCCAAAGTGCTCCGGTACAGCCTGCAGGACCCTCCTGCACTCCGTGATTTCCTCCGGCACGCGGTTAGCCTTGGCGTAGACGACCACCAGGAAAATGTGCGGGGCCAAAAAGTTCGGTAACGACTTGGCAACGTGCTCGAAGGCAGTCGCAGCCCCGTCGTAATCTTTGATTTTCAGTAATACCTTGCCGAGATTCATCTCCGCCGAGGTGAAACCCGGGTCCAGTTTCACTGCCTGGCGCAATTCTGGAGCCGCGTTTTCATACTCCCCTGCCTCCATGTAGCATCCCCCCAGAAAGAAATGTGTGATGGCGATGTTGGGGTCGTCGGCGATCGTTTTCCGCAGCAAGGGCACCGCTTTGGGGCACTGGTAATCCTGAAGAAAATCGTTGATCCGCAGGAGGTCATTGGTAATTCCGATCTTGTCCTTGGGATCGGCGCCATGTTCCGGGGAAGAGGCCAAAACAGAGTTGCTGCCGGTGGCGACGTACCCGAGCGCCGTCAGCTTATGCACCTCTAACTGGTCCAGGGCGGCCTTGGGCATTTCGCGCGTGTTGGTCGTCTTCTGCAGGAAATCCGCCAGCCTGGCCGACAAGGTATCTGCCACTGCCGGAGATGCGGAGGCGATGTTGTGTTGCGCCTTCGGGTCCGCGACATTGTCATAGAGTTCGCGGCGCGGCGCCTGAATGTACAAATACTTTGCGGTACGCAACGACTGCTCCGCGCTCCAGGCAAAGGTCACATGCCCGTAATCGGCGGAGGAAAAGGCGGCCCGGTCGCGCCAAGCCTCAGCCGCCGCTTCGCCTTCCGGTCCTGTTTTCATCAACTCCAGCAGGGATGCGCCCTGCACTTCCTTCGGCACCTCGATCGCCGCGGTTCCAAGCAGTGTCGGCATAATATCCGCCAGTTCCACCGGATTCTCGACGCGTTTCCCGGCGGTGCGATTGTTCGGCAGCTTGATGGTCAGAGGAACGTGAATGGTTTCGTCATACACAAAAATGCCGTGATGGTCTTCCCCGTGGGCCCCCAACGACTCGCCGTGATCGGCGGTCACCGCGATGACCGCTCCGTCGTAAAGACCGAGCGCTTTGAGTTGCTTAAAGAGCGTTCCCAGCGCCGAATCCATATACGCGATCTCGCCGTCGTAGAGCGCTTTGGCATAGCGCGTTTTATAGGGCTCGGGCGGCTCGTAGGGATCGTGTGGGTCGAAGAGATGGACCCAAAGAAAAAATGGCCCGGGCGGACGCTTGTCGAGCCACGCCACAGCGTGCGCCACCGTCTCGCGCCCGCGGCGCTCGGTGGATTGGTAACGGGTCTTCGGGGTATATTTTTCCCAGCTAAAACCGGCGTCGTAAGTGTCAAACCCGCGCTCGAAGCCAGGAACGCCCCATTTGGGGTCGACCGCCAAAGAGCTGACAATCGCGGCGGTGTGATACCCATGCGTCTTGAGGATATCGGGCAGGTAGGGGAGATTCTTGTCGAGGGGTATGGGGAAAGTGAGTACCTGGTGATACTGCGGGTAGGTACCGGTAAGAATGGTCGCGTGCGAGCTTGGCGTCAGCGGAGCCTGGGAGTAGGCACGTGTGAATACTGCTGAATCTCTAGCCAACGCGTCCAGGTTCGGGGTGAGCCCGCGCTTCGATCCGAGAAACCCCATGCGGTCGGCGCGGGTGGTGTCGAGCGTGATCAGGATCGTATTCGGATATGGCGGGGCGGCCGGCGCATCCGGCTGGGGCGCGGCGGACTGATTTCCACCGAGCGCGGTTACCGCCAAGGTCACGACACACAAGAGGCAACCAATCACACGCATGCTGAACATCCTATTTCGAAATTTGCGATTTCCATTTCCAAGGAGCAATTAAAACAGGTAGTGGTGCAGTTTGAAAATTGCCGTCCCTCAGCGGCTAAAGCCGCAATCAAAACAAGGTCGTTATCGCAGCGGTGAACCGCTGCGCCACCCAAAATCAGTTTGAAAATTGCCGTCCCTCAGCGGCTAAAGCCGCAATGAATATGATGCTTACGGCACGGCTGAAGCCGTGCCCTTTCAAAGCAAAGTCGAGCCGGAGTTTTTTCCGCAAGCTGTGAAGCCGTGCCCTTCCCGTTCGTGCTCGCCCATGGTTCTCGGATGGCCCTAGACGGGGCAAGCCCCGTCTCTACTCGATTTTTTTCGCTCATTTTTTTCGCTCATTGCTCATTGCGAACTTCCGGCCGGAGCTTTCTTGGGTGTTGGGGCTGGGGATGCCTTTTTCGGAGATGTAATGTCGGCCGACGACTGACACTGGTTCGGAACGATGAAGAGCGTGGGATCCTGAGGGCCGAGTACTACGTTCTTGTAATGCATTTCCGGGGGCGGGGCGCCGTTCTTAGGACGAAGCTCGACTTTGACGGGAAAACCCTGGAGATCTTCCGCCTCCCAAAACCTGAGCGTGTGGGTCGAGTTGTGATTTTTGGGGTCAGTGAAAATAATGTCTTCCACTCGGCAGGCATGGCCGTCCACCGTCTCTTCTCCAACCGGAACGTGCTGGTATGTCATGCCGGGTTGCGGCACAGAAAAGGGAAAGGAGCGCGAATATACATAGCTGATCTTCAAGCATCCGGGGGGTGCGATGCCGTGCGTTTCCTTTTTTGCCAAATCCGTAATGAAGTAGTTTCCTACAGGGCCCTGCATTCTCATCAGGTTGCCGGAACGGTAGATATGCCCGTCCCAGTTGTTCCCGGGAACAGGGCCTCCGGTCATGATCGCCGAGAACTCTTTGAATTTATCCAACGGAAACTCACTTTGCGCAGGCGTCGTGGCGGCCGCCTGCTCTGCCGGGCTGGCGGGAACAGCGGCGTGGTTATCTGGTGTCTGCGGCGTCGGTTCTGATGGCGCCTGAGCCGAAGCTTGCAACGTAGCGCAGCCTGCCAGGAGCAGGACTGCGAGCCATCTATCCATTTGCTAAATCCCCCAAATGAGTTTGATCGTTCTTTAATTTGTTAGTTGGTCTTGCGTCTTCATGTTTGGCGAGCGGCGGGTTAGTTGTGCAGTTCGAAGATTGCCGTCCCTCAGCGGCTAAAGCCGCGTTCAAAACAGGGCGGTTACCGCAGCGGT
>JBEKXC010000300.1:0-5176 GCA_049512435.1 Terriglobales bacterium | reverse complement strand
CAAGGCGCAGAAGATGGCACACTTATCGCTCCGGACGTACTAAGCTCTCAAGAATGCAATGGCAAAGGGGGATTGTATATGGCGGGTCAAGGTCCCAAAGTTAATAGAATGTGAAAATCCGTGGGCTTATTCCTTCTCAGATCCAAGCCATAGTGCCACTCATTTCCGCAGCATAGAGCAGTCTTGGGAGAATATCAAGTAAATAGATAGACTTTGTTCGATCTCTCCCCGTCAACGGGGAACACCACCGCCTGGCGCCTGCGTTACGACCGTCATAACGACCACGAGCGCCTTATTTTCCACAACTGAAATCAGCGCCGAGGAAAAACTGGGAAAGCGGAAAAGTATTTCACTCTTATTGCATCCGGATTGCCTCGAACATGCTGAATTGAGGCACTTTCCGCGCTGTCACGTTACAGGATTTTCACTAACTTGTCACATAGCCTTAACAGCCTTAACATCGCCCGGCAAGTGAGCAGATAGACTCAGGCTGAAATTCCAGCTTGCCGCCATGAGTTGGTTTGTGCCGTCGGCAAGTCTCGCGGCCAATAAACAGCATAGAAAGTTTCGCGGGTTCGGTCAGAATTTTCACCCTGCGTGTGGCGCTACGCCCCATGTGCAACGAAAAAGTTTCAAAACCTAAAAGTTTCAAAACCTAATTGAGAGAGGGATTAACACTATGTCGCGTATGAAATCGATTTTCCTGGTTCTGTTGTTAACCGCGATCGTGGGCATCGTGCCTCTGGCACAGGCCGCGACGACGGTCGAAGTAACGATTGCGGGTTCGTCGGCTATGTGGCAGACGCTGGCGCTCGGTGCTTTTAGCGAAGCTGGCGCCGGTGCTGGACACTGGACTAGCGCTTCCAACGCTATCAACCTTACTGACTCGCGCGTAACGCCCGTCAACGTCGACGCCGGCACCATTTGGATCGTTTGGAATGCCGCCGCCACGAAGGTGTGGTCTTTCAACAAAGTTGACTCGGTCGTCGGGAACCGCTGCTACTTTGCCCAACCCCAGTGCAGCGTGAACGGTACGCTGGCTAATCTCTCGGGCAGCGGTGCGCAGCAGATCTCCACCGTCCTCTGGGGTGCGGACTCGGCTTTGCCCTCGAATGTAGTGTCTTTGTTTACGACCGGAACTCCGGTTAACGTGGCCGCGACGGACATTCGTCCCGAAGATGCCAATTTCGCCGCTTGCCGCGCAAACTCTGCGCTCGGCGTAGGCCCGGCATTCACCAGCTTCCCCAGCGACGGGCTCGACGGCCTGGGATACAACCCGAACAACCAGCCTGGGGTTTGTCCGGCTGCTGGCCTTGCACAGGCGAATTACGAGGGAACCTCCATTAAGAGCGGCTATCCCGGTGCCGCCTCAACCGATGCCGCCAACGTTCTGGCGTTCAACATCAGCGGTAACGATCCGATCAGCGGCTCCAAGATTCCCGCCTTCACGGTCGTCGAAGTCGGCGTTGAACCGATCGTATTCATCTTCGAGCGCGCCAACGGTCAGCTCGGCGGTCTGCAAAACGTCAGCACACAACAAGTTGATAAAGTTTTCTCGGGCAAAAACTGCGACGCCGGCGAGTTCGACGGACCCGACGGCGACCCACTGGCGCCCGGCGGCATCAACGTTTTCCTGCGCGAGCCTATCTCGGGCACGTACAACACTACGGAATCGAATGTAATGCGGGGCGCCGACGTCTATCCGGGTGGGACTCTCGGGTATTCGATGGAAACCGGCGTGAACGGTCCGGTCAATAACCCGCTCGCGGGGCAGCCCGGAACTTGCGTCAGCAGCGATGGTTTCGGCGCACGCTATCGAGCCATTGGTACGGGTGAGGAAGTAAAGTCGGTTTTCAACTCTTCCGCCAAATTCCCGAACAGCCGCGATGGCATCGGCTTTACGTTCTTCAGCTATGGGAACGTGGATCCGGGTTCCAATCCGCTCGGTAACAACCCCAACTACGGTTACGCCACGCTGAACAATATCGATCCGATTTTCGCCAGCTACGGGCCACAGTCTTCAACCGGACTCGGATTCGATCCTGGTCAGCCCGCCACTGCCGGTGTGTTGCCGGCCGCGGCGAACCTACCCGCCTCTTGCGGATCAGCGTTCCCCTGCCCAGAGTACGATATCTGGGCCGGCGGCCTTTCCTTCCCGAACGTCCGTAACGGATCTTACCCCGCGTGGTCCCTCGAGCGCTTGGTCAGCAATGGAACCCCACTGACGGCCGCCAAGACTCTGGTGAAGGACTCGCAAGCATTCGTCGTCACCTCCGTTCCCGACTATATTCCGGCGACGGAAGTGAAAATCACTTCCCCAGCCTTCACCGATCCTGGCCTGTTGCTCGTGCGTTCGCACTACCAACAGTATGACGGGAACAGCAACTTGATTGGCGCAGCTCCTGTTAACACCGGCACGAAAGAGGCCGGCGGCGACATGGGCGGCACCATCCTCACATGCACGAAGATCGGTACGTGCGTGACCACCACACAGGAAGTTCAGGGTAAGCAGGGACTTCAAACCAGACCTGCTACCCCGTAACCAACGTATTTCACTGCTCACCAGGGGCGGGCCGATTCTCGGTCCGCCCTTTGTTACTGGGGCCGCCCTTTTTGATTGAGTCTGGAAGTGAAATCCCCACACCTGGCATGCCATCTGCGCTATGCCGCCTCGTCCGGTCTCTTCTTGATGAATCGATCCAGTCCGACTGCGTTTTAGCTTCCTTCCTTGCCTTATTCCGCCAATTTCCTCTATCGGCAAAGCATTTCATCGTAATGGGAAAATGATTGCAATGTATGTCCATCCATTTACTGATAATTAATGTTTCAGCCAATCAAAACAGGGGTTGGGACGCTGCTACATGACAATCTGATTAATAAAATAATGTCTATCTATTTACTTGACATCCTACACAGCCCTGCTCTATGCTTAAACACGCTCCCAGCCGGCCCGTACGTCCTTCTGCTGGTACGGGACCTAATTCTGAAAACCATGAGAGAGGAATAACTATGTCGCGCATGAAATCGATTTTTGCTCTGCTGTTGTTGACCGTGATTGTGGGCATTGTGCCTCAGGCAAGAGCTGCAACTACCGTGGAGGTAACCATCGTGGGTGCGTCTGCCCCTTGGCAGACTATTGGATTGGCCGCTTACCAGGAAGCTGGTGCTGGCGCCGGACACTGGACCAGCGCCTCCAACGTCATCAGCGTCACCGACACTCGCGTGACCCCTGTCAACGTGGACCTCGGCACCCTTTGGGTCGTTTGGAATTCCACCGCTACCAAGGTGTGGTCCTACGTCAAAGTTGACTCGATTGTTGGAGACCGCTGCTACTTTGCCCAACCCCAGTGCGGCGTAAGCGGGACATTGTCTAATCTCTCGGGCAGCGGTTCGCAGCAGATTTCTTCCGCCCTTTGGGGTGCCGACTCGGCTTTGCCCTCCAATGTGCAATCCTTGTTTACCACTGGACTTTCAACGAACGTGGCAGCGACGATCGTTCGTCCCGAAGATGCGGCGTTCATTACCTGCCGAGTAAACTCCATTCTCGGCGCGGGAACCTATGGCGGCGCAGCCAGCGACGGGCTCGACGGTCTCGGGTACAACGCCGTGAACGCCTCGGGCGTGTGTCCGGCGAGTGGCCTCGGCGCATCATCCGGCGCCTACCAGGGAACCGCCATCAAGAGTGGCTACCCCGGTGCGCCCTCAACCGATGCCGCCAACGTTCTGGCGTTCAACATCAGTGGTGTGGACCCCATCAGCGGCACCAAGATTCCTGCCTATACGGTCGTGAACGTGGGAGCTTCTCCACTGGTATTCCTCACCGAGCGCAATAAGGGTCAACTCAACAATCTCACCAACGCCACCCCAGCCCAACTGCAACAAGTGTTCTCGGGCACCAACTGCGATGCCAGTGCCTTCGGTCTGCCTGCAGGGGGGATTAATATCTTCCAGAATGAGCCCATCAACGGGCAGGCAAACACCGCGGAAGACACCGTGCTCCGAGGCCCTACCGTATACACGGGCACCGGCACGGGCGCGGTTATCGGCTTGAGCCAGGAAGCCAATGTGGCTGTAGGCGGAGTTCCCCAAAACCCGCTTTCCGGGACCAGCAATTGCGTCACCAGCAGCAATGGTCTTGGAGCGCGCTATCGCGCGATTGGTTCCAGTGAAGAAGTAAAGGCTGTCCAAAACTCTGGCTCTAAATTCCCCAACGGCCTCGACGGCATTGGTTACAATGTCTTCAGCTACGGAAACGTCAGTGGGATCGCCAACAACCCCAACTACGGTTACATCACCCTGAACAATGTCGATCCGCTGTTCGAGAGTTATGGACTGCAGAATGCCACCGGACTCGGCTACGATCCCGGCCAGCCTGCATCCGCCGGCACCTTGCCGGGTGCGGCCAACCTGCCGGCGTCTTGCGGCGGGGCATTCCCCTGCCCGGAAAACGAAATCTGGGCGGGCGGCCTGTCTTTCCCGAACCTCCGCAATGGCACTTATGCGGCGTGGACGATTACTCGTGTAGTAAGCAACGGAACCCCGCTGAAAAACGCAGAAGCTCTGGTCAAGATCGCGCAGGAGTTCGCGGTCACCTCGGTGCCCGATTTTGTCCCATTCGTGAAGACAACGGCGGGTGGGATCGCCGATCCTGGCCTCACGTTAGTGCATTCGCACTACCAACAATACGACGGAGCTGGCACCTTGATTGGCGCGGCTCCTGTCAATAGTGGGAAGACCGAGGCCGGCGGCGAATTAGGCGGCCAAATCCTCCCATCCACGTCAACCACTACGCAGAATGTTCAGGGTGACCAGGGTCTCCAGGTCAGACCGTAAGCGGAGTCTCAGCCAGTTTGCTGAGCTTGGAGGGCGGGCCGCGTTCACCGGCCCGCTCTCTTACTTAGATCGTGTCACTTAAATCGTGCTTTATCTCCCGAAGCTCGATCTGGTAAATTCACAATCCATTAATGTTGAAATGGCGTATTCTCTTTCCAGACGTAATCCACAGCGTTTCCTTCGCGGAACGAACATTCAAAATCTGGGAAACTAATTAAGATGCCCAATCGTTTGTCGTGTAGATTGATAAGAGCGCTCGCTCTCGGAAGCGCACTCCTGTTTCTGGCGGGGACCGGCACAGCTCAACTCGCGCCGGGAGCTCCGCCTGTGGCCCGCCCGCGCG
>JBEKXC010000299.1:0-4730 GCA_049512435.1 Terriglobales bacterium | reverse complement strand
GGAAAAGATTTCTCACAGGTTGCCTCTTCATCCAGATTGAAGATTAATCGTCCTAGTGCTGCTTCGGCTTCAATCTCATACTCTCGCAAGTAAGCGTTTGGGTCAGTCATTTGCCGGAATTGACGTTCGGCCCAGGGGGAGAGTTCGCGATTGATCTCCGGTACGAAGATTTTTACGCCATCTGCTTTTTCGGGATCACAATCATAGTGCAATCGCAAGACGGTATTGCCGTGCCCATTGGTATGGACCCGGATGCCTTTCATTGGGTAGCTGACTGCGGGATTAGTCACTGACGCGCGTTTTTCTCTTTGGCCAGCATCCAAGATTTACAGAAAGCGGATTGTTGCGAGCGGCAATCAGTTTTTCCGCTAACTTCGATTCTTCTTCCTCATCCAGAGCGCCGCCATCGAAGAGGCGATGGTGATTGGGACAAAGAACAAGCATGTTATCCGGATGGATTGTCCCACCTTCGCGGCGTGGAATAATGTGCGCATACTCAATAAATCTATCAAAGCCGCAGAGAACGCATTTGGTACCGTAAAGTTCATCTCGGCGTTGATCATTAAAATTACGAAGAGGCGAAACTGCTAAGAATATTTCTTCGCCACTGCGTTCGGCGGCATGCCAGCCACATTCTTTGCTGCAGTAACGCTTCGTTCCGCGCTCATGAAGAAATCTTGACGGATTACCCCGAATCATCACGCCGCAGTAGGCACACGGCATTTCCATCGTTTTGCGCTGTGCGATGCCCCTACACTTTTTCGAGCAGGTTTTCTTTCGGTCCCACATCTCCTGCGTATATTGACGCAATCTAAAAATAGCGGCATGACAAATCTCGCAAGATTTCTCTTGAATGGGATAAACAAGTTTGCGACACGCTTCGGAGCAATAAACTCTTCCGCCGGAAAACGGCTTAGTGAAATCCTTCCCGCACGCACGACATGACTGTGTAATCATCCGATCAGTTTAGTCCTTTAGTCTGCATAAAAGGCTGGATTCTTCTTCGGCTCGGCGGCCGGCTTCTTCTTTTTCGGCAGCTTCATGCCCTTGCTGGCCGAATTCCACTCATTGACGTCAACGCCTTGGCGCTCCAGTTCTTTCTTGTGGATATTGAAGAAAGCGGCCTGAGCTTGGGACTTGTAGGGCATTCACTCACCGTAGAAAGCTGGATTCTTGCCTTTCTTGCCGATGGCGGGGAATTTGGCGTGGACTTTGCGGCGGACTTCGGCTTTCTCAGCGGGCGAGCCGTTCGCACTGACGCGAGAGAGCGCATTCCGCGCGTGAGAGGCATCCTCGATCGGATAGCTTCGGTCGGGGCCGGCGAAGTCTTTGCCCGGTAATCGATTGCGTGTTTGACTGGTTAGTTTTGCCATTGGACCCTCAGAATTCCCCATAGAAGGCTGGATTCGCCGAACCTGGGCGCACGTTCCGATTCTTCTGCGCCGGCACGGTTGTAAGCTTGTGAGTTTTCAGCACCGGGCTCACCGTCTGATTCAAACCTGCAGCTCGAGGCGGGCGAACATTGGCGCTCAAGGTCTGATTCAATCCCGGCGCCGATGGCCGGGCATTGCGCACCACTCCCTGCGAAGCCACTAAGCCGGGCGCGCGCGGCGGACGCACGCTCGCCGTTACATTCATGGGGCGTGTGCCCGCCGCGGAGGGCTGCGTGCGCACCGTCCCCACCTTACTGCCCATGGGGGAAGTGTCCGTGCCTTGTGCTTGGAAGGATTGTGGGTCCATCGGCGGCTTTTCGCGGATATCGGCCTGATCGGTGGTATTCAGAGTCTGCTGTTGGGGGACTTTGCCGGATGGCCGGCGCAGGTTGTCAATTTTGTTTTTCATGGTTGCCTCTTGGACTCGTTTCTGGAGATGTGCGCGTAAATGGGCGGGAGTTTTGGGGGATTTCGCGGCCTTGGCCATGCCGTCTAACTTGTGCTGATGCTGCGATGGATGAGAAAAGCTCATTGTTGCTTCTTGGGAGGCGCCATTGGATTCGGTCCTTCGTAATGGCAGAGATCGCCATCCTGGCAAGGACATGCAGGATCCCCGTACTTACATGGGGTTGGCGTCACCTTTATGTGTTTGTCGGTTTGTCCGGGAACGGCCGCGCTGCCACTTGACTCTCCGGCCCGATCTCGCCAGCCCCCGCTCATTATAACTTCACGCTTCCGCTCCCGGCGTAAACATCGCGTAGGCCACGACGTCAAGCAACTCAATCCCCTCATTCGTTCGTTCGAACACAGAAATGCGGCAGCCGGTTCCCGTGTCTAAAGGAATCACCAACCGGCCGCCGAGCTTCGTCTGCCGAACCCAGGATTCCGCGATGCGGCAAGCCCCGAAGGTCACTAAAACTCCGTCAAACTGTTCTCCGCTGTCGTATTCATAGCCATTCGCTACCAAAATTGCGACGTTTGAAGGTAATTGCAGCGCCGCGCTCGCTTGGAGCTTCACATCCAAGGTCAGCACGCTGCGGCAACGTTCCGCCAGAATCGCCGCCTGGTAGCCGGAGCCGGTTCCGATCTCCAGCATGTCTTTCGCCGCCGCTGGTCCGTCGCACAGCAGATCGGCCAACAAGTGTGCCATCTCTGCCGTGGGAACGGTGCAGAGATCGTCTAAGGGTACTGGAAAAGGCGGATTGTCGCCGTTCGGCGTAAACAGGCAACGATCAATCACTTACGTTTCCAGCTTAATTTCATTGTGGAACCAGCCGATTTCGTCGGTACTGACGCAAATCACTTGTCTGCATACCGGCCGCACAGCGTCAAAGGCCTGCTGGGCTTCCGGCAGGAAGGCGGATTCGTCTTGAAAATAGCCTTTGGGGTGATGCACCCGGATCTGATCCGCGCCTTTGGGGACTCCCAGAAATCTTCCCCCATTCGCCCAAGTTAATTCCAGGCTGTTGTCCTGCACGATGGGATTGCGCTTCTTCATCCACTCCGGCTGATTGCGGTAGAGCGTCCGCGCATACTCGATCAACTCCGCTACTTTGTCCTCTTTGCCCGTCTGCGCCACCCAAAACACCGGAAACCACTGACATTCCCAGGTAATCAGCCCACAAACAAGCCAACTCATGAGCATTTCTCGCGTTTTTGGCAGAAACAGCGCGGTTTCGCTCAGAAGGTATTGCATAACAACCCGGAGATACTCCTTTTTGGGCAGGGGAACGCGAAATTCTGTCTGCGTGTCCATCCAGTGCGTGTCTTCCGTTTTGGTGTGGCCGGTTAGCCAAAGTAGAGGGCCTTTGTCCCAGGAAGCTTCGCGTATAGCAATTTTCGCCCAGATATCATTCTGCTCCTCCAGCTCGAGCAGCGCGGCGAGTTCTTCCTGTTCTCGCTCATTCAGCCGACCGAGATTCTTTTTTAACTGCGCGGGCGAGCAACTGCGCAATTCGCTCAAGACGTTCGGACGGATCGAGTTTAAGACCGCCATTGAGATTTGCGTTTATCTCTTCCATCTGGATTGGCTTGCCGTATCCCCACTCCCGCAAACGGAAGATAATATGAGCTTTAAGTCGGGCATCGCCACAGGTTCGATAGAGCGTGACCAGTTCTTTCTCATGCTTCAGTTCGGCGAGAATCTTGAGGGCTGTGGCGGCGCCAAGCTGGGCATTCTTGAGCGGATCGACCTTGCGGCCAGATCCTTCGCGACGTCCACCGCGTTTCGACTTCTTCTCATCGGGCATTTGAAAACGTGTGGAAAATCAAAGCAATCAAACCTTGAGCGCGTTCTTTATTGCTCCCGCCGCGTCAGCATCGCTGACTTTCAGATACGCCCCAGTAGAAGAAATTGATTTGTGGCCCAAATATTGTCTGACATTCTCTATTCCCGCTAACTGGATTGTTTGCATGGCAATAGAATGTTTCAAAATATGTGGGTGACACAGATGTCGCGGGATGCCAGCGGCTTTTCCGTAGCGTTTGAAAAGTCGTCCGAACTGCCGGCGGCTGATAGGGAAGAGTCTTTGATTACCGAGCATTCCGACGGTGTAATCAAACAAAGCCGTGCGCTCGTTAAGCAGCGGATTTTCGTCCTCCACGAGCGGCTGGACGGTGCGCATGGAGCCTTTGAGCCGCTGTACGTCGAGATGTCCGTCACGGATGTCATCTGCTTTCAATCCAATAACTTCTGACGGACGAAGGCCGTGGGAAAAGCCAACCAAAATCATCAGGAAATCGCGCTCGCGTGAGGCCCGCGCGGCGCTCAATAGAGCGAGCAATTGCTGCTTTGATAGGCTCTGCAAGAATCAAAGAATGATCCAGAACCTCATTTTGGAACCTGCCTACCCGCGCCATATCTCAAAAACCAAGAGACTTACGAGGGCCACGAAGGAAACACAGGCCAATCCTAGCGCCCAGTCATAACGCTTCTGGAGCCGGAGAATCTCCCGTTGCACCCGATCTTTTTCCGGGCCGGAGGTCCGCTTCCAGGCAAATAGTTCATTCACGTCTTTGGTTAAATCCCCGAGCGATCGCGCCTGGTAGCGCTGCCTCCACTCGTCAGGAATGCGAGGCTCCTGGGGATCGATCAATTTCGGGTCATTCATCATTTGCCAGGGTAAGCGCAGATTTGGGAATGTCGTCGCACAGTTCCGAGGCCAGGGTAGGATCCTGAGTGCCTTGCTGGTCGCGCGCGGAACAGTGCTTCTTGTTACGAAGCCGATCGGGAAGGGCACAGGCGATTCGATTCGTGGACCCAAGCTTCATAACTCATCGGCGGGGCGTTGTCCCAAA
>JBEKXC010000298.1:0-4740 GCA_049512435.1 Terriglobales bacterium | reverse complement strand
ACGTTGCGCTGCTCTTGAACTACTCATTGCTGCGGCAGCGCTACGAAGCCCACGTCGCCGTCGGCGACGTCGCCACGCGTTTTCAGCAGTATCCGTCGTTTGCGTTGCGAGTCGACGCTTCGTTGGTGCTGGCTCGCGGACGCGCCGACATTAGCAGTCTGACCCTGACTTCCGGAAAATCTGAAATCCACTTCACCGGCAGCCTGCAGGACTTCCACAACCCCAAGCTGGACGGCAACTATCATGGCCTCGCCGACCTCGCCGAAATCGCGTCCCTGGCAAGGCAGGCGCAGGTTCGCAAGGGCACTGCCCAGTTCGAGGGCAAAGGCTCCTGGACCCTGCAGGATTTCTCCACCCAGGGAACCATGCAGGTCAAAGACATCGAGTGGTCGAACGGCAAGCTATCGATGAAGAATGGCCGCTTCAACGCAGCCTACTCCCTCACCCCGGAGCGCTTCCGTGTTTCTTCCATTAAGGCGAACCTACTCGGGGGCGACCTGTCGGGCGATGCCGATGTGACGAACTGGCAGAGTGCCCTCGCGCCGTCGCCAGTTCCAAAGCGGCGCCATGAGATCGGAAAAATCCCTCCGGGAAGTCTTCAGCGCGGCTCAGTGCGCCTGCAATTGGCTGGCTTCCCGCTGCTCCCGGGCCTCGAGTTTCTGAGTTCGAAAGAACTTCCTCTGGATCGCCTGGACCTTTCCGGAAGTGCGAGCGGTACGGTTGAGATGCTCTGGGTGGGCTCAATCCCTGACGCCGAAACTCGCCTGAATCTGGCCATCGCGCCACCTTCAAATCCGACCCCCGGCGAGATTCCCGTGCACGGCCAGATGGATGGCATCTATCGCGGATCGCGCGATGAGTTGGAGTTGAGCCAGCTTCACCTGACAACGCCGGGCTCTGAAATCAATGCCACCGGCAATCTGGCCGAGAACTCATCGCTCCGATTCACGTTCACCAGCCACAACCTGAGAGAATGGACGCCGCTCCTCGAAGCGGCCTATGGCTCACAGAACAATGGCTCGCCGAACCTGCCCTTTACGGTTCACGGCTGGGCGAGTCTTGCCGGCAACGCCAGCGGCAAACTCTCCGCGCTTTCCGTCGCCGGCAATCTCGAAGTCTACGACTTTGACACCATCGTGCCGGCGCACCAACAGGTCTCCTCCAAAATTGTTCACTGGGATGCACTCTCCGCTACCATCCAGTTCTCCGCCAATCATTTCGCGGCGCACAACGGGTCCATCATTCATGGCCACACCACGGGGCACTTTGATGCCAGCACCGCGCTCGTTGAGGGCGAGTTTTCGGAGAACGCTCCTTTCACTTTTCACGTTGACCTTCGCAACGCGGACGTGGGCGAGGTTCTTCGATTGGCCGAAGTTGCGCAGCCGATCTCCGGCACTCTGGATATGTCCGCCAGCATTTCGGGCACACCCGCCAGTCCTCACGGCGATGGACACATGGAGTTGCACCAGGGCGTGGCCTATGGAGTGGGCATTCCTTTGTTAGAGAGCGATCTCCGCCTCTCCGAGGGCGAGCTTCAGTTCAACAACATCGAAGCCAGCGTTTACGGTGCTCCACTTTCCGGAAGCGCCGCCGTCAGCACCTCGAACCTGGGGTCGTCAGAGCATGACTTCTCGAAGAATGAATTTCGCCTGAATGTTTCGGGGCGCAACTTCGATCTCGCCCGCTTCCCGCGCTTGCAGAGCAGCCGCTTCACGGCGGATGGCGTCGCCGATTTCATGATGCGAATCAGCGGCACTCCCGAGCAGCCTTCGCTCGAAGCGCACGTTCATCTCAAAAACCTCGCCCTGGATAAGGAGCATGTTGGAGATTTCTACGTCGACGCGGTCACCCAGGGACGCGAACTCGATCTCAACGCCCACTCGGACTTCGATAAAGCTGATTTAACGATTGCAGGCAGCGTCGGATTAGACAGCCTTGGATCAGACAATGGCCACAATTTTCCTGCCGATCTGAACCTGACCTTCCATCATCTCGATATCAATTCTCTGTTGCGCACGTACTGGCCTGGAACGATCACAGGACAATCCCCAGTCGCGGGGATGCTTCACGTTCGAGGTCCACTGCGCACTCCGCGCGATCTAAAAGCCTCCGCCGAACTCCAGTCGCTCAGCCTCGAGATCGAGCACGTGCCAGTGCAAAGCGTGGGTCCCATTCGCCTCGAGGTTGCGGATCAAGTCCTGCTGGTTGAAGATCTGCACCTGGCAGGAAGTGGAACCGATTTCACCGCGCATGGCCGAGCCCACTTGGCCGGCGCTCAAGAACTCGACATTCGGCTGGACGGCTCGGTCAATATGACGCTGTTCCAGTCGCTCAACCCTAAGATCCTGGCGCGCGGTACGCTGGGAGTAAACCTTTCCGCCAGCGGTACGCTCTCGCAGCCCGTTTTGCAAGGGCGTCTGGAAGTAAAAGACACCTTCATCAGTCACAACGACTTTCCCAGCGGCCTGAGCGATCTGAATGGCGTCTTGCTTTTCGATCGCAACCGCTTCCAGATCGAAAAACTCGGCGGCACCACTGGCGGCGGCACGATTGCGCTAACGGGCTCTGCCACCTACCAGAACGGGGTGCTTTCTCTCGATTTCGGCGCGACGGCGCAGGGAGTTCGCCTGCGTTATCCGCCAGGAGTAAGTTCTACTGCGAGCGCGGATCTGCGCCTGACAGGTAGCAGCAACGCTGCTTTGCTGAGCGGTAATGTTGTAGTCACCAAGCTGGCCGTCACTCCGGGCTTTGATTTCGCCGCCTATGTCCAAAAGAGCCGGCAGACGGTCGCCATGACGCAGAGCGACAGTCTTCAGAGCCGCCTTAAGTTCGATGTTCACGTGGTGACGACGCCGGAACTGCAGATGCAAACCGCCACCGCCAGGCTCTCTGGCAATGCGGATCTAAGGGTGCGGGGCACGGCCGAGCGTCCGGCAATTCTCGGAAGGGTGGAAGTTCTGGAAGGAGAAATTTCTTTCAATGGGAACAAGTACAACCTCGAACGCGGCGATGTTACTTTCGCGAATCCGTCCAAGACTCAGCCGGTCATCGATCTGCGGGCGACCACGCGTGTGCGCGATTACGACATCACGGTGCAATTCCGCGGTGACGCCAGCGTTCCCAACGGCTTGAAAGTCACCTGGCAATCCGAACCTCAACTCCCCGAAGCCGACGTCATCGCGCTATTAGCGCTCGGACGCACGCAGGAAGAGTCGGCCGCTGCGCAGTCGACGACCGGATCAGCCTTTGGGTTTGGCGGAGACGCCTCCAACCTGCTCATCAATCAGGCGCTCAACAGCACCGTCAACAGCCGCCTCCAGAAACTCTTCGGGGCCAGCCGCGTCAAGGTCGATCCCCAGGGACTAACCAGTGAAACCGCCGTGGTTCGAGGACCGCAAGTCACCGTCGAGCAGCAGGTGGCGAGCAATATCACCCTGACCTACAGCACCAACGTCTCCGTTTCAAACCAGCAGATCATCCAGGTGGAGTACAACATCACTCGTACGATTTCGATCGTGGCCCTGCGCGACCAGAACGGAGTCGTCAGTTTCGACTTCAAGATACGGCGCCGGAGGAAGTGATCAACGTTTCAGAGTTTCAAGGAACGGTTTCTAATTGATTCGCTCGCATATGGGAGCACGATTTTAATGAAGACGACGCTGGAAACTCCCGATCAAGGAAGCAAGCCTTGGATGAAGACATTCGGTAGACTCCTCCATCTGCACATGGAAACGGCGAGAATTAACCGCATCATTGAAGAGGAGTTCGAACAGATTGAGATCGAGGATCGAGACTGAGGATCGAGACTGAGGATCGAAACTGAGGATCGAAACTGAGGATCGAAACTGAGGATCGAAACTGAGGATCGAAACTGAGGATCGAAAGGTGTTCGTTCTTTGAAACCTCGAAACTCTGAAACCTTGAAACCTTGCCCCTCCCCTTGACATAAACCTCCAAACCAGCAACTCTATTTGTTTTTCACTTCACGCCCGGAAAACCGGGGCAAGGGAAGCCATTTTGCAGGTGCGGGTCTTTTATCACGACAAATGTTTTGACGGGGCTTCCTCGGCCGCCTTGTTCTCTCGTTTCTACCGGGAACGAATCCGCAGCGATGTGGACTTCATCTACTCCGGCCTGCTGCATCGCGCCGGCGCTCTCTTCGACGAGAAACAATTCGACGGCGACGAGAATGCCATTGTCGATTTCAAGTATTCCAGTTCCCCCAAGATCACCTGGTGGTTCGATCACCACGAGAGCGCATTTCTTTCGCCTGCCGACGCCGCCCACTTCGAGCACGATCAGAGCAATCGCAAATTCTATGATCCCGCCTTCAAGTCCTGCACCAGCTTCATTGCCATGGTGGCCGAAGAGCGCTTCGGTTTCGATCCCCGTCCGGTCGCGGAACTGGTCCGCTGGACCGACATCGTCGATGGCGCCATGTACGAAAACGCCAAGTCCGCGGTGGAGATGAAAGCTCCGGCCATGAAACTCACCATGGCCATCGAAGCCTCCACCGACCGCAATTTCGTCAAGACCATGATTCCGCTGCTCGCCTACCGGCCGCTCACCGAGATTCTGGAAGCACCCTTCGTAGCCGCCGTCCTGCCGCCGCTGCTCGAACGCCACCAGCGTTCCATAGATATTTTGCGGCAGCGCACCGAAGAGAAAGACGGCACGATTTTTTTCGACCTCACCGACTTAGATCAGGAAGGCTACAACAAATTCATCCCCTACTAT
>JBEKXC010000297.1:0-4744 GCA_049512435.1 Terriglobales bacterium | reverse complement strand
CGAGAGCTGAGAGCTGACTGCTGAGAGCTGATTTCCCATGGGCACGCGACGCAAATCCCGCGAACTGGTTCTGCAGATGCTTTTTCAGGCGGATATGGGGAAGCAGGCGCCGGAGCTGGTTCGGAAGACGTTCTGGGCGGAACGGACTAACGTCGAAGAAGAAGTGCGCGGATTTGCCGACGATCTGTTTCGCGTGGCCAGCGACCGGCTGGTGGAGATCGACGGGCTGATCGGGAAGCACACCGAGCACTGGCGGATGGACCGGATGGCGACGGTGGATCGGAATGTACTGCGGGGAGCGGTGGCGGAGTTTCTGGGGTATCCGGCAACGCCGCATGCGATCGTGATTAACGAGGCGCTCGAAATCGCGCGGAAGTTTTCCACGCCCGAGTCGGTACATTTTATTAATGGCGTACTGGACAGCGTGGGGAAGGATGTCGGGCCTTAGAAACAGTTCTCAGTTCCCGGTTCTCAGTTCTCAGACAAACCCTTAAGGCAGTTCCGTCTCTGCACGACAATCCCAAGCTTCACTGGATCACTTCGGCTGGATGGCGATCAGGTTGGGAAGGCAGAGGGGTGCACCTGCTCCCTGGCCATTGCACATATTCGGGTTGTTGTCTTGGTTGATGTTGGCGTAGGGGACCTGCTGGTAATCGCCCTGACCGGTGGTGCAGGAGCTGGTGCAAATGATATGCACGGACCCGGCGCTGCAGGTGGTTCCTTTGTATTGATCGCAGGCGGCGACGTAGACCTGGGTTCCGTCGGTGGAGGCGCTGGCGGCAAGTGGGACACTGTTGCCACCGAGCGGATCGTTAAGCCCTACGGAAGTCGTGGTTCCGTTACTTACATTGAAGATGAACACGTTGGGGGAGCCCTGCGCCACTACGATCATCTCCGTGCCATCGTTAACCAACTGGGAGTAGATCGGAGTGAAATCGCCCTGGCCGAGATTGGAGGAGGTGGAATAAGAGAGGTTGGGTGATACCGACGGAGGGGTGCAGGCGAACTGATTGTACGGCAGCGGGACTTGCGCCACGTTGACGCCGAACGTATCGACGTAGGGAGGGTCCAATGCGACCACGATCTGCGTCCAATCGCCTTGCGAGTCGAGCTGAAAGGTGGGCGAGGGGTAGAGCACGAGCGGGACTGCCTTTGTCGTAACTCCGCTCAGAACGTTGGTGGTGGGAGTATCGCAGGTGGCGAAACCGGAAACCGAGGTTGCTCCCGGTGTTCCCGCTACGTACCCGAAGCTGCCATCCGCCGAGAAAATGACATTGGTTACCGAGGTCGCGATCGGGGAAAACGAACTCAAGGCGTCCACGGTGGAGTAGACGTACATGTTGCCCGCGTTGGTGAGGATGAAGAGCTTCAACTGATCGGGAGAGAAGGCGGCGGCAGTCGCGGTTTCGCCCGGGATGATGAGGTCAACCGGCGCAACGCCGGAGCTGCTGCCGTTGTAGATGTAAACCTGGCTGGGGGTGGAAACGGTGTCAGAGACGACCACCAGTTTGCCATCGTTCGAAATGGTGAGCACTGTGCCACACAAGGAAACATTGCAGGGTGTCGGAGAACTGGAGACCAGGGCAGCGGAAGGGCTGGCACCGCCGACATTGACGTACATGAGTCCCTGATTGGTACCGAAGTAAAGGCGCGCCGTCGACTGATGGTTAAACATCATGGAATTGGGAGTGCGTGGCAGAGCGACGATGGAACCGATGGGATTGGTTCCAGGCTTGACCGCGAACAACGCGCTGGCGCAGCCGGGCTGGTTCTGGCAGTCGGTGGTTGCAGCCCAGGCGGTGTATACCGGTTCCGTGGAGCCGGTCGGCAGAGTTACGTCAACCGAGATCGTGCCATATCCCGCCGTTCCATTCGGCAGTTCGCACGGCGCAGTGGAACTGGTCGGAAGGCAGTCGCTGGCGTAGATGGGCAGACTGGGCAGAACTCCAATATTGCAACTGGGGGGAGTGCAGGAAGCGGTGAGCGTGGCGCCGCCTATGTTGCTGCGGGCGGTAGCGGTATTGGTTGCGGTGGTGTTGGTGATGGTGGCAAAGGCTGCAATTTCAGGATTCGTCGTGCTCCAGGTGAGGGGCGGTTTGACCAGGGGGGTAACGTTGGCTTTCTTGTACAGGGTATCGACTGCGGTAGCCGTGATGGTTACGCTTTCGCCATTGTTTACGGTAATCGAGTTTCCGGCCTGGCCCTGGTTCGCAATCTGAAGATAGATGGATTGGATCAAGCACGTTGTGAACGCAATCGGGGCGCTGGTAGTCCCGGAGACGCTGGCATAAAGCTGGGTGATGCCGGGGGCGGCGGCGGTGGTCTGAATCTGGTTGAGCACGTTAGGCTCATTGGGGGGCACATAGGTAGAGGTTGTAACCACGCCGGGAGGGTTCGACGCCCAGTCTATGGGGCCGACGCTGCTGGTGATGTCCACGGGGGGATTACCGCTGTAGGCGGTTGCCTCGAACTGCCAGGTCTGTCCCTGGGAAAAGCAGTCATACTGAGGCGACTGGCTCTCGGCGTTTGAGATCTGAAGGCTATTGATATGCTGGTGGACGTAGACAGTAGTAGGTGGGCTGCTGACACCTTCAATAACCGCGGTGACGAGGGCAATTCCCGAAGTTCCGGGACTGCAAATCGAGACGCTGGCGTCCCAGGTACCGGCGCAGGCGTTCCCGTTGCTGGCGATGGAAAGGGGCGAAGAGGAGTTGGGGCTACCGCTAACCACGACAAATTGAATGTTGACGCCGAGGACGGTGTGGCCATTGGCATCCTTGCCGGCAGCGGTAAAGACCTGGGTGCCACCGACGTCGATCGAGATGGTCTGGTTAGGGTTCAACGAAACGGTTTGCACGCCCCCGTTCCCGCCGTTGCCGCTGCTCTTGCCGAGACAGCCGGTGAAGGCGAGCATAAAGGTGATGGCCAACGTAAGAAGAAAACCAGAACCGCGACGATGCATGAACCCTCCTCGCGTCCGTTTGCCAGGCGCGAGCATAATAATATTGTGAGGCGGAAAGCTGCCAGTGTAGAAGGTAAAGGCCGAAAAGTGCAACCCTGGCTTTTCCTCTCTTTCTTCGATGCGTCGAAGAGTGGTTGACGATGTGCAACGGAGTTGTTATTATCAAACGGTTCCGCGAGTTAAGTCTGGCTTGCCGTGTAACGGCAGTCCTGTCGGATGCGCAACTTGCGCTGGCGGCAGGCGCCGGGAGAATCTTGGCTGAGCTGTGAAGAAATACGATCCCGGTTGGAAGTGAGGCCGGGGACGCCCTCGCTGAAACATCCTGCGAAAACCTTCGCGCCCGGTGTACGAAGTGGAAGTCATGAAGTAGGTCCGGGAGACACGCGAGGCTATGCAGGAGGAAGCGGACGAAACGGAACGCCTCCGAACCTGAATCGAGGTGAGGCGTGGCGTCACCGTCGTCGGCGATTTTAGTCTGAGCGGGAACTAAACGAATTCTCACCGGCATTAGTTTAGTAATGCTGTGCGGCGAGAGTATGGCTGGGCGCCTGAGCCTGTGCCAGAGCGGAGACTGGGCAAGCCCCGTCTCTACAGGAAATGTGTGGTTGCGGGAAATGCGTAGTAGAGACGCGGCTTGCCGCGTCTGGGAGTGGCAAGAGTGCCTACTTTTAATCAGCTGGTGAAATTCGGCCGCGAGCGGACCAAATATAAGACGGCGAGTCCGGCGCTGCAATCGTGTCCGCAGAAGCGCGGCGTGTGTACGCGCGTGTATACCCAGACGCCAAAGAAGCCGAACTCGGCACTGCGCAAAGTGGCGCGGGTTCGCCTGACCAACGGAATCGAAGTGACGACGTACATCCCGGGTGTTGGCCACAACCTGCAGGAGCACTCGATTGTGCTGATCCGCGGGGGCCGTGTGAAGGATCTGCCGGGCGTGCGCTATCACGTGGTGCGCGGAACGCTGGACGCGACCGGCGTAGCGGGCCGCAACCAGGGGCGCTCGAAGTACGGGACGAAGCGCGCGAAGAAAGCTTAGAACAGTTGCCAGTGGTCAGTGGCCAGTGGCCAGTGAAGCACTGCTGATGGAAGCTGAGAGCTGAAGAGAACATGCCTAGAAAAGGACATATCGCCAAGCGGACGACCGAGGCCGATCCGGTGTACGGATCGGATCTGGTGACGAAGTTCATCAACTCGATGATGTGGCAGGGAAAGAAGTCGACTGCCGAGAACATTTTCTATAAGTCGCTCGCGAAGTTGCAGGAAAAAGGCGGCGACGAAGCCCTGAAGTTGTTCACGAAAGCGGTCGAGAACGCCAAGCCGCTGTTGGAAGTGAAGACGCGGCGCGTGGGTGGAGCGAACTATCAGGTGCCGATCGAAGTTGCCCCCGACCGCAGGACTTCGTTGGCGATTCGCTGGATTGTGAGCTACGCGCGCGGCCGCGGCGAAAAAGGAATGATCGAGAAGTTGACGAACGAGTTGCTCGACGCCTCGAACGGCAAAGGCGCCGCCATCAAGAAAAAAGAAGACGTGCATCGCATGGCGGAAGCGAACAAGGCGTTCGCGCATTACCGGTGGTAGAAGGGACGTTACTCGCTTCTGGCTACTAGCTAGGAGCCAGAAGCCAGAAGCTAATTTCGGAGCCCCAGAAAGAGTTAATTGTCGTGCCCAGAACAGTCCCATTAGAGCGTTGCAGGAACATCGGCATCATGGCCCACATCGATGCCGGGAAGACCACGACGACGGAGCGCATCCTGTTTTATACGGGAAAGACGCACCGCATCG
>JBEKXC010000296.1:0-4745 GCA_049512435.1 Terriglobales bacterium | reverse complement strand
CCGGCGAGCGCGGCTTTAATTTCCTTGGCGGTTCCTTCGAAGACTCCGGGTTGCATCGCCATTGTCTCGACCTCTACTACTGAGCCAAATTATATTCTAGACGAAGATCCATCGCCATTCTTAGGAAGAGGTTCTGGGCCTGGCCTCGACGGGTTTTGCCACTCTCTGAAACTCGACTTGGAGATTAAGGTCGCGAATGAGGCTGCGCGGTCTATAGCTGCAGGCCGTCCACGACAAATGTAGGTGGAGCCAGCGTTCACTACTTCCTACTCTTCTTCCTCCTTAACCTCGCCCCGCTCCGCCCGAGCCTTCTCAATAATCTTGTCCTGCAGTTGTTGCGGAACCGTATCGTAGTGGTGCATTTCCATCGAGAAGCTGCCCCGCCCCTGCGTCATCGAAGTAAGATCGGCGCCATAAGTAAGCATCTCCGCCATCGGCACCTCAGCCTTCACAATCGTGTTGCCCGCCTTGTTATCCATCCCCTGGATGCGCCCGCGCCGGCTATTGAGGTCGCCCATAATGGTTCCGGCGAACTCGTCCGGAATGGTGATCTCGACATTCATGATCGGTTCCAGCAGCGTAGGCTTGGCCGCTTCCATCGCCTTGCGGAAGGCGATGCGCCCCGCCATCTGAAACGACAGGTCGTTAGAATCCACGTCATGATAAGAGCCGTCGTAAAGAATCACGCGAAAGTTCACCACCGGATACCCCGCGAGATAGCCGCGAGCGGCGGCGTCCTTGATTCCCTTTTCAACCGCGGGAATGTAGTTGCGCGGAATCGAGCCGCCGAAGATGTCGTTGACAAACTCGAATTCAACTTCAGCTCCACGCGGCAAAGGCTCCATCTTGATCTTGCAATCGCCGTACTGCCCGTGCCCGCCGGTCTGCTTCTTGTGCCGTCCCTGCACGTCGGCCTTGCCCCGAATCGTCTCGCGATACGGAACCTTGGGCGCCTTCAGCACCACCTCAGCGTGGTAACGCTTCCTCATCTTCGAGACCACGACTTCGATGTGCTGCTGTCCCGTGCCCGCAATCAAAAATTCCTTGGTCTGCGGATCGCGGAAAAAGCGCAGCATGGCATCTTCTTCCATCAGCTTGTGGAGACCAACCCCCAGCTTGTCTTCGTCCGCGCGGCTCTTGGGCTCAATGGCAAAGGTGATAGCCGGCTCCGGCAGTTGCACCGCCGGATACCGGATCGGTGATGACTTATCCCCCAAAGTGTCGCCGGTAAGAGTCTCGCGCAGTTTAGCCACCGACCCGATGTCGCCAGCGTGCAACTCGTGGATCGGAACCGCCTGCTTGCCCTGAATCAAAGAAATGTGCGCAAACTTTTCCAGCGTGTTGCGATTGTAGTTCTGCAGCGAAGCGTCGTTTTTCAGCACCCCAGAGAAAACCTTGAAGTAAGAAATGCGCCCGGCAAACGCGTCCGACATCGTCTTGAAAACGTAAACCGAAGCGGGCTCATTGTCGGTGCCCTTGCGTTCCGTCGCCTCTTTGCCCTCGGCCGTCCAGCCGGTGATCGCATGATGCTCGCTGGCGGCAGGCGTGTAGTCGACGATGAAATCCATCAGCTCGTCGACCCCTATATTTCCCAGGCCGGAAGTGAACAGCACCGGAAAAAGTTTGTCCTCGCGAATCGCCTCATGCAAAGCCGGAACCAGATGCTCCTCTGGAATCGTCCCCGTTTCAAAGAACTCTTCCATCAACGAGTCTTTGCCCTCAGCCACCAACTCCACCAATTTTTCGTGAGCTTCTTTGGCCGCGTCCGCCATGTCGGCCGGAATCGGTCCTTCCTTGCCCTTGCCGTTTCCGCCCATCTCGTAGGTGTAGGCCTTCATGCGGACCAGGTCGATCACGCCGCTGAGACTCTTCTCGCGGCCAATCGGCAGTTGCAGCGGAGTAACCGCGCGCCCAAATGCGTTCGTAAGCGATTCCAGTACGCGCGAAGCATCAGCCCGCTCGCGATCCATGCGATTCACAACAATCATCCGCGGCAGTTCAATGTCGTTGCAGTAATTCCAGACGCGCTGCGTCACCACTTCAACCCCAGCAACGCCGTCGACAACGACCAGCGCCGCGTCCACCACCGGCAGCACCATCTTGGCCTCGTGCACAAACATATTGAAGCCGGGAGTATCCAGCAGATTGATCTTGACCTTAGCCTCCGGCTTCCCCCACTCGACAAAAGCAAGCCCGGTAGCAATCGACATCTTGCGCGCAATCTCTTCCTCGTCGTAGTCGGTCGGGGCCGAGCCGTCATCGACCCGTCCCAGGCGCGGCGAGGCGCCCGAGGTATAGAGCATGGCGGATACCAGCGTAGTTTTTCCCGCATGCCCGTGTCCGACCAGGACAAGGTTGCGGAGATTGGCTGCTTCGTAAACTTTCAAGGGTTGTCTCCTTCCGCAGGCTTACGGGAAGGGTAATAAGGCCCGGAATCCGGAAAGCCGGAATAATGAAGAGAACAGGCAACAGGCCAGCCCAACATCCCCTGCGAAACTCCCGATGCTAACACAGCGAGTAAGGAGGCTCAACCAGCAGCGCGAATAAAGCCGTAGTAGAGACGGGGCTAGCCCCGTCTCCGCAGCTGGCTGCGATAGGTTTTTGGTTTTGCACTCACCGAGAACTGAGAACCGAGAACTGAGAACTACGCCTTCAAATACCAAGGCACATTAATAATATTGATCCGCTCATCCCCACCGAGCAGCAGCAGCGCCGTCAGCATCTGTCCCCGCTGATTGTGCAGATAATAGTGATACCAGTGCCGCTCCACGATCGAAGCGATCACCACCGCCACCGTCCGCCCCGGATTCTCTTTCTCCACCTTCAACACATAATCCACAATCGGATGCACCACCAGCCGATACGGCGAAGGCAACGTCACCAGCTTCGGAACCCGCGTCCCTTGCGGGCACGTGTCCGCCCACGGCGTCCTGTCGTCATCCGCATCGCAAGTCACATGCACCGCCTGCACATCGGGAGACAAAGTCAGCGCAAATTGCAACGCCTTCTCCGAAGCGGCATTCCAGCTATCCACCGGAATCAGCACAATCGGCGGCGTCAGGTTTTCCGCGCTCAAAACTACTTTACCCTTCAACGCCACTTCTGCATTCGTGAGGTCGTAATGACGCCGTATCCTCCCCATGAACACCAATAGCGCCGGTATCAGCACCACCACCACCCAAGCCCCCGCCGCAAACTTCGCCACCAGGATCACCACCAACGTAATCCCCGTAGCCAAAGCGCCGATCCCATTCACCAGCATCCCCCGCGCCGCCTGCACTCCCGACGCCGTCCGCCACCAGTGCCCCACCATCCCCGCCTGCGACAAAGTGAACGCCATAAATGCCCCGATCGCAAACAAAGGAATCAAGCGGTCCGTCACGCCCCCAAACAGAATCAGCAACAGCCCCGACAGAATCGCCAGCGCCCAGATCCCCTGCGAGAACACCAGCCGCCGTCCCCGAGTAGTCAAAGAATGCGGAAGATAATCGTCGCGAGCAATCATCCGGCACAGCCGTGGAAAATCCGCGAACGATGTGTTAGCCGACAAGCACAGCACCAGCAAAACCGAGAACATGGTCAAATCGTAAAAAATTCCTTTGCCCGTTACTGCCGCCGTCAACAACGACAACACGCTCTGATACCCAGCCTGCCCCGGATCCGTAGCCATAATTCCGTAGTACCGCACGAGCAGCGCAATCCCGCCGAGCAACAAAATCAGAATCAGGATGATCGCCGTCAACGTAGCCCGAGCCGCCGGAACCACCGGCTTCCGAAACGCCTGCACTCCGTTACTAACCGCCTCGACGCCCGTCAAAGCCGTGCATCCCGAGGCAAACGCCTTAACCAGAACCCAAGCCCCCACCGCCTGCAATACCGCCGGAGCCTGCGAAGGCGCCGCTACCACCGCCACCGGATGCCCCCCCGAAGCGACGACTTTATAGAAACCAATCACAATCACAATCGCCAAAGTCCCCACAAACAAATATGTAGGAGCAATAAATGCCGACCCCGCCTCCTTCACTCCCCGAAGATTGACGACCGTCAATATAACCAGAACCGCTAAACAAAGCGCCAAAGTGTGCGGCTCCAACCGAGGCACTGCCGACACCAAAGCTCCGATCCCAGCCGAGATTCCGACCGCGACATTCAGCAGGTAATCGATCATCAAAGCCGCGCCCGCCAGCAGCCCCGCGCCGCTGCCCAGGTTCTCGCGAGCCACCGTGTACGATCCCCCGCCATTTGGATAAGCCGCAATCGTCTGCCGATAACTGAAATAAACAATGATCAGCAGCCCAATGATCGCCGCCGTCAGCGGCACAATGTATCGCACCCCAAGCAATCCCAAAGGCAGCAAAATAGTCAAAGCCGCCTCCGGACCGTAAGCCGCCGAACTCAAAGCATCCAGCCCAAACGTGGGAATCCCCTGCGTAGGAGTAATCCGCTCCCCCTCATCCTCCGAAGAAGCCAAAGGCCGCCCAAACAAAACGTCAATCAGTCCCATATCCCCTCACTCAACAAAAAGTCAGCCCAGCGACAATACCAAAGTTACAGCCCCCAGGCGACATGCAGAAGAGTAAGTGGAGCGACGGGATCGAACCCATTCCACCCGTAGGGACAATCGAACTTAGCCCAGCGCTTCAGCGCTGGGGACACGGGAATCACCATTCCAGTCCCGTAGGGATGACCAACAACACTCATCCATGATTTCAGAGATTTGCGGAGACAGACCGTCCCATCAGCTT
>JBEKXC010000295.1:0-4767 GCA_049512435.1 Terriglobales bacterium | reverse complement strand
GGTCCGGCTTCATGCCGAGTCCCTCGACGAGCGCGCCTAGAGTTTCGGCGGTAAAGACTTGGTTCTCGCCATTGATCGTTAGATTCATCGCAACTTCGTCGGAACTTTATCGGAGCTTTATCGGAACTAGGAGTCTCTAAATGGCGGCGCGGAGCTGGAACTTGCGGGTGGCGGTTCGTCCATCGAAACTCGCTTGCACCACCACGGAGGATTCAGCGAGCGACTTCTCATCCACTTGAACGCTCATCTCGGCGCTGCCCTTGGCGTCGGTGAGAACCTGGGCGTAGTAGGGCGCGGCGTCTGGCCGGGCGAAGCGGAGGGTAAGGCGGGCACCTGCAACCGTGGCGCCTCCGTCGGTGACTCGGATGTGCATCGTCAAGGCGCCGCTCGAGTGCACGGACTTCGCATTGATCCACTGCAGATCAAGCTCTTTTACCGCCGCCAGCGTTTCCGCGGTATCCCGCTTGTCGAAGATGGAATCGAGCTTGCCATCGCGGATCGCGTCCAGCACCTCGCGGTGCAGATCGCGCAGCCGCTTCTCCATGTCCTGATCGTTACTAGGGATGCTGCCAGGAAAACCTTTCCCCACGCCTGTTCCATACGGGACCGCGCGCTTCCCGATGCAGCGGCCCTGCACGAAGACCTGGGTCTGCAGTAATTGCTCGCCTTCACGCGCTTCGCTCTGCACGTGGTAGATCGTGTCTTCGTGCCGAATGTCGGTATTAAAGCCAAAGATCATTTGGTTCAGGCTTTCCCCGGTCCCGTCGCAAAAAAGGTTGAAACCGGTTCCTCGGATGAAACTACTGTGAAACCTGCGGTAGTGGTGCAGTTGGAAATTGCCGTCCCTCAGCGGCTAAAGCCGCAATGAAAATACAATTCTTACGCACGGCTGAAGCCGTGCCCTTTCAAAACCGATTTCAAACTGCACCACTGCCAAACCTGTACTTAGCTTGACACTTCGCCCAGCCAAAACTAATCTGGAATGTTTATTATTGCGCTTGGCGCAGATTATATATAGCTCCTCCTATGCCGGACAATTATTTCGCGCGCTACCTGCCTCTCCTGATGCACTTCGGCCTGGTCACGGCGCTTTCCTGCGCAATTGTGATCCTTTCTTGGCTGGTTGGCCAACATAAACCCGGTCTGGCAAAGATGTCTGCCTATGAATGCGGGGTTCAGCCCATCGGCGATGCTCAGGGACGATTCTCCGTCAAGTTCTACCTGGTTGCCATGCTTTTTATTTTATTCGACGTGGAGGCCGTTTTCCTTTACCCCTGGGCCGTGATCCTGCGCGAACTGAAGCTGTTTGGCTTTTGGGAGATGATGGTCTACATCGGGATCGTGCTCGTCGGCCTCTTCTATATGTGGAAGAAAGGTGTGCTCGACTGGGGACTTCCGGCCGTCAAGCGGGGTGATTTCTGATGCCGCTGGTTCCCCCCATCACCGATATCGAGCAGTTGAAGTCGCATCCCGCCTTGGCCCGCCTGGTGCAAGAGGACGCTAACGCTAACGCCGCTCTAGGTTCGCAGACGCTGGGTTCACAGGCGCTGGGTTCACGAGCAATGGTGCAGGCGGTGAAATTCGATCGCGACGAGCTTACGATCTGGATCGCGAAGGACGCAATTCGCGAAGCCTGCGCCATTTTGCGCGACGCTGCCGATTGCCCCTTCAATTATTTGTGCGACCTCACTTGCGTGGATTGGTATCCCTCAGAGCCGCGGTTTGAGGTGGTTTACCATCTGCTCTCGATTCCGCAAAAAGAGCGGGTGCGTCTGAAAGCCCGGCTTGACGGTTCCAGTCCGGCGATCGAATCGGTCACCTCGGTTTGGCCCTCGGCCAATTTCTATGAACGTGAGGTGTTCGATCTGTTTGGAGTCCGCTTCACCGGGCATCCCAACCTGCAACGCATCATGATGCCCGATGACTGGGAAGGCCATCCTCTGCGCAAGGACTACCCGGTGGAAGGTTACCGGTAAACGTAAGACATAAAGACATGACGCAATTTCCCGCCGCTGTCTCTGAACCCGATCAGGATTCCACTCTGGTCCTTAATATGGGGCCGCAACACCCCTCGACGCATGGGGTTTTGCGGTTGGTGCTCGAAATTGACGGGGAGACGGTAGTGCGACTCAGGCCGGAGATCGGCTATCTGCACACTGGCATCGAGAAAACCTGCGAGGCCAAGTTCTACCAGCAAGTAGTGCCGCTGACGGATCGCATCGATTATCTCTGTCCCCTGACCAACAATCTCGCCTACTGCCTGGCAGTGGAGAAGCTGTTGGGGCTGGAGATTCCTCCAAAAGCGCAGTGGATGCGGGTTTTGATGAATGAGTTGACCCGCATCAATTCGCACCTGGTCTGGCTGGGAACGCACGCCATGGACATCGGCGCGTTTACCGTCTTCCTTTATTGCTTCCGCGAGCGCGAAGACATTCTTCGCTTTTTCGAGATGGTCAGCGGCCAGCGGATGATGACGTCCTATTTTCGCATTGGCGGCTTGGCGCTCGAACCCCCGCTCGGATTCTTCGAAAAGGTCAAGAAGTTTGCCGACCGCTTCCCCGGAAACGTCGATGAATACGAAGGCCTGCTGACGGGCAATCCGATTTTCATGATGCGCACCAAGGGCGTCGCCCAGTTGAGCACGGAAGACGCCATTGCTTTGGGTGCCAGCGGTCCCACCTTGCGCGGCAGCGGGGTCGACATTGACCTCCGCCGCGATGCTCCCTATAGCGGCTACGAGAATTTCAAATTCAACGTGCCGGTGCGCACCGAGGGCGACGTGTTCGCACGCTACCTCTGCCGGGTGCAGGAGTTGCGCGAATCCATTGGCATGGTGAAGCAGGCGCTGGCGGGAATGCCGGAAGGACCTATAAAAGCCGACGCGCCGAAGGTCGTGCTCCCCGACCGCGAGAAGATGAAGACCCAGATGGAAGCCCTGATCTACCACTTCAAGATCATCACAGAGGGCTTCGCGGTTCCGGCGGGCGAGGTTTACCAGGCGATCGAATCGCCGCGCGGCGAGATGGGATACTACATCGTCAGCGACGGAACGGCCAAACCCTATCGCGTGCACATGCGCGGGCCGTCTTTTGCGAATCTGCAGACCCTGGCCAGGATGTGCGAAGGGCAGCTGATCGCCGACGTGATCGCGGCCATCGGAAGTATTGATGTGATATTGGGGGATATAGATCGATAGAACGTTTGTAATTTGAGATTTGTAATTTTAGGACGCGCACAAATTCATGAAGTTTTCTGAAGAATTCGAGACTCGCTTCACCGAGATGCTGACGCATTATCCAACCCGGCGCTCCGCGCTCGTCCCAACGCTGCTCTACGCGCAGGATGAGGTGGGCAGTCTGAGCGACGAGGTGATCGCGGAACTGGCTCGGCGATTGGACCTGACCGAACTCGAAGTCCGCAACGTGATCAGTTACTACTCGATGCTGACCACCAAACCACGGGGAAAGTACAACGTGCAGGTGTGCACCAATATCGCGTGTATGCTCCGGGGTGGCGAAGAGATTCTTGACCATTGCAAAAAAAGGCTGGGCATCGGCCACAAGGGCACGACAAAAGACGGCTTGTTCTCGCTCGAAGAAGTGGAGTGTATTGGCGCCTGCAGCTGGGCTCCGGCGGTGCAGGTGAATTACGACTTTCACGAGAACCTGACGAACGGGAAGATGGAACAGATCTTGGACGAGTATAAAGAGAAATTGAATCATTGATTCATTGAGGCATTGAATCATTGACCAAACCAAATGATTCAATGCCTCAATGACTAAATCAAAAAATGGCAACTCTAGTTTCCCATCCCGACGAGGTACGCGTCGTCTCGAAGCGCTTTGGTCAGGGCGCCACGGATATCGATCGCTATCTCCAACTGGACGGCTACAAAGCCGTGCAGAAAGCCCTCGCCATGCAACCGGACGCCATTATTAATGAGGTAAAGAACTCCGGCCTGCGGGGGCGCGGCGGCGCCGGGTTCAGTACGGGAATGAAGTGGTCGTTTGTCCCGAAGCAGTCGGCCAAACCAAAATATGTGCTCTGCAATGGCGACGAGAGCGAGCCGGGCACCTGCAAAGACCGCCTGATCTTTGAACACGATCCGCACGCAGTCATTGAAGGAGTCATGATCGCCGCGCTGGCGGTTGGCTCTCATACCGGCTACATCTACATACGGGGCGAGTATCGCTACCTGTCGGTCATCATGCAGAAGGCCCTCAAAGATGCCTATGCCAACGGTTTTCTCGGCAAGAATATTTTCGGCAGCGGATACGATCTCGATATTTATTGGCACGGTGGCGCGGGAGCCTACGAGGTCGGCGAAGAGTCGGCGCTGATGGAATCGCTCGAAGGCAAGCGCGGCATTCCGCGCATACGGCCGCCTTTCCCGGCCGTGGTCGGGCTGTGGGGAGGGCCGACGGTCATTAATAATGCGGAGACATTGGCCAGCGTTCCGCACATTATTTTAGGCGGCGCGGATTGGTATGCAAAACTCGGTTCGCCGAAGAATGGCGGAACGCGCTTGTTCTGCTTGGCGGGACATCTGAACAAGCCGGGAGTTTACGAGCTTCCCATGGGCTACAACCTCAAGAAGATGATCTATGAGGTCGGCGGCGGAATTCCCAATGAGCGCGATTTGAAAGCTGTGGTTCCGGGCGGATCGTCGACGCCAGTGCTGCTGCCCGAAGAAATCGATGTAGCTATGGACTTCGACTCGCTGGCGAAAGCGGGTTCGATGCTTGGATCGGGCGGCGTGGTGGTGCT
>JBEKXC010000294.1:0-4773 GCA_049512435.1 Terriglobales bacterium | reverse complement strand
CTCTTCCGCTTCATCGAACTCGTATATCGTGTTGCCGCCCGGTTTGCTGAGGAACAGTTTGCGGATGGTTCCGGATACCACCGCATGCACGGGTGTCCCTCTCGGCTCCATAATGTCGATCGCCTCATGCCGATGTCCGTTGTGTACTTCTGCGAACGTATCCCGCAGATCGGCGAGGGTGAGTCCGCTGATGGGCGGAGTCATCTCGAGAATGGAAGAGGTCACGCCCACCGCAAGAATCACCGGGAAAAGCACGGCAATACAAACGCGGAGCCTCAAGCCTATTCCTCCGGGATGACCGCTGTGCCGCGTCGGACCTTGTGTGACAGATCGATCCACATCGGAGTGGGCGCCTCTGAGTGCCGCGCTGGAGACAAAGTCATGTGTCGCTGTCCCATCTATTACCCAGGAACGGCCACAGACAATCTGGGGGCCACTGGAACGTAGCCTTGAATCTGGTAGGTCGGGGGCGCTCAAATGGCTTGAGTCTGTCAGGGTGCTGGTCTGGATCAGGCGAGGGATCCGCTGACGGTACTCTGCTCGTCATGCGCGACACTCCTCCACAAAGATTGGTGGCGCAACGACTCCATCGGGCTGCGCCACCAGAGGAACCGGCGGACGATAGGGTAAGAGCCGCATCAGTTCCGTGACATCTCCTCATGTGCGCCAGCTTAGAATCGTCAATCGTTTGTGTCTGTTCAAGATTGCTCAGTGTGGAAATAAGTCGTAAAGCGTGTATTGTCTCCGACATCGTAGTTGATAAAGCCGAGTTTTCAATTGATGCTTCTTAGCGATTTTCCTTCGGCTCTGGGAAGTGATCAAAATTGAACAGACTCCGCAGCGCACGTGTTTGTATCGTTGGAATCTTCTTCGCAGTGCACGCGAGAGTGTCCCATGTCCACCAGCCAACGCGAAACGCGCGAAGACGCCCACATCATTGCTTTAGTGGAATTGGATCTGCAGAAGCTGCGGGTGCGGATTGTCTTGGCGCCTGAGGCGATCAGAGAACGAATGCGAGAACTGGAACACCCCACGGAGGATCGCGGTTCGCCGATTCGGCGGCAATGACAGGCTGAGATATCAGCTAAGACAGCAGAAAGGAGTCTCATCAAAATGGCCTTCCTCGCATATCGGCACGTTCCCACAATTTTGCTGCTGACTGCGCTCGCGGGCTGCACTCAACAACAAAGCACGCAGGAACTAAAGGAGAAAACCGCGCAAGCAACGGCGGAGGTGAAGCGCGATGCCCAGGCTGTGGCGGCAGGGATACGCGAGGGCTGGAGCCGCGACAAGCCGCTCGATTTGAACACGGCCACAAGAGAGCAACTGCTGAGCTTGCCGGGCGTGACGGCGGCAGAAGCAAACCGGGTGATTGCGGGCCGTCCCTATAACGACCCCGGCGAAGTGGTGACGCGGCACATCATGCCGAAGACTGAATATGACAAAATTGCAGACCAAGTCACGGCCAGGAAATGACCGCGACTTGCCCCATTCAAGCCAAGATGTCTGTGTAGCGCGACTTTAGTTTATCGAGTGGCAGCACGGCTCGGACGACTGACGGAGTCGCCGATATTTTGGGGTGAAAGCATGAACGACAAAGTGAACGACAAAGTGGAGAAGGATAAGTCGAAGTTCGACTGGGTAACTGAGCGTTCCTCATGCTCTCTACCGAATGTATTCAAGAAACTCAGATTACAAACTGAAGCGGACGTGAAGACGCGCAACGCGCTGCGCCCCAATAATTCCCCGTATCAGCTTTCGGTAACGGACACTGGCGGCGACTTTACGGTTCTTCTGGAAGCCAAAGATGTGCGCAAGTCGGTAATATTCAGCCTTGCCGAGCACGCGATTTTGGTGCGGGATGATCAAGGCAATCCGATGTTCGATGTGACCCTGACCTTTAACGACGAGGGCGAGTGCAAGCTGAATGCGAATGAGCAGGAGCTCGACTTTTGGCAGGTGCGAAGGATGGCTCTTGAAGAGCTGTTGTTTCGAGGCTATTAGTCTGGGGCTCTCCCGGTACAAGCCTTAGTCGGCCCTTTTTCATTCCTCAAGGACTTGTGCGAGCGAGATGCAGAGGTCACCAAAGTTGGCCTTAAAGGAGAAAGGGCTCTCCAAGTAACGCTCAAAATCCTGTCTCGCTTGACGGCGCCTGCGGCCTTGGGCTATAACGATCTACCCCTGTTCGGACGCGCATGCTCATCCTTCGCAAACGCGGTTTCACTTGACGGTAGATTCCTCGACGCCGGTCGGTCGTTTCGCGAATCCCTTTTCCAACGCCGCTCATCGAATTCAAAACTAGAATTGCTTTCTGAGAGGAGACCACACGTGGAACTTTGGAAACCTGATCCCACTTTTTACCCTTCACCGAAAATGGCGATGAAGGCGCCCGCGGAAAAGCTGGCATTTGTGGCCATGCTCAACGCGGAAAATAATGGACGTCCCGACGCTCTGGGTGTTGTCGATGTGGACCCGGCGTCCAGGACTTACGGCGGTCTTGTGGGCCGCGTGGACATGCCCAACCCGGGCGACGAATTGCACCACTTCGGTTGGAATGCTTGCAGCGCGTGCCTCTGCCCATACATGCCGCATCCGCATACGGAACGGCGATACTTGATCGTGCCGGGCATCAAGTCCTCGCGAATCCATGTTGTGGATACGAAGCCAGACCCGCGAAAGCCGAAGATCATCAAGGTGATTGAGCCGAGCGTCCTCGCAGAACGTGCGGGCTACAGCCGGCCGCACACGGTGCATTGCGGTCCTGAGGGAATTTACTGCAGCGCACTAGGCTCCGCTACAGGGGAGGGACCGGGCGGAATTTTCGTCATGGATCCGGACAGCTTTGAGATTTTGGGGAAATGGGAAATTGACCGCGGGCCGCAATTTCTTGCCTACGACTTCTGGTGGCATTTGGGCTTTGACACCATGATTACCAGCGAGTGGGGAACGCCGAACATGGTGGAAACCGGTGTGAACCCAGAAATTCTTTTGAAGGGCGGCTATGGGCACTCGCTGCATGTGTGGGATCTGCGAAAGCGCCGTCACCTCCAGGCGTTGGATCTGGGCGCCGAGCAACAAATGGCTCTGGAGCTTCGTCCAGCCCACGATCCGAGCCGCGCGTACGGATTTCTTGGCGTGGTGGTATCGCTGAAAGACTTGTCCGCTTCCATTTGGGTGTGGCATCGCGACAATGGCAAATGGGGCGTGACGAAAGTGATCGAGATTCCCGCCGAGGCCGCCGATCCTGAAAAGCTGCCGCCGCTGCTCAAGGGATTCAAGGCTGTGCCGCCACTGATCTCGGACATCAATCTGTCGCTCGACGACCGCTTCCTTTATATCTCCTGCTGGGGAACCGGAGAATTTCTGCAATACGACGTGTCCGATCCCTTTCATCCCAAGAAGACAGGTTCCGTACATCTGGGCGGTATCGTGCGTCGTGCGGGACATCCGAAGAACCCCAGCGCACCTTTGAACGGCGGCCCGCAAATGGTGGAGGTGAGCCGCGACGGACGCCGCGTCTATTTCACGAACTCGCTTTATGCGCCGTGGGACGCGCAGTTCTATCCCGACGGAATTAAGAGCTGGATGGTAAAGCTCGATGCCAAAACCGACGGCGGCATGGAGATTGATCCGAAATTCTTTCTTGAATTCGGGGATCTGCGCGGCCATCAAGTCCATTTGGAGGGTGGCGACGCCTCGTCAGACTCTTACTGCTACTCATGAACCATTTTCCGTTCTGGCCCTGGGCCGCGTTGTTTCTGCTCGGGGCCTACCACGGCGTCAATCCGGGGATGGGTTGGCTTTTTGCCGTCGCTCTTGGAATGCAGAAGAAGAGCGCCTCGGCAGTATGGCAAGCGCTCGTGCCGATTGCTGCAGGACATTTTGTAGCGATCGGACTCGTAGTCGCCGCAGCTGCGATTGCTGGAGCAGTGCTGCCCCTGCGTTACGTCAAGATCGCCGCCGCTTGCGTTCTTCTTGCCTTTGGACTTCACCGGTTAATACGGAAAAGCCATCCACGTTGGGGCGGAATGCAAATCGGTTTTCGCGATTTGGCCATTTGGTCCTTCCTGATGGCCTCCGCTCACGGCGCCGGCTTCATGCTGCTGCCCATCTTGCTGAAAATGTCGGCGCTCCACGCGGCGGCCGACGCGGGCGAGTCTGCTCACCATCTCCACGCGTTCGGTTTCTCTGGAACTGGGACCGCATCCATTGCCTTGCTTGTCCATACGCTCGGATATCTTCTCGTCACCGGGCTGATCGCGTTTGTGGTCTATAAGAAGTTGGGTCTGGAAGTTCTGCGAAAAACCTGGGTGAATCTGGACCTGATCTGGGCGGTGGCGCTCATCGCCACGGCTGGCTTTACACTGCTGATTCCCACGTAGAACTCCCAGATTTTCGCCCCTGGCGCCTATCGGTGTGGAAACTATCGCGCTCATGTAACGAATCTCCTCGCTAACGTGCTTTCATGGTGTTTCTTCTTTTAGTGGTGGTGTGTTTCTCCCGCAGGGTTCTGGGGCGGTTCCCCACCCTTCAGAAATGCGCTGGATCTGCCTCCATCTTCGAATTCCACCCCTTCATCTCATTGAGTTCCTCGGGGGTGATCTGAGGCACGTGCCGGATGAACAAAACTAGGCGCCAGGTTTGCGGGACGGTGTGCGTTCCGCTGAAGGCCGGCATGCCGCTCAAACGAACTCCATTTTCAATTGTGTAGTAGAGCTCGCCATCGCTCTTGTTCTGCGTCGCGGCTGCGCGCAAGTCGGGCGGTTTCGGATA
>JBEKXC010000293.1:0-4798 GCA_049512435.1 Terriglobales bacterium | reverse complement strand
TTCTTGGCTGCTTTCTTGGGCGCCGCTTTCTTAGCTGGCGCCTTCTTCTTCGGAGCGCTCCCGCCTCCGCCACCACCCGACGGCGCCACTGGCGCTGGTTGCGACACCGGTATCCGCGTAATAATCTCGTCGTCTTCCTCGACGAGTACGGGTTCCTCTTCCTCTTCTTCCTCTTCTTCCAGATCCTCTTCCAGCGATTCGCCGTAGGCGCCGCTGTCACTGTACTCATCCGTCTCATCGTCCCGACCGTAGAGAGTCGGATCATCGAAGCGCATAACCCCTCCTGAATATTGAATTAGGACAACTTGCTCTGAAACTGTGATGCTCTGCGTTGCTTATGTGCATCGGCGCGCGATTATAGCACGGACAGTTTCACGGGGCAGTATCGTGCATTCTCGCGCGATTTGCGAGGAAAATTATAGGGAAAATTGCACGGCAGAAAAAATCCCGCATGACGAGGCGAAACAAAAACGAAATCAAAGGATGGCGCCGGCTTCATTCGTACGCCAGTGCGTCGATCGGATCCTTCTGCGCCGCCTTGAATGCCGGGTACAGCGCGCCGCCAAGGGCGCTGGCAACAGCGATCAGGGCGGCCCGCGCAATCCATCCTCGCGACACAATCACTTGCAGCAGGGGCAATTTCTGGGCGAGAACCGCGCGCGCCGCCAGGCTGAAGGCGACACCCAGCACGATGCCCCCCAAAGCGAGCAGCACGGTCTCCCGGAGCACCACATTCACAATGTATAGCTTGGAGGCACCCATCGACTTCAAAATGCCGATTTCCCGCGTCCTTTCCATCACGGCAGCGTACATCGCTTGAAAGATCACGAGTACCCCAATGACCACCGATATCCAGATCACGACCCGCAGAAACGTGGAAAGGTAGGGATATTTCGTCGGCGTCATCATGGAAAGGTAGGTGGCCATCGAACTTGCCACGTAGCGTTCCATGCCCGGTACGTGCTTAACCTCGTCCACGGCCACGTCCGCGTTGGCCGGATCGTCCAGTTTGAGATACATCTGCGAAGCCTTATCCCTGGCCCCGGTTAGATCCTGCATGGTGCTGATGGGGAGAAACTTACGTCCTCCCTTGCCGTGTTCGACAATGCCGCAAATGCGGAAAGGCTGATTGAGAATCTCAATCGTGTCGCCGACCCTGGCGTGTTTGGCCTGGGCGAAAAGATCGTCGACAATCACATCATTCGGACCCTGAAACGGACCGCCCTGCAGATAACGGAAACCGCCCGACAGGCTCTCGTAACTCTTCAGATCGATTCCAGTAATGATCTCGAGCGTTCCGGCGGTTGAGACTTGCGTGATCACCGGTGCGACCTTTTCCACATGCGGCAGTTTGGCGAGAATATCCGCCACTTTGATCGACATCGGACTGCCGGTCAGCCCCGCGATGAAGGACGATCCCGGAGGCAGCACGATCACGTCCGCTCCAATGCCTGCAGCCCGAGACTGCTGATCCTGCAGCATCCCCAGGCACAGGCCCACGATGAGCAGGATGAGCGTTACCTCAAGTGCCACGGCGACAATGCTGATCAGCGAGCGCACTGGCCGATGCACCAGATTCCCGACGATCATGCGATTCATCATGTCTTTACGTCTTTTTCAGAGGACGGATTAAAAACTACTTGCTTTGACTATCGGCCGTCTTGGCCGAACTGGAGTCTGACTGACCGAGGTGCACCACGTCGGCCCCGGACGGCTGCTCCAGCACGAACTGGTCGTCGGTCAGCGTTTTATTGATTTCCAGTTTGACCATGCTCAGGATGATGTCGTAATTTTCCCTCGGCCGTTCGATCTCAATCGTATTCGGGAAGGTCGTCTCGCCGAAATCCTTGTAGTCCTGGTAGTGCGCATCGGTTACCACGTTTCCCTGTTGGTCGTAAATCCTTTGCCGGTGCGGCAACAGGTCGGTTCGGCTGAATTCGATCCGGCGCGATAGATACCAGCCCTGCGGACCCTTGCGGAGGACTGCTAATTCGTAGTCGGGCTGCTCGACGCGATGCCTCTTAGGGTCCAGCACGATTTCATAGCCGTTTTCCAGGAAGGGAATTTCATCATCCGGGCTGATTTGCGGCATCAGCAGTACGTCATAAATATATTGCGGCCGCATATTCTCCAGGCGCTTGTCGGGCTGGTAGGGGGCGTTATTGGAGCCCACGACGAACTTATTCGTCGGCGGAATCCAGAGCTTGAATGCTTGCCCGTCGCTCACCATGTCGAAGGCCGTATTCCGCACCACCGGCATCAGGCCCTTCATGCGCAGCATGGCCGGTTTGCGCGCCAGCACGTAGCCGCGAATCTCTTTGTAGTCGGTGGCCTTGCCGCTTTTCAAGTCCGTAGACGAAGAGTCTATGTCAACGGTTGCCTGCATGGACTGAATCCTGGCAGCCTCGGTGTTGACGTAGTCGATGAGCTCCTGCTGGGTTGCGGTCTTCAGCGGCCGGTTGGAGAACTGACGCTCCAGAGTCCGCGTTCGGAACAGACAGCCGCCCAGCGGAAAGCTAGCCGCCGACAGAAATAAAAGCAAAAACAGGCGCAGATGAGGACGATACATTCCTATGCCAGTACCTGGGAAAACCTCTGCCACATGGGTATCAGATTAGTATAAGGCAGCGAAGGCTTCAGCGCTGGCCAAGCGAGTGATTGAGTGAACGTCGATAGGCCGCCACATTCCGGTTATGCTCTTCGAGGCTGCGGGCAAAGCGGTGATGCCCGTTGCCATTGCTAACGAAATAAAGAAATTCTGTGCTGTCGGGGTGCAAAGCCGCTTCCAGAGCGCTTCTCCCGGGATTGCCGATGGGTCCGGGAGGCAATCCAAGGAAACGATAAGTGTTATAGGGTGAGTTCACTGACAGGTCGGCGTGATGGAGGCTTCCCTGGTACGTCCCGGCCAGCAACTGCGCATAAATCACGCTCGGATCGGCATCGAGTGCCATCCTTTGCGCCAGGCGGTTGTAGTACACGCTGGCCACGAGCGGCCGTTCCTCGGGAGCCGCGGTCTCCTTTTCCACGATCGAGGCCATGGTCACGACGCTGGGGACATCCAGGTTCGACTCCGAGTTCGGACTAGAGGTCAGCCCGATCTGCTGTGCCACTACCCGGAACTGGTGGACCATTACCGCCGCCATTTCCTCCAGGCTCTGGGTTCGCGTGAACTGATAGGTGTTGGGAAACAGATAGCCTTCGAGCGACTTGGCGTCCGGCGCCAGGTCGGAGACGAGCTGGGTCTGGGTTTCGGCAATCTGCAGAAAATCGGCCGCCGACCCCAGGCCCGCGTCTTCCATCACCTTCGCGATGTCGAACATTGTGTAGCCTTCGGGAATGGTGACTACATGGAAGTAAATGTCGCCCCGCGCGATGCGCTCGTAAACCTGTGGAAGACTCGCCTCGCGCTCGAAACGATATTCGCCGGCCTTCAGAGATGGCTTCGGGTGGAGCACGTGCCAGAGTTCGAAAACACGTTCGCTGCGGATCACCCCCGCCTTTTTCAATTCCGCGGCAATCCTACGCGTCGAATATCCGGGGCGCAGCAGCAAAGAAGCATTGGCGGGAGGCGTAACCGGGGCATAAACCAACCAAGCCGCCCAGCCGCCGACGGCTAGAAAGACGAGCAAGAATAGTGTGATCAGGGTGCGCAAGCTTCCAGTGTAGAGGGCTTTATAAATTGCCACAAAGTGGCCAGAGTACAGGGCCTTCTAAAAGCGGAGAGCCGCCGGAGCGGTCCAGCTGGACAATTCCCTCATCCTCGATGGGCGAACTATCCCTGATCACCTTTCGGTGGGCGGCCCTTCCTCCGAGGGCCTGCTCTCGAGGGCCAAGGGCATTCCAAAAGCACGGTAAGTGCATCGTGAAGCTTCATGGCCGTCAATAGCATGCCGTTTGAGCGACGGAGAACCATATACTCGAAAAACTCAGGGATATATTCGCGCCATTTCGGCATGTGGGGCGGCGGTCCCTTACCGAGCAACGCAACGGCTTGACGTTCCAATTCGCGCCCTGAAGGAGTCACTTCAGCCCATCCAGCATCGTCCCGACGGTGAATCTCTGCAAACGCTGAAGGGTGGAGATTTCTAGCGTGCCCAATCCCAAGGAACGCCATGTCACGCGGAGGCACGATGCGCCCGTACTCGTAAAAAAGCAGTCCAGTAGCGGTCTTCGCCATGACCCGCGAAATGGCCTCGACGACTGCGACATCCGGGTGAAACACTCCGTCGGCCCCTAAACGTTTGCCAACAAAATTGCGGAGCGCAGAGTCCTCCCGCATTTTCGAATGAACCCAGCCGCCTGGGGCAACGGCGACTCGGTCCGCTTTGCTGAATGAAACGGTGCAAAGCACAGCGGCAGTCCGCATCTCATCCTGTGAAAAACCTCCGTTGCATCGAGAGCACGCTGGCACCGTCATGATCTGGACGTTTTTGGGCAATGGTTTCGGGAGCAGACACTGCGGTGGGGTGTGGTCACGTGTATCGGCAGAACCGCCGCAGTACACGCAGGCAGGCGATCCGAACAGCGGCAACGAAGGAAGCCACTTGCGAGGATCCATGCTGGATATGGTTACTTATTCTCGGCGATACCGCAACTTGTTCGGACCCGACCAACTTCCGTCTTCTCCGGAGAGATCGCAACTCCCGTATTGTTGGCGAACTGACAAAAGGGGTCTTCTCGGCGCTCTTTGCGTCCCGGCGGTGGAACGCTTTCTATTCGCCCAGCCAGTCCGCATACGGTTTCATCGACTCGACGTGGTCACACACAATCTTGATCGCGCCGGTGATCGGAATCGCGA
>JBEKXC010000292.1:0-4825 GCA_049512435.1 Terriglobales bacterium | reverse complement strand
TATGTCAACGGATTGAGCGGGGTGAAGGTGGCGAGCAAGATCGACAAAGACGAAGGGCAATGAGGCAGGGTCGGTTCGCGGTGTCAGCCCCTAAAGGCTGCATTTGAATTCGAAGAGCTTGCGGCATCGCTAAAGCGATGCCCTGATACGAAACTCGAGTTTCCCGCAAGTTGTAAAGCGGGCTGATTAAGATGACTGAGTTTTCCTCAGCAAGTTTGGTCTTTTCTTCGGAAGTGCAGTAATTTCTCGACTTCAGCGATAACGACCCCGGATTCGTCCTTGACCTCGACGGTGAAGACTCGCTCTATCTTTTTTTGGTTATTTAGAGCTTCCTTGATTTCTTGGATCTGCGGTTCTGACACGCGAAAACTCGCGGACACCGTTCCCCGTCCCGGCTTTTTGAAGCGGATGCTCGCTGATTTGTCCCAGACAATGTAATCCTTGCCCAAGTTTTCAATCAGCATGAGCATAAGGAACGGGTCGGCCATGGAGTACAGCGACCCTCCGTAGTGAGTGCCAACGTAATTTCGGTTCCACCAACGAAGCTTCATTTCCACATCGATCTCGGTCCAGTCGGATTTAAGGCGCTTTAAGCGGATTCCTGCGCCCAGAAATGGTGGCCAGAGATTCAAAAGCGTTCGCATGTGGCGCTTCAAAGCTGCTTTCATTTCCACTCCTGTTGACCTGTATGCGGTATCATTCCTGACGGCCTGGCGCACCGGTCACGGCAAAGGTAGATGTTGAACGACCGACGGGCTAACCGCAAGTACGAGATGTTGCGCAAATAGCCGAAGATCTCTGCTCGGGGTGGAAACTTTCCTGGGCTGCCGGTAGTCTAATCGAGTAGCGTGGGTGCGCCTTTTCTCGAATGAAATTCTTGCGACAGCTCTCCGTTGTTTTTGTCTGTTTTCTTTATTGCGCTGCGGCTTTTGCGGCCGACCCGCTTAAGCCACTGCCCGCTACTCCGAACTCAGCTTCTTCAGTTCCGGTTCTTCCCACAGAGTTTGGCGGTTGGCAGATGAGAGGGCCGGTTACCAGGAGCGACGATCCCGCGGTCGCTGATGCGGCGAATGCGCCTGTTCTGAAAGAGTATGGCTTCGTACGCTTGGAAAAAGCGGCATACACTCGCGACGACGGCCGTAATCTGACGATCAGAGCCGCAGTGTTTGAAGATGCCAGCGGCGCTTATGGCGCGTTTACCTACTACTATTCTCCCGAGATGGAGGAGGAAACCGTTGGCGGGCAGGCGGCTTTTCTGAATAACCGTGTGTTGTTCTACCAGGGGAACGTGCTGGTGGATGCGGTGTTCGACCGAATGAGCGTGATGTCGGCTTCGCAGCTGCGACAGTTGGCCGGGCTGCTACCGCAAGCGGAGGGAGGCAAGAGCAACCCGCCGTCGTTGCCCACGTATCTTCCTTCCACGAAGCGAAATTCTGGCGGGAATTCCGACAGTCGTTTCGAGCGGAATCTGGGGAAGAACACGACGCGGTACATTCTGGGTCCGGTGACGCTGGATCGGATCGGATCTCCGCTGGCGTCTGCGATGGTGGATTTCAAATCGGGCGCGGAAGTAGTGATGGGTAAGTATGCGGTGAACGCGGGCGATGCCACGCTGATGCTGATCGAATATCCGACGCCGCAGATTGCGGCAGAACGGCTGCGGCAGATTGAGGCCTCGCACCAAATCGCGCAGCAGCAGCCGGGGGTGGCTGCCATACTTGATGTGGGGCCGTTCTTCGATAGCCGCACCGGTCCGATCATAGTGATCGCAGCCGGCCCACTTTCAAGAAGCGAAGCGCGATCGCTGATGTCGTCGATCAGCTACGAAGCCGATGTCACGTGGAACGAAAACACTTACGTAAGCAAGAAAGACAATCTGGCAAACTTTTTGTTCAACGCGATTGTTCTCTGCGGAATTGTGGTTGGCCTGGCGCTGGTTGCCGGCATCGCTTTTGGCGGTTTGCGAGTGCTCGTAAAACGGTTTTTTCCCGACTCCGTGTTCGATCGCCGGGAAGCCATGGAAATCATCTCCCTGCACCTGGAAGACACTCCCCGGAGGGTGCCTCGGGAGCGGTAAGTGACTCAATCGAATGTCGTTAGCTTCGAAAAGCAACGATTTAGTGCGATTTTGGGCCGGTTTGCTGACTTGTGGACGTATTGCATAAGTTATTGAAAATAAGACTATTTAAGTCACAAATTTTGCTTGACACTGTGCTTTTAAGACTCATAAGATTCCCGCAGAAAGTTCTGATGGATAAAACCTCCGTTGGAACTATTCTCCCTTGAAAGAAAAGGCCGCCCAAGTTGCCGGGTGGCCTTTTCGTTTTAGGGGCAGTTCTCAGTTCCCGGTTTTCAGTTCTCAGTGAAAACCGAACCCGTCAGTCTGAGAAACTGAGAAACCGGGACCTGAGGAGCTTACCTGAGAACTGTTTCGAACTGTTGAGTGCTTGCATCCGTATCACCCACAGGACAGAATTTGTGCAGCCCAGTTTGGGTAGCCCAGTTTCTACGGATCAGGAGGACGAGCGATGTTTTGCGATCAATGTGGTGCGCAGTTGCAAGAGAGAGAGGCAAGCTGCGTACGCTGCGGCAAACCTGTGCGTGGACTCATCGAACTGCGACGGAGCCGGGTTCGCGAGCATGTGAGGCTGCTGGGCATTCTGTGGCTAGCGTACTCGGCATTGCACGTAGTTGCGGGAGTGGTCGTCATCGTTATCGCGCAGACGCTGTTCGGCCACTTGATTCATATTCCCAACGGTCCACCGCCGGAGGTCTTGATCTGGCTGCGGCCTCTGATTACCGTTGTCGGATGGTTGATCCTGGCGAAAGCGGCTGCCGGCTTCATCGCCGGTTGGGGTCTGTTGCAGCGGGAGGAGTGGGCGCGGATTGTTGCCCTGGTGGTGGGCTTCGTGGCGCTATTGAATGTTCCGATTGGCACTGCACTCGGCATCTACACGCTCTGGGTGCTGCTACCCTCGCAATCCGATGACGAGTACAAGGCGTTGGCGCAGGCCGCATAGGAGCAACGCTTCGCGGTTCGGCGTGAAATCCGCCGTCGCCTGCTGCAGGCGAAAAGCAGGTCCTTCGCTTCGCTCAGGATGACAATTCTTTTTGGTGACACGCACACTGTTGCACTACCCGGCATTGAATTCATTTGCTAGAAATAACCGGCCAGACTAGGATATTCCCCCTCGGCACCACCGCCGCGAAAGTTTCGATGCCAGGAGGCTCCCTTGAGGTTCAGTTACGAACGCTGCCGCGTTCTCCTAGTGGCCGGAGTCTTGATTTGTAGAGCAGTAACATCCCTTGCGCAAACCGAGACAACACCCGGTCCGAGCACTCCGGGGCAAGCCATCCCCGGAACCGGTGGAGTGAGCCCTTTCGCAAGCAGCGTGCCGGCAAAGCTGGTTCCGGGAATTATGCCGCTTTCGTTGCGGGACGCCATCGACCGCGGTTTGAAGCAAAATCTCGGACTGCTGCTTTCGAATGCGGACATTCGCTTGGCCCGAGGACAGCGCTGGGAGCAGTTAAGCGCTCTCCTGCCGCACGTGACGGCGGCGCCTTATGTTGCCGAGTCGAAGCTCAATGTCGATGAGCTCGGCTTTGCCGGCCTCGCTCGCCTCTTGCATATCTCGCCATCGGTTGGCCCTTTTTCTTACTTTGACGCGCGTGCCAATGCGACCCAATCCCTGTTCGATTGGAAGTCGATCAACGCTGCTCGCGCGGCTAACCAGAGTCTGAAATCCGCCGGCTATACCTTCAAGGATGCCCGCGATCTGGTGGTGCTAGCCGTGGGCTATACCTATTTACAGGCCATCGCCGACGAAGCCCGAATTGAAACGGCGGAAGCGCAGGTCAAGACGGCACAGGCGGTCTACGATCAGGCAGCGGACCAGGTGAATGCCGGCACTTCGCCGGACATCGACGGCCTGCGCGCCAAGGTCGAGCTCCAGACCCGGCAACAGCAATTGATCCAGGCGAAGAACAACTTCGCCATCCAGAAGCTGACCGTGGCGCGCGTGATCGGCTTGGCTCCTGGACAGGAATTCGAATTCACGGACAAATCGCCTTATCAGCCGATCGAAGACATCACGGTTGATGAGGCCCTGAAACGCGCATACGATTCGCGTTCCGATTACCAGGCGGCCATGAACGACGTACGCGCAGCGGAATTGTCCCGTAAGGCCGCGGTGGGTGGCTATTTCCCGTCGCTTTCCCTGGACGCGGATTATGGGTTGGGAGGAGCGCATCCCTCGACGGCAACGCCAGTAGCCGACGTGCGCGGAACGCTGTCGATTCCCATTTTTCAGGGCGGGAGCGTTCACGGTGATGTTTTGCAGGCCGATGCCAAACTCGAGCAGAGCCGCGAGCGCCTGGACAATCTGCGCGGGCAGATCGACTCCGACGTGCGCGCGGCGTTGCTGAACCTGCAGTCGTCGGCGGAGCAAGTTAATGTGGCGCGCAGCAACATTGATTTGGCGGAACAGACGCTGGTTCAGTCGCGCGATCGTTTCAGCGCGGGTGTCACCGATACCGTGGAAGTGGTGCAATCGCAGGAGCTAGTCGCGAGCGCGCACGAACAGTACATCTCGAGTCTCTACAACTATAATTACGCAAAAATTTCCCTGGTTCGCGCTCTCGGCATCGCTGAGGAGGGCGTCAAGGAATATTTCAGAGGAAGATGAGCATGGCGGAAGAAAACCCACCCCGTTCAGTGCCTGAGACTGGCAACGAATCCCCGGTCGATTCATCCTCGGTCGATCCGTCGCCCCGGAGGGACAGGGAGTATACGCCCCCAGCGCGCCGCAATCCCAAGCGCCGCAGG
>JBEKXC010000291.1:0-4875 GCA_049512435.1 Terriglobales bacterium | reverse complement strand
ATCGGAGATCGAATGACGGCACGTTTTGCATTGGCGGCACCACCTCCGCAGACTGGGGTAGTACCACTCGATCAGATTGGAGGAAAGGTGGCAAGCTCGGCATCGGCGGCACGATCTCCGCAGACTCAAATGCCCCTCGATTAGATTGGAGGACAGGCGGCACGCTTGGCATCGGCGCCGCGGTCTCCGGAGACCGGAGTACCACTCGGTCAGATCGCGGTACAGGTGGTGGCACGGTTGGCATCGGCGCCACAACCTCCGCAGACTCAAGTACCACTTGATCGCGTCCCAAGACAGCCGGCAGATTAGGCATCGGCGGCGCAACCTCCACAGACTTAAGTGCCACTCGATCGGACTGGAGGGCAATATGCGGCAGATTTAGCATCGGCGGTACGACCTCCGCAGTCTTGGACACCGCGGGACCAGTTCCTCGATCTGATGCGGTGGCGAGTGGTTGGCTGTTCGCCGCGGGTTTGTTTCCTCCGCTTCCGAGAGCAGGACGCCCCGCGCCTCCGGTGGAGCTGAGATGAGATGAGCTGAGCTCGATGGTGCTCAGCTCGATGATGAGCTTGTTTCCGATTGCGCTGAGATTGACGACGAGTTTGTTTCCCGAATCCGCCCGCCCGCGATTCTGAGCTGACCCAAGATCGGCGGACCCAAGGTCGGCCGTTCGAAGATCAATCACCACTCTTGCGCCCGGTCGCGCAACGCCGAATGCTTCCGTGCTCACCGTCATCACCGATCCGCGATTTACCACAAAGCGCTGACCCATCTCAGCCAGATCGCATCCGGGAAAATCGAACACCAGGCGGTCTGGATGCTCCAGCCTTCTCACCGCAGGTTGCACCAGTTCACTAAACGTGACTTCCACATCGATGATGTCGGCGCCTTCAACAACCGCCACGCTGGTAATTGTCGAATGCGCGCGCGCTCCTCGAATATCGGTATCCTGGCAAATAGTCGGGATCGCACCCCACCCGAGCAAAACAAACATCAGCGCTACTGCTGAAGCGATACGCATTGCTGAGGTGGACTCTGCCCCTTTCGTCCGCATTCCGGTCGATGAGCTTATTGTACGAGTCAATGCGTACGGATCAATGATCAATGCCCGCCAAGTGGGCGCTCGGGCGGATTCCGGCCAATTCCCAATACCCAAAATGCCGACAGGTCTGTTCGGATAGCGGAACCTCGGCTATGATATGCGCCTCAGAAGGACGGGATGTTGACATGAATTGCCATCGCTTCCGCCATATGTCGCTGTTCTTTCTTATTGTCATCCTTACTGCTCCTCGTGTGCTTGCTGATTCCGTCGATGACTACATTCGTGAGCAGATGAACGCGCGCCACCTTCCTGGAGTAGTGCTTGTGGTATTGCGAGACGGCAAGGTGATCAAGCAACAGTCCTATGGTTTGGCAAACATCGAATTGAGCGTGCCGACCAGCAATGACAGTGTGTTCCCTCTCGCCTCGGTTACCAAGGTCTTCACCGCCACGGCAGTTTATTTGCTCGTGCAGGAAGGCAAGCTTCGCTTGAGCGATAAAGTCACGCAACTTTTGCCCGGACTACCGAATGCCTGGGACGAAATTACCGTCCTGAACTGCCTCAGCCACACCAGCGGCATCCCCGACATTTTCCCCGGATCACCCGCCGCTGCCCCAGCCGGCTGGATCGCTGCCGGCGATCCCGAAGACGCGCTCAAGAAAGCCGGCGCTCTCCCATTGCTTTACAAACCAGGGGAGAAGTCGAGCTACAACCAGACGGAGTTCTTGTTACTGAAGTTGATTGTCGAAAAGGTTTCCAGATTGTCGCTAGAGGGGTTCCTGAGTAAACGGATCTTCATACCTCTGGGCCTGACATCCGCTCGTTTCGGAGACTCTCTCGATATCATCCCTAACCGCGTGGCGCTGTATATGAATTTCGCTCCCCAAGCCGATCGCTTCCACGTAGAGCGGCAACCGAACGGCAACGGTTTGCCATCGCCCGACGGCAAACTCTGGAACGACATTAACTTTCTCTATCCCCAATACCAGCACGGCGGCGTTGGCCTGAACATGAGCGCAGCGGCCTTGGCTGTTTTCGACGTGGCCCTCTTTCACGACCGCGTGCTTAACCGGCAAACTCGGGAACTCATGTGGATGCCTTTCCGCCTGAACGATGGCCGAGACGGCGAGTTTGCCGGAGGGTGGGACACGGACGTTCTTAACTCGCACCGCATGGTTTTTCACATTGGCGCCGGCATGGTCGAATACGCACATCTCCTCGATCCCGACTTGACCGTCATTCTCTTCACCAACAACCAGGGTTTCAACCCTTACCAGATGACAATCGACGTCATGCGATTCTTTGTTCCCGAAATCGAGAAACGTTAGCTTCCAGGGATCGCACTCTGAGCGAACCCCGGGCAACGTTCACATCTCCCACTCACTTCACGCTTGCCATCGCGATGGCCTGGCGCACGTGCCCTCGAGACTTCTTCAGCGCAGCGGCCGCCCGGGCGCGCGTGACCCCGGCGGCGAGCATCACGACTGCCAGCGGCGTGCGCTTGCCCGAAGCCTCCAGCGTGCGCCGCGCGGTTTCGTGGTCGGCTCCGGTGGCGCGCTCCAGGATTCCAATCGCGCGCTGCATGAGTTTTTCATTCCTCGGCGCCACATTGACCATCAGGTTGCCATAGACATAGCCCAAGCGTGTCATCGCTCCGGTGGAAATGATATTCAGAACCATCTTGTGTGCAGTGCCGGCTTTCATGCGAGACGATCCGGCAAGAACCTCGGGCCCAACTTCAGTGACGATGGCAAAACCTGCGGCGCGCCCGAGCGGTGAGTTGCGATTGCAAGTCAGGGCAATGGTTTTCGCCCCGCGGTGGCGCGCGTATTCGATCGCGGCCACAGTGAAGGGCGTGCGCCCGCTGGCAGCTATGCCTATGACGACATCGCCTTTGCCAGGCTTGCGTCGAGCCATCTCGTCCCGTCCCAGCTTGGCATCATCTTCAAGGGTTTCCGCGGGAGTAGCAAGGGCTTTCGGACCCCCCGCAATCATGAACTGCACCGTGCGCCGAGCCACATGAAAAGTAGGAATGCACTCCGCGGCGTCAAGTGCGGCGATGCGGCCGCTGGTGCCCGCGCCGACATAGATGAGGCGCCCGCCTTCGCCGAGCGCGGTCGCAACTAGGTCGATGGCACGAGCGATCTGCGGCAAGGCGCGCCGAACCGAGGCCGCTACCGTTGCATCTTCAACATTGATCAGGCGTGCAATCTCAATCGAGGACTTCTGGTCGAGATTAGCAGCGCCGTCATTCGGTTGCTCGCTGCGCAGACGGTGAAGGTCGTGCGCCGCCTTTTGTTTTCCAGTTTTCGTTTTCAATCACTCACTCTCTTCAATCTTAAATGGGATCTTAAATGGGAGAGGCCTTTTGCCAATACTTCTTAAATCGCAGCTTTCGAATTACCATCCAGGCAATGCCTTCTCGCCCCGCGACGCCTCGCCAGCCTTATCCCCTCAAACGATGGCTGCGTGATCCGCTTTTTCTCTTGTGTATGACCGCCGGGCTGCTCGCTTTCGTAGTGCAATCCGGCGAGTTGGGGACATCCGACACCACCCATCGTCTTCAAGCCACCCATTGGCTCTGGACCTCGGAACCGCAGGTTTTCCCCAACGAATATCCCGAGTTCGGCTTGCACGGCCGTGACGGCCATCTTTACAGCTGGTATGGCATTGGACAGTCGCTGCTCATGCTGCCCGCCGATCTCCTGGGCACGTGGATTTCGCACTGGTCCGTCTTCGCCGATTACACCGACGACCCCGCCGTACGCAGCATCGTGGTCAGTTACAGCACCAACGTTTTAGTGAACATTCTCACCGCGCTCATCGCCTTCCGCTTGCTCGGTCAACTGGGCTTCAGCATGCAAGAGTCCGTAGTGGGAGTGCTGGCGTTGATGTTCTGCACCACCCATCTTCATTACACGCAGAACATGATGGAAAACAACTACATCATGCTGCTGACTCTAACTGGATTTTCATTTCAATACGAATGGCTGCGCACCGGCAGCCGGCGCGCACTTCTCGCCGGTTCCTGCGCCCTCGGGCTAAACCTGCTCACGCGTCTCACCACCGGTTTGGATCTCATCGCGGCAGGAATCTTTCTCTTACTGGCACTAAGCTTCGAACCAACAAGCGCCCCAGGATTATGGCGAAGTCTATGGCGAAGTTTGTCGCTGCGTTTCCTCGCCTACTGCAAAGTCGCAGCCCCGGTTTACATATTTTTCCTGCTGGCCGATCGTGCCTACCAGTTTTACCGCTACGGATCTTTTACCAATACCTACGTAACCGTGTTCGCCCGCGAATATCACCAACTGGATCCCACTCTGCCCGCGAACTTTCCCTGGAGCACGCCCTTTCACCAAGGCTTTCTCGGTCCGCTATTGCAGCCTGAGAAGTCAATTTTTCTCTTCGACCCTCTTCTCGTGCTGGCAATTGTCCTCTTGCCGTTGCTGTGGAAGTGCCTGACTCCAGCGCTGCGCGCCTATGGTGCGACTTCCCTTCTCCTGCTCCTCGCCTATATCTGCTTTTACGCCAGATACACCTATTGGGCCGGCGACTTCGCCTGGGGCGATCGCTATGTTTCGACTGCCGTAGAACTAGCGACGCTCACCGCTGTACCGCTGCTAATGCGCTATCGGGATGTATTGGGAAAGACCATCCGGCGCGCAGCCTGGGCGCTAGTAGTCGTCAGCCTGATAATCCAGCTGGCCTCGTTGGTCTTCTGGCTGCCGCTAGAAATTTACCAGATGGAGACTCTCGGGCATCCAACCTTCGTAATTGCTCTGCGATTCAAGAACATTTTCGCTTTCGCCTTGGGCAAAATGGACGCCTGGGGC
>JBEKXC010000290.1:0-4875 GCA_049512435.1 Terriglobales bacterium | reverse complement strand
ATGGCGCCGTGGAATCCCACTCTTGCGCACAGAACGCGCAAGAATGGGGCCCGCGAGCTGTTATAGATTCAGCGGCGGTTGATGAGGGAGGCTACGTAGCCGGCGCCGAATCCGTTATCGATATTTACTACGCTGACGTTGGAAGCGCAGGAGTTCATCATTCCTAACAACGCGGCCAGGCCTTCGAAGGCTGCGCCGTAACCTACGCTGGTGGGAACGGCGATCACTGGAACTCCTACCAGGCCGCCGACTACGCTGGGGAGCGCGCCTTCCATGCCGGCGCAGACTACGATCACGCGCGCTTTGGCTAGGGCTTCGCGATGGGCTAGCAGGCGGTGAATGCCGGCGACTCCCACGTCGTAGATGTGTTGGACGTTGTTGCCCATAAGCTCGGCGGTGACTACGGCTTCTTCGGCTACAGGGATGTCGCTGGTTCCAGCGGACACGACCACGATCACACCCTTGCCGTGCCGCTTGCGATCGCGATGGAGCACGATGGCTCGTGCTAGTGGGCGAAACTCGGCGCGGGGTTTATGGTCAACGAAGGCGGCGGCTACGGCGGCGTACTGGTCTTCGGTGGCTCGTGTTGCCAGGACGTTGCCGTTGTGGGCGGCCAGGCGGGTGAAGATTTCGGCCACCTGACGCGGTGTTTTGCCCTGGGCGAAGATCACCTCGGGCATGCCCTGGCGCAGGGCGCGGTGGTGGTCGAGTTTGGCGAAGCCCAGATCCTCGAACGGGAGGTGGCGCAGGCGCTCCACGGCTTCGTCGGGGGAGAGGCGGTTTTTCTTGAGCTGGTCGAAGAGTTTGCGTAGGGCTTGGGAGTTCATGGGCAGCTGTCATTGTAGATTGTCGCTTGGCTTTGCGGCTTCGGGTGCGAAGCCAGCCACGAGGGGATGCCCAGGGGAAAGCTGGCCTATGGGGCTGGTCGATCTCTGGGGGGATCGTGGCTATAAGATCAAATATTTTCAGTCACTTGCGTAGATTACTTCAGTGGTTCTATGGCCTTCGGATAGATTGCTCCGGCCTCCGGCGCACCTTATAATCGAGGTGCTCTGGTTCCTGGATTCTTCGGCAGGTTTGCGGGTAGGGTTGGCCCTAAAGAAAGTAAGTGTGCCTTTTGGCCGATGGTCATTTTGGCCGATGTGTTACCCGTATGCTTCGACGCCTGCAAATCGCGCTGATGGCTAGCTTAACCGCGATCTCCTTTCTTTCCACAATATCAATGTTTTCGGCTTTGCCGGCGGAGGCTCAGTCGGGCGCCGAACCGGTGGCACGAGCCGACGCTGGCGCTATCACTTCGACAACCGACGAATCTGGCCGCACCGTCTATGTTAACGAGGACAGGGGTAACGGGGACGGGGTTAATGGAGGTGAGACGCCATCGGCTGCGAGGGCCACGCCTTCCCGATCTTCGCTGGTTTATTGGAGTTCGACCGAACACCGCTTTAAGCCGGTTCCGACAAACGGAGCGGTGATGCGGGCGGCGCGTTCGGCGGCTTCGGAGGTGAACACCTACCTCGACGGCAAAGCGCAGAGCTACCAGACTCTTAACTATAACCATGGCTTTACTCAACAGGATATCGACGCCGCGATTGACTCGGCGGCGGCCCGGCATCACGTGGATCCCAGCCTGGTGCGCTCGGTGGTCAAAGTGGAATCGAATTTCAATCCGAATGCAGTGTCGCGCAAGGGCGCTATGGGGCTGATGCAGTTGATGCCATCGACGGCGCGTTCGCTCAATGTTGTCAATCCTTTTGACCCGGAGCAGAACGTGGATGCCGGAGTTCGGCATCTAAGGAGACTACTGGACAGCTATGGCGGCAACGTTCGCCTGAGTCTGGCAGCGTACAACGCCGGTTCGGGAGCGGTGGCGCGAAGTGCGGGGGTTCCGCATTTCAGGGAAACGCAGAACTACGTCCGCCGGATCACGAACTTGTATAACGGCGGGAGCGAAACGGAGTCCCATGCTGTCGGGAGCCCAGCGCACGATCCGGTGCTGGTGCAGCGCGACGCCCGGGGCGTACTTTACATCAGCAATACCGAATGACCCCCGCAACTTTGCAGCGCAGGCTGGGTTGTGATCATTGAATCATTAAGTCATTGAAACATTGAATCAATGGAATCAAAAGCTTCAATGACTTAATGATTCAATGACTTAATGATTCAATAGCAATGCAGACCCAGGCTTCTACGACCCTAACTCGAGGCGGCTGCGCCTTTCGCCTTGGCGTCGCGCTTTTGCTCGCGTTGCTTCCGCTGGTTCCCGCGTCCGCTCGCGTCCAGCGCCCCGTCCATCACAACGATGCCTGGGCTCGGCAGCAATTCGCCAGGGCAGAGCGCATGCGGGAGGCGCTGAACGGGCGTCCTCTGGGAGAACGCACGCGGCGCGAATATCAGCGGGTGATCGATTCGTACCGCCGTGTTTACTTCGGATCTCCGGCGTCATCGAAGGCGGACCCGAGCGTGGTGGCGACCGCCGAACTTATGGTCGAGATGGGGCGGCGCTTTGACGATGATAAGATTCTGCGCGGCGCGATCGACCAGTACCGTTTCCTGCGCAGGGAATATCCCGGCAGCAAATACCGCTTCGATGCCCTGTTTACAATCGGGGAAATCTATAAGGATGATCTCAACGATCCCGCAGAGGCGCGGACGACGTTCACAGATTTCGTGCATCGCTACCCGCGCAACCGGCTGGCCGATGATGCCCGGGCGGCGGTGAAGGAAATCGATGCCGCGGCCGTGGAAATGGCGCGCTCGGCGCGGAAGACGGCGCGCAAGCAGCGGGCTTCAAATGCGAACGTTGGAAGCGGCGCGAATGACAGCGGCGGCAGTGCCAGCGCGGGCTCCAGTTCTGACGAAGCGAGCGAAGCCTCGAATGCCGCCAACGCCGTAACTACCCGCCGCAGCGGGTTGCCGCGGGTTACGGGCGTTCGCCACTGGTCCACTCCCGATTACACTCGCGTTGCCATTGACGTGGAGCAGGAAGTGAAGTTCGGCTCCCAGCGCATCTCGAATCCTGACCGCATTTTCTTTGATCTGCGCGATACCAAACTGGCTTCGACGCTGGTCGGGAAGACGTTCGACGTTGACGATGGCTTCCTGAAGAAGATTCGAGTGGCGGAGTTTCAGCCGGGGCGCACGCGCATTGTGCTCGAAGTGGACAACCTCTCCAGCTATGACGCTTTCCTGCTGCCGGACCCGTACCGGCTGATCATTGATATTCATGGGAAGGACGTTCACGGCAAGGATATTCATGGGAAGGATGTTCATTGGAAGCAGAAGCGGACGACGACGGCCAAGGCGGACGCGGACGTGACGGCTTCCTTGGAGTCGAACGACGACTCCGACGATGTGGAGAGCCGGGCGTCCCCGCCCGGCTGGACGGGCGAGACGCCCGTCTCTCCACAAGCAAAGGCGGATGCTGCCGGCTCTCGGAAGCCGGGACTTGTCGAAACGGATTTACTACCCGAGGATGGCAGCGCGGATTCCAAACCGCACAACCCCGCGAGGCCAGTTAGCGGCAGCGGAGTAACTAAGACCACGGTTGCAGTCAAAGATTCGAACCACGGGGGAGCGATCCGCAGGATCCCGAAGACGATTGTCGAGGCGGACGATAATCCGAACGACAGTCCGAACGATATTCCGAAGAACAGTCCGAACAACGGAGTTCCGGCGACGGTAGCCTCCCTGGAACACGAAAAACTTCGCCCGGGGGCAGCAGCGGGCGAGCCGAGTAATGCTTCGGACGCTGACGCGATAACGACGCCGAAATCGGAATCGCATTCGTCGTCATCATCGTCTTCATCTCCTTCGGTGCGCAGGAAAAGGTCACGTTCATCCGCAAGCGCAGCCGCTCCCGACACGGCGGATCTTCATTCGGATACTAGTCTTGAGTCTCGCGAAGCGCGGCCTACGGCCTCGGGCGACCGGTCTCTGACTCGCGCCCTGGGGCTGAAGATTGGCAAGATTGTCATTGATGCTGGTCACGGGGGCCATGATACCGGGACGATTGGCCCCAATGGCCTGTGCGAAAAGGACGTGGTGCTGGACGTGGCCAAGCGGCTTGGACGCTTGCTCGAATCGCGGCTGGGCGCTGAAGTCATTTATACGCGGCGGGACGACACCTTTATTCCGCTCGAAACCCGCACCGCGATTGCGAACCGGGAACGGGCGGATTTGTTCATCTCGATCCACGCCAACTCGAGCCGCGATTCGGATGCGCGCGGGGTCGAAACCTACTACTTGAATTTCACCTCATCGCCGGAAGCGCTGGAAGTTGCGGCTCGGGAAAACGCGGTATCGGAAAAATCGATTCACGAGCTGCAGGATCTGGTAAAGAAGATTGCGCTGAAGGACAAAATCGACGAATCGCGCGAGTTTGCCGGCGACGTGCAGGAATCGCTTTACGGGGGCCTTGCGCTCGAGAACGCAGGCATCCGCAATCGCGGGATCAAGAAGGCGCCATTCATTGTGCTGATTGGGGCCAATATGCCATCGATTCTGGCCGAGATTTCATTTGTGTCGAACCCTACGGACGAGCGCAGGCTCGAAACCTCGGAGCACCGCCAGCGCATTGCCGAGTCGCTCTATCGGGGTGTCTCCAAGTATGTCAACGGATTGAGCGGCGTGAAGGTTGCGAGTAAGATCGAGAAAGAGGAAGGGCAGTGATCAGCTTGAAATTTGGTCTTTTCTTCGGAAGTGCAGTAACTTCTCGACTTCGGCGATAACGACCCCGGATTCGTCCTTGACCTCGACGGTGAATGCTCGCTCTATTTTATTTTGGTTATTCAAAGCTTCTTTGATTTCGCGGATCTGCGGTTCTGACAGTCGGAAACTCGCGGATACCGTTCCGCGTCCCGGCTTTTTGAAGCG
>JBEKXC010000289.1:0-4887 GCA_049512435.1 Terriglobales bacterium | reverse complement strand
GGGAGAAGATTTTTGAGCGCGCTCCTTATGTTTCGCTGGTGTGCGGGTCGGCTTCTTATCGGAATTTGCCTTCGATGCTGGTGCAGTTGGAGACTGGGTCGTCGCGGGTTACAGGGCTTGACGACCGGATGACGGATGCGTGCTTTGAAACGGAGTTTACGGCTCGCACGAATCCGCATCGCGGTTATATCACGATTATTGAAGGGTGCGACAAGTTCTGCGCTTATTGCGTGGTTCCTTATACTCGCGGCAAGGAGCGCTCGCGGACTTCTGCCTCTGTTCTTGAAGAGGCGCGGCAGCTGGTTGATCTTGGCTATACGGAGATTCAGCTGCTTGGGCAGAACGTGAACTCTTACCGGGATCCTTCGGGAAATAAGACGTTTGCTGAGTTGCTGGCGGCGGTGGCTTCGGTCTCCGGGATTCGGCGGGTGCGGTTTACTACTTCTCACCCTCGGGATTTTGGGCGCGATATTGTCGACGTGATTGAGGCCTTGCCGGCGCTTTGCGATCATGTGCATTTGCCGGTCCAGAGCGGATCGACTCGGGTGCTGGATGCCATGTCGCGGCTCTACACTCGCGACGAATATCTGGAGCGCATTGCCTGGATTCAGGCGGCGCAACGTGATATATCGATCACCAGCGATCTGATTGTTGGCTTTCCGGGCGAGACGGAACGGGAGTTTGAGGAGACGCTTTCGTTGATGGACTTGGTTGGGTATGACAGCGTGTTTACGTTCAAGTATTCTCCTCGGCCTAACACTCCGGCGCTGCTTTTGGAGGATGCGATACCGGACGCGGAGAAGGCGCGGCGGCTGGCGGTTTTGAATGATCGGCAAAAGCAGATTGGAGCGCGGCGGAATCAGCGGCATGTGGGGCAGGTGATCGAGGTGATGGTGGAAGGGAAGAATCCGGCGCGGGGACAGTGGGTGGGGCGGACTTCGCAGATTAAGGTGATGAACTTTACGGTTCCGGCGGGAGTTGAGCTCAAGTCTGGTTGCTATATTAACGTGCGGGTGACGGGGAGCTTCCCGAACAGTTTGGTGGGAGAGATGGCTGGGGGATAATTGAGGGTTGGTGCGCGGCCGGTCGCGTTGTATGCGGAAAGCGAGACGGGGCAAGCCCCGTCTCTACGCGTGGTTTGTTTTTGAGGTTCCTTATGGAAGTGGAAATGAAAATTCGCGGGCTGATCATGGATCCGGTTTCGAACATGCCGATTGTGCTGCTCAAGGATGTGGGCAGCGACGCGGTGCTCCCGATCTGGGTGGGGGTATATGAAGCCAATGCCATCGCGCTGGAAATCGAAAAGGTGAGCACGCCGCGGCCCATGACGCACGACTTGATCAAGAACGTTCTCACGGGTCTGGACGCGCTGGTTCACAAAGTGGTGGTCACGGAACTGAAAGACGAAACCTTTTACGCCGTGATCTGGTTGGAAAGGGAAGGGCAGGTGGTGAGCATCGACTCGCGTCCGTCGGACGCGCTGGCGCTGGCGTTGCGCGTGGATTGCCCAATTTTCGTGGAGGACGAGGTGCTGAAGAGTTCGACCTCGAAGCAGGCGGCTAGTCCGGTGGCTGCGGTCAACAGCGAGGAACTCCGCAAGTGGCTGGAAGACCTTGGCGATGATGATCTGGGCAAGTACAAGATGTGAGGCACAGTTCTCAGTTGTCAGTTCTCAGTGAAGGCTTTGCCCTTCGTTTTTCAAATCACAAACTACCAATCGCAGATTACAAATCCTCATGCCCGATTCCGCGGAACAGCTGCAGCGTCTTTACCTTGCGGGATTCGAACTTCAAACTTTTGAACGCTATCCCAAATGCATTGGCGTGCTGCGGGAGAACTGCGTTGCTTTGCTGGTTCCGGGCCTGGACGGTTTGCAAATCCTGGGCACTGCTGGCTGGCGCATGGGGGAAGTGATGGGCGTGCTCACCGAAAAGGCAGGACGCAAAGTCTTTCAGGCAAAGAGCGAAGTGGTGGAGGCTACGCCGGAGCGACTTGAGGCGTTGCAGAAATTCCGCGAGGAGCTTGGGGAATTGTTGCACGCGCACAACTAGTTCATCATTTGCCGGTTCCCAGCTGTTCTCTCATCCAGTTCAGGATCGTCGGAACCAGTTCCTCACAGAACTTGTCATTGACGGTAAAGCCGTGGCTCATACCATCGATCTCTAGATAGCGGGCGCTTCCGGGATAGATCTGGTTCACGATTTGCGCGACGGCTTGGCTATCGGCTTGGCTCATGATGCTGTCGGCGGTGCCGCGAATGACTAGAACGGGCTCGTTCACGCGTTGCCACGTTTCGCCGAGGTTCAGGGCTTGCAACTGCTGATAGAACGACGCGGGTCGGCCGTATTGGCCTTCCGTGGAATCGTACCAGAGACTCTTCCATTCGGGATGCTGGGTGATCACTTGGCCGGGCGTCATTCCTTTCATCAAGTAGAGAGTGTAGAACTCGACAAAAGCTTTCACTGCGGTGTTGACGTCGGCGGGTGATTTGCCGTCTTCGGTCAGGCGGCGGCGCTCCAGTTCCAGCATGTGTTCGTACCAGGTGCGACCCCACGAACTGGCGGCAATGTATCCGCGCACGGGATGCTGGCGGGGAACTAGCGCCGCGGTTCCGCCGCCGTTGCTGAGGCCGACCACGAAGATCTTCTGGGGGTCGATAAAGTCATACTTGAACATTTCGTCAAAAGCGGATTGATAACCTGAGAGTTCTTCGGCGAAGTCTGCTTTGCTGCAGTCTCCCTGGCTTTCGCCCACGCCGGGCTTATCGGTTCGCACGGTCGCATAGCCGGATTGCTCGATCAGGCGGCGCAACAGAATGCCGAAACCGTCTTTCGTATCGGCGTCTGGATATTCCATGCTGTCGCAACTCAGCCAGCCCACGAAAAAGATCGCTGGGACTTTGCCAGTGGAGTGATTCGGCCGGGTGATAAAGGTCCGCAGGCGTTGGCCTTGGCCTTGGCTGTCTTGCGCCCATCCGTAGAGCACTTCCGCGTGCTGAAAGTGCTCACGCTTGGGCTGAGGGGGAACCGTTTGGGCCGGAAGAAAAGGAGTGACAGTGGCAATGGCAATCAGAAGAATACCGGCGATGTTATTTCGCAGCATAGTTAGCCTTGGCCGACTCTCGATCCACGGGTTTCGTTCTATCAGACGTGGGAGCAGGCCTGGGGTAATCAGTTCGGTAGATTTGGTAGTGGTGCAGTTTGGAAAATTGCCGTCCCTCAGCGGCTAAAGCCGCATTCAAAACAGGGCGGTTATCGCAGCGGTGAACCGCTGCGCCACCCAAAATCAAGTGCACCGTCGAGTTTTTCCGCAGCCTGTGAGGATGTTGCTCGGCCAGTTGGAGCTTTAGTTGTCAGATCTGTTTGCGCTGTACTTCACATAATACCTGTTATCGGACATTCCGAATATCGCTGATCCTTAACTACGCCCAAGGACGTACACGGCCCAAGGAGCAATCTCTACTTCACTCACCCAGCTGTAGGGCTCATCTCTCCGCGCCAAGGGCTCATACTTCCCCAGCACCCGCAGCTGCGCTGCCTGGAAGATTTCGCGGTAGGCCTCATCGGTCCACAGAATGTCCTCCACCGGGCGCGGATCGGCGTGATCGGTCACAATGATGCGTACTTTGTCGCCTGACTTCGCGTCCTGGTTTTCGGGAAAGTCCTTCGTCGAAAATGAGGCCCACTCGTGGATGTAAATTTCCGGCCGGGAGACGATCTGCACCAGCTTGCCGTCTCGGCTCAGGAGGCGAGCCAGTTCCCGCAAGATGCGGAGCTTGTTGTCTCCCGCGATGTTGTCGAAGGTGAAGGCGGCGAACACCAGATCATAGGTCGCGGATGGAAATGTGGGCAGGTCGTCCTTAATCAGGCGGTAGTCGCCGGAGGGGTCGAGTTCGCGCGCCTTGCGGATCATGTCCTCGGCAATATCAACTCCCGTAACTTCGAAGCCCAGTTGGCGCAGGAAGCGCGTGGACCGTCCTGTGCCGCAGCCGAAGTCTAAACTCTTGCTGCCACGAACGTGCTCGCCGAGGATGGCAGGGATGTCTCGATAGGCTAAGTGGTAGGTGTTCTTGAACTGCAGCGTAGCGTAGGCTTCGGCGCGGGCGCTGTCTTGGTAACAGTTGGTGAAGGTCACGGATTTCCTTCCTTCAAGGATTCAGCTCTTCGTCCTCCGGCCAGAATATACTGTCTGCCGCCTTCTGCGTCTATGACGTGCAGTGGAGAGTCGAGCATCTGGACGGGCGAGGCGCCGTCCCCCACAGTATGACTCATCACGCGGTAAACACGATCCGCGGGTGGAACAGGGTGCCTGCGATTCGCGTGGCAATTGCAATCAGGTCGCGCTGGCCGTAGAAGACCTTTACCTGGGGAGCGCGGGACATTTCCGGCAGATTCACGGCGCGGCCGCTGCGGATGAGGGCGGCGCTCTCCTCGTTGGCGGTAACGCTCGGCAGCTGCGGCACCAACTTTCTGGGATGAACAAACATTGTAAGTGCCAATGACTCCGCGCTTCCCTGTTGCATCGCGGCTTCCAATGCCTGGAGCGAGTGGGCATCATCGATTGAGAATTCGGCGACGGCGGTGCGCCGCAGACTGGCCAGATGAGCGCCGCAGCCGAGCTTCTGGCCCATGTCGTGGGCAACCGACCTTATGTATGTGCCCGAGGCTACGCGGGCGCGGAAGGTGGCTTCGTCGTCGGTCGTGGCCAGAATTTCGAATTCCTTAATTTCTACTTGTACGGGATTGAGGGTGACTTCTTTGTGTTTTCGGGCCAGCTTGTAGGCCGGCACTCCGGCAATCTTCTTGGCGGAAAACGGCGGCGGCATCTGCTGGATGATGCCCTGAAACTGTGTCGCCAGGGCGCGGACCTGGTCGCAATTAATGTGCA
>JBEKXC010000288.1:0-5531 GCA_049512435.1 Terriglobales bacterium | reverse complement strand
CTTTTTGTTGCGATATCCGCGATAAGCCGCCTGCGCTACCCGCTCCGCCGAGATGCCGCGCACGGATTGCGGCCGCACAGCGCCCTGCCGGTTGGCGACCAGGTGCTCGCCGAAACCGGTGCTGACGTAGCCAGGACAGACGGTCAGCACGTTGATGTTGTCACGTTTCAGTTCTTGCCGGGCTCCCTTCCCGAGAGCATTCACGGCGAACTTGCTGGCACAATACAAATTCATAAACGGTACGGGGATGTGTCCGGCAACGCTCGAAATGTTGATGATGGCGCCGCCGCCTGCTTCGCGCATGGCGGGTACCACCGCCTGCATGCAGGAGATCGCGCCGAAGAAGTTGGTTTCAAACAATTCTCGCACTGCGGATGCTTCCATATCGGCAACCGAGTCACGAATGCCCACGCCCGCGTTATTGACCCACACGTCCACGTGATCGAAGTCGCGCCGCGTCAGTGCAAGCGCGCGGTCGATACTTTCGCGATCGCGGACATCGCAAGCCAGGGCGCGTGTGCGGCCGGTGTGGCCGACACGCTGGCGGGCGGCCTCGGCGCGACTGGCATCGCGCGACAGCAGCACGACGCTGGCTCCCTTATCGGCGAAAACTTTGGCGAGCGCCTCTCCAATTCCCATGGAAGCGCCGGTCACGACCACGACTTTTCCGTCCATGTCTTTCCCTGGTATGTCCATGGCGACTCTTGTATCGCGGGTTGGGCGGCAAGTCAAACGCGAGCTAGTTCTCAGTTCCCAGTTCTCAGTTCTCAGTGAGAAGCGGATGGCCTGGGTTGTTTCTGAGAACTGAGAACCGAGAACTCAGAACTCCCTAGTGGCGTAAAATCGTCTGCATTGGAGACTCCGTGAGTTCGCTGTTGCCCATTTTCCCGCTCGAACTGGTGCTGCTGCCGGGCGTTCCTTTGCCGCTGCACATTTTCGAGCCGCGATATAAGGAGATGATTGCGGAATGTCTGGAACAGAAGAAGCCGTTCGGGGTGGTGCGGGCATCTTCTGAGGGAGTCGCCGACATCGGCTGCACTGCGGAGATCATGTCGATTACCAAGAAATACGACGATGGGCGCATGGATATCATGACGCGCGGGGTCGAGCGCTTTGAGGTGATCGAGGTCAACCAGGATCGCTCGTTCCTGCAGGCCGAGATTGCGGTGGTGCGGGACGACGACGAAGACGAAGACGAACCCGGCAAGCCGTCCGCCGAGATGGTGACGCAGGCCGTGCGGTTGCACGCGGAGATCGCGAAACTGGCCGGGGCAGAGCCCTCCGGACCCGATGAGCATGCCGGCAATCTTTCGTTCTTACTCGCGGGATCGCTGCCGCTCGGCCTCGACTTCAAGCAGACTTTGCTCTCGACGCTGTCGGAAGCAAAACGTCTGGAGGCGGTGATCGGCTATTTGGAGGCCATTCTCCCTGGCCTGCGGCGAGCGGCGAAGGCGCGTTGGAATTAATTCTCAGAACCCGACAAGATGTCGTAAGCCGTAAGAGCATAGATCAAGGCAAAGTCTCTGGTCGTCTTCAGATTAACGAACTCGTTGGGGCCGTGAGCAACTGAGAGCAATCCCGGTCCATAGGCGAAAGCCGGGATGTGCTGCTGCGCATAGAATCTTGTCTCTAGAAGACCCGGACAGAGTTCGAAACGAGGATCGAAACGAGGTTCGAAGCCTGGTTCTTCCTTGAGCACCAGGGCGGCATTTCTTGCCAGCTTTCTGGCAATTGCCGAATGTGCATCGGAGGCGGAACTGGGCGCGCGCTGAAGAACCTCCACTTCGACCGACGCTGGGACTGATGCTGGGAGCGATGCTCCGGAAGGCGGAGCGTGTTTGATGATCTTCATCAACTCCTCCTCTTCAATTTCCAGCGACTCTTCCGGATTAATTCTTCGATCGATCGTGAAAGTGCATCGATCGGGCACTACATTGAAATTCGACCCTCCCGCAACTGTGCCGCCGATCAACATGACGGAATTCCGAGCGGCCTCCGGTGTGATGGCGTAGCCGGTCAGCCGCGTTTCGACTTTGATTTTGTGCTGCAGCAGACGGTTTGAAAGCTCCACCATGGCTTCGAACGCATTGATGCCCTTGTAATGGTGTCCGACGTGGAACGCCTTTCCACCCACCGTGATCTGGAGCGAGAGTGCACCGCGAGAGCCATTCCAGACGACGCCGCCCGTGGGTTCGGCAGTGAACATCGCGATCCCATGCTTGCCCAGAATTCCCTGTTGCGACAGGAGATTGCTTCCTCTTGCTCCGCCGGTTTCTTCGTCGGGCACAAATGTCAGTCCGATTCGTCCCTGAAGACGGGCGCCGCACTCCTTGAGGGCCTTCACGGCAAACAGCATGAGGCCGAGACCTGCCTTCATGTCGGCGGTGCCGCGTCCGAACATGTTTCCGTTCTTGACCACTGGATCGAACTGTGAAGATTCCGAGGCCGGTACGACATCGTAGTGCCCGTGGAAATAAACGGTCGGGCCCTCGGTTCCCAGGAAAGCTTGAATCGCAAAGGCCGGCTCCGCGTTGCCCGGGACCTTGGTACCCGAAATCTGGAGCGAGTGAACAATCGGTTCCAGTCCGAACTTCGCGAGATAGCTGCACAGGAAATCGCAGCAGGTCCGATAGTGCATTCCCGGAGGGTTCTCGGAAGGGATCTTGACGAACTCGAAGATGAAGTTCTCCAGTTCGGCCGCATCCTTCTGGATGGCGCTCGCGAGCGGCTTGAGAAGCGGATCGACCATTCATCACATCTTAGGCCAAATCAGTTTAAGGCTAAATCAGCTTTTACTGACTGCTGAGAGCTGACAGCTGAAAGCTGACAACGTTCCCCGGCGGTATAATCCGCGTAAGGCTGTTTCCTTTGGGGGTTCCACCATGAGTTTCGCCCGGACTCTCGGCGAGTTGCGCCAAAGTCCTTTCACTCGCGAGCGTCTCGGTTCGCGGCGGGTAAAAGATGAGCTGCGCGAGAACTTGATGTCGCGGCTGCGGGAGGGTAGTGCGATATTTCCGGGCATTGTTGGTTACGACGACACGGTGGTGCCGCAGATCGTGAATGCGATCCTCTCGCGGCATAATTTTATTCTGCTCGGGTTGCGCGGACAGGCGAAGAGCCGTATTCTGCGCGCTCTCACCGCGCTGCTTGATCCGCAGATGCCGTACATTGCGGGCTGCGAGATCCACGACAATCCGTACGCTCCGATCTGCCGGCGCTGCCGCGAACTGGTTGCGAAAGAAGCGGACGCCACGCCCATCACCTGGCTTACGCCCGACCACCGTTACGTAGAGAAGCTGGCCACGCCCGATGTCACGATCGCGGACCTGATCGGCGATATCGATCCCATCAAAGCGGCGCGTGGCGGGCACGAATTATCCAGTGAGTTCACCGTGCATTACGGATTGCTGCCCCGCGCGAATCGCGGAATTTTTGCGATCAATGAATTGCCCGATCTCGCGGGAAAAATTCAGGTCGGGCTCTTCAACATCATGCAAGAAGGCGACGTGCAGATTAAGGGATATCCGATTCGGCTGCCGCTGGACGTGGCGATCGTATTCAGCGCGAATCCGGAGGACTACACCGCACGCGGCAAGATCATTACGCCGCTGAAGGATCGCATCGGGTCGGAGATTCGCACGCATTATCCAGCGACGGTGGAAGAAGGGATCGCGATTACCGTGCAGGAGGCCTGGCTCGATCGAAATAACGAAAGCGGGAATGACCGTAACGGCTCCAGTCTGCATATTCCGAAGTATGTGCAGGAAGTGATCGAGCGCATAGCGTTTGCGGCGCGCGACGACAAGAAGATCGACAAGCGCTCGGGTGTGAGCCAGCGGCTGCCGATCTCGGCGATCGAGAACGTGGTATCGAATGCCGAGCGGCGCGCCCTGACGCATGACGAAAAATTGATTGTGCCACGGATCAGCGACATCTACGCGGCGCTGCCAGCGATCACGGGCAAGCTCGAACTGGAGTACGAAGGCGAGATGAAAGGCGCGGATTATGTGAGCCGCGAGTTGATCCGCAGCGCCGTCGCGAAGACGTTCGATACTTATCTGCACGGCGTCAACTTGAGTCAGGTGGTGCAGTGGTTCGACCTTGGCGGCGAGATTCAGCTCAGCGACAATGCCGGAGCCCGGGAAGTGCTCGAAGGTCTGCGACAGATTCAAGGGCTGATGGAAAAACTCGTCAAGCTGAATGTCGGCCCGAAAGACAGCGCCGAGATGCAGGTATCGGCGGCGGAGTTCGTTTTGGAAGGCCTGCACGCACACAAGAAAATCGGGCGAAATGAGGAGCGTGTATTTTCGGCGGGCGAAAAACAGGCAAAACTGGAGAAGCCATTCGAGCGAGAAGAAATGCTTCCTCGGCCGCGAAAACAGTTTAATTAGGTGATGGGTGAATCTCCTGCTGAGGTGCTTGGCTGCCGCGATCCTCTTTGTTGGTCTGGCGGCGTCAGTTTCCGCTTTGACTTTCAACGGACCGCTGGCGATGCTCGGATGGCCTGGTTTGCTGGCGGTGAATGCAGTCTGCGCCAGGTTCGGGATCTATGCATCCAGCGATTTCGTACCGATGTTCGTAGCGGGACTTTTGATTGACATCCCTATTTACACGTTACTTTTCTTTGCCATGGTCAAAGGCTGGAGGATGTTTGTCCCCAAGGCTGTCACTAAGCGGTAGCTTATGAAACGGATTCGTTACAGCAAGTACGTCCCCGACGACAATTTCTGGTACGAACTGCCGGAAGGCGAGCAGACGCTGGACGAATTGAAACGCGCCCTCGAACAAGCCCTGCTCAATGGCGAAATGTTCGACGAAGAAATGCGCGACCGGCTCCAGCAAATGCAGATGGAAGGCGAGCTTGAGGAACTGATCGAGAAGCTGATTGAGCGCATGCAGCAGGAAGATTACATCTCCATCGATCAACCTCATGATCCCACGAAGCAGTCGAGCGTGGGCGGACAGGTGGGCGAGGCGCAGCAGGCAAGGTTCGAGATTACCGACAAGAGCCTCGACTTTTTGGGATTCAAGGCACTGCGCGATCTTCTCGGCTCTCTCGGCAAGTCAAGCTTCGGACGTCACGACACCCGCGACATGGCAACCGGCATAGAAGCGAGCGGCGCGTCGAAGCAATATGAGTTCGGCGACACGTTGAACCTCGACATCACGGCCACGCTTTCTTCGGCGATCCAGCGCGAAGGCCTCGGGCTTCCTTTGAACCTCGAATACCGCGACTTGCAGGTGCATCAGTGTGAATACCAATCGTCGTGCGCGACGGTGCTGATGCTCGACTGTTCACACTCGATGATTCTGTATGGGGAAGACCGTTTCACTCCGGCAAAAAAAGTTGCCATGGCCCTGTCGCAGCTGATTCGCACGCAATATCCGGGGGACTCGCTGTCGCTGGTGCTGTTTCATGATTCGGCGGAAGAGGTTCCGCTCTCGCAGTTGGCGCGGGTGAAGGTGGGTCCCTACTACACGAACACGCGCGAGGGCCTGCGCATGGCGCAACGCATTCTGCAACGTCAGCG
>JBEKXC010000287.1:0-4916 GCA_049512435.1 Terriglobales bacterium | reverse complement strand
TTGATCTCGACGTTGGCGAGCGCGCCTTCGAGAGCGGCTTTGGCCAGGGCGATTGCGGTGGTCAGATCGGACTTCATGTTTGGGTTCGTGATCGGCTTCAGCTTGGTTGCGATACCGGCCACCTCTACTACTTTTTCGGCTACGCCTAGCGGGACGCTGGTTGCTTGTTTTAGAGCTGAGCTGAGCGCCGTGTCTCCATTGGCTGATTCCTTGGCCGACTTGTAGGCTTTAATGACGACGTTGTAGGACTCGGCATCGGCGTCGATCGCGGATTTCAGTTCTTCGCGAAGCTGAGCCAGTCGCGCTATCGCTTCGCTTAGCTGGCTTTCGTATTGCACGTACGCTTTCTTGCCGCGCGACATGGATGCGACCATGCTTGCCAGTCCGGCGGCCATGGCTCCGCTGGCGGCGGCGGCGCTGCCTCCTCCGGGGGTCGCGGTGGGAGCGGCGAGTTGTTCGATGAAGGGCTCGACTCCGGCACGCAGACCTCCGATGGCCATTTTTCCGCCCATGACCGCGGTCAGTCGATTTTCGAGAATCAGCGAGGAATCGAAATTCTCTACTTGCAGGAACCATTCCGCAGCCTGCTCCAGAGCCCGCTTTGGAATCAGGCCTACGATTTCACTGGAGACTGGGATGACACCGTAGCGGGCGGCTTCGCGTTTTACGAATTCGAAGACGCGGTGGATGGGAGTCTGCTCGAAATCGGTCAGGTTCATCGAAACCTGGGCCAGGCCGCGCACCGGGAATCCGGCTCCTTTGACGAAGCGCAGGCCTCCACTGGAATAGCGCACGGCTTTCGCGACCTTCTTGGCGATGTCTACGTCGGGCGTATTCAGAAAGACGTTGTAGGCAATCAGAAACTTGCGTGCACCTACAACGGTGGCGCCCGCCGTGGGATGTACGCGAGGCTCGCCGAAATCGGGCTTGCGCGCGGGGTTGGTGGCTATGTCGGCGCGGATGCCTTCGAACTGGCCGCGGCGAATATTTTCCAGGTTCTGGCGTTCGGGCGTGGTTGCGGCGGCTTCATAAAGATAGACGGGAATTTGGAAGCGTTTCGCGATCTCGGCTCCTACGTGGCGCGCCATGGCTACGCAGTCTTCGATAGTTACGCCGTCAATCGGGATGAAGGGCACGACATCGGCTGCGCCCATGCGCGGGTGCGCGCCTTGATGTTTCGTGAGATCGATCAACTCGGCGGCCTTGCCTGCTCCGCGGATGGCGGCCTCCTGAATGGCATCGCGCTCGCCGACCAGGGTGATGACCGAGCGGTTGTGGTCGGAATCCATTTCGCGGTCCAGGAGATAGACTCCGGGAATTTTCATGGCTTCGATAATGGCATCGACTTTGGCGGGATCGCGGCCTTCGGAAAAATTGGGGACACATTCGACGAGAGTGCTAGGCATGGCGAGAAGGATAACGGGCGGTGGATGGATGAGGCAATAGTATCCGAATGTTTCGATCGCGTTCTGGTTCGAGGATGTGGGGTCGTCGACGCCGACGACGGTGGGCGCCTTGCGCTAGAAAGTTTGGGGTGTCTGGAGAACTTTGGGCAGTGCTAGAATCCGGGGTGGTCGAACAACCAGAACTTCAACACCAGGAGCGCAGCATGCCGAAATATGTCATTGAGCGCGAGATTCCGAACGCCGGCAAGTTGAGCCAGCAGGAACTCCAGACTATCTCGCAGAAATCCTGCAGCGTTCTGCAGAAGCTCGGTCCGCAGGTGCAGTGGCTTGAAAGCTTCGTCACCGACGACAAGATCTACTGCATTTACGTCGCTCCCAATGAAGAGATGGTCCGTGAACACGCCCGCCAGGGTGGCTTTCCGGCCAATCGAGTTTCGGCGGTTCGGTCGGTCATCGGGCCAACCACCGCGGAAGGTTGAAGTCTGTCCACGGTACCCAATTTACGACGACCACCTTCGGACCGACCGACGATCGGTGTCTTTGACTCAGGCGTCGGCGGCCTAACCGTACTTCGTGCCCTGGTCGAACGCATCCCCGACGCTGACTATCTCTACTTCGGCGACACGGCGCGGCTTCCCTATGGATCGAAATCAGCAGCTACGGTTGCACATTACGCGGTCGGGGCGGTGCGCTACTTGCAAGATCACGGCGCGGAGCTGCTGGTGATCGCCTGCAACACGGCCACGGCGCTGGCGCTCGACGAGATCAAAGCGGCGGCGAGCGTGGCGGTTATCGGCGTTGTCGAACCGGGAGCGGAAGCTGCGGCGGCGGCCACACGTACGCGGAAGGTGGTCGTCATCGGCACGGAGGCTACCATCAGCAGCCATGCCTACCAGCGAGCGCTGGAGGCCAAAAGAGTCGCGGTGCGGGAAAAGGCTTGTCCTCTGTTTGTGCCACTGGTTGAAGAGGGCTGGGTGGAGCATCCGGTGACCGAGCAGGTGGGGCGCATTTATTTATCAGAGGCATTTTCCGATGACTCGCGCGATGCCGACGTGCTGGTGCTCGGCTGCACCCACTATCCGTTAATCAAGCCGCTGCTGCGGCGATTGGCGCCCGAGCACGTCACGATCGTGGACTCGGCGGAATCGACTGCTGAGGAAGTGGCTCGTCAACTGGAGGGGCAAGTGCGGATCGCGTCGTTGCCTTCTTCAGCTCACGGCGAACTGCGAACCGTTGCCGCGCTCAAGTTCTTTGCTACCGATTCGGCGGAGAAATTTCGGAAGATGGGAACACGGTTCCTGGGGCTTCCGGTGGAAGATGTGGTGCATGTGGATTTGAAGGAATGATAACTCCCCGAACACACGCCGGCGTTACCGGGAGAACTCCCTGCTGCAGCATTGGATGAAATAAGGGAGTAGGGGTCTTTCGACTCCACAGGATCGTCGGCTTTGCCGACAACCCTGTTCCGCTCAAGATGACACGGTTTGAAGCAACAAAAACGGCCGCTTGCGCGGCCGTCTTCTGGGCTCCTAAACTTCTTCGCTGCATCTGCCTCAGTACAAGCGGAAAGTGACTTCGACGTTAATCATGGTGGCGACTGGCTTGTCATCTTTCTTGCCCGGCTCAAAGCGCCAGGTTTTCACGGCTTCGATGGCCTTTTCATCCAGCCCCAACCCCAGTGTGCGAGCTACTCTGATGTCGCGCGGCTTGCCATCCGCACCGACCACGACCCAGAGCACGCAGGTGCCCTGAAACTTGGCCTTGCGGGCTTCCTCCGAATATTCGGGGTCGGGCTGATAAATCAGTTTCGGACCAGAAACACCACCGCCAACCCTGTACGCCCCGCCTCCGGTGCCACCGCCGTGACCCGGGCCATAACCGGGACCTTCGCCCGAACCGACGCCGCCACCACTGCCGGAGCCAATGCCGCCGCCAGATCCCGTTCCATTCGAAGGCACGGACGGCAGATGCGACATGGGATCGCCCAAATCGGGCAGGTTGGGCTGCTGAAGCTTAATATCGGGAGGAACCACAATCGTCGGAGCGATCGGTAGCTTCGGATCCAGATTGCGCACTACTGCCATGGGCGGAGTGAACTGCTGCAAGGACTGCTTGGGCAAACGGCCCGGCGATGCCTGCAGTTTGTCGCGATCACCACCACCTCCACCACCGCCGCTCAGGGTCTTCGACACCGGCAGAATGGGAAGGTCATCGGGCGCGATCAACAAGACGGTCTCTTTCGGCTTGGCAACGTCTACGATCTTTCTTCCCAGGTAGGTGGCTGCAATAATGGCGGCCAGGGCCAGCACGTGGATGACGGTTGAGCCGAAGGCTCCACGTCCCTTGTAGTTGTAGAAACCCCAGATGTCGCGCACCGGGACGGGCTTCGAAGTCAGGACGAGCGGAGGGAGTTTCTTGGGGAAAAAGAAGTCGTCGATGTTGCGGAACAGGGATTTCCACAGAGGCTCGTCCAGAGTTTGATTCGTTAGCAGTAGATGCAACTCCGGCTCTGGACCCATCGGATTCGCCGGTGTTTCGAATTCTGGCATATTTTACCGAGCGGTAACCCCGAAACTGTCACCACGAAACTATGGAGCGCTAATCAAAACTACGGGCCGCTGATTTAGATGCGTCAGCGCTCGTTTAAAGCTTGAAAAAATGCTGGCCATGCGGACGAACTACCCGCCGACATTCTCCAGTCAGTTAGATGCGCGCAGGGCTCGACCTGCTGAAAATTGTACACGCTTTTGCCGGACCGGAAACAGTACTTTTTGCATTCCCTGGAAGTGCGGCAGCCCCGAAAGACATGACCCTTTCGCGGTCCCTATATAATGAAAGGATTCAATCATTTGGGAGAGACTTGCTAGTGCCGATGGACCTGAAATCCACCATCAATTTGCCTAAGACCGGCTTCCCCATGAAGGCGAATCTGCCTCAGAACGAGCCCAAAATGCTGGCGCGCTGGGAGCAGATGCATATCTACGAGAGCATTCGCGAAGCTCGAAAGGGCAAGAATAACGGTAAGTACATCCTGCACGACGGCCCGCCTTACACGAGCGGACCGATTCATCTTGGGACAGCGATGAACAAATGCCTCAAGGATTTCATCGTCAAGTCGAAGACCATGTCCGGCTTCGACGCGCCCTACGTTCCCGGCTGGGACTGCCACGGCCTGCCCATCGAAATCAAGGTCGACAAAGAACTCGGCGGCAAGAAGCTCCAGATGCGGCCGACCGACGTCCGCGCCGAGTGCCGGAAGTATGCGCAGAAATTCCTCGACCTGCAGCGCCAGCAATTCAAACGCATCGGCGTCTTCGGCCGGTTCGACAAGCCGTATTCCACGATGACGCCACAGTACGAGTCGGTGGTGCTCCAAACCTTCTTTTCGTTTTACGAAAACGGATTCGTCTACAAAGGCTTGCGCGCCGTCTATTGGTGCATGCACGACGAGACCGCGCTCGCCGAAGCCGAAGTCGAATACGAGAATCACACCAGTTCGACGGTCTGGGT
>JBEKXC010000286.1:0-4988 GCA_049512435.1 Terriglobales bacterium | reverse complement strand
GATCCGAAGAAGCGCAAAGAAAGCTTCGATCGCGTGCAGGAAATCGTCGCCGAACAGGCGCCCATCATTTACCTGGTCAATCAGAATGCGCTGTCGGCGGTCTCGGCCGCGGTCGAGGGTGCTAACCCGGGAATTCTTTCTCCGCAGACGTTCTGGAATGCTGAGCGCCTCACTCTGAACCCAACCACGCGGGCAAGTCGATAGAGCCTGCAATTAAGGACGGAAGAGGAGCCGATCATGGAGTCGATGTTTATGACACCGACAAAGCCGGATGCTTCCCGAAACCTGCTGTCGGCGCAGGTGACGGTTCGCTACCCCGGCAAAGCTCCGGTGCTCCGCGAAATCTCGCTCGAAATCGCGCCCGGAGAAATCATTGGACTAGTCGGCCAAAGCGGCTCGGGCAAGAGCACGCTGGCGCTGGCCATCCTGGGCTTACTTGGAGGACCGCTCGGCCGCCAGCGCGCCATCGTAGAGGGCAATATTATTTTCCAGGGCGCCGATCTGCTTGCCATGAGCGAACGGGAATTGCGCAATCTGCGCGGACGTTCGCTGAGCCTCGTGCTTCAGAGTCCGCTAGCCTCGCTGAATCCCGCGCTCCAAATCCGCACGCAACTCAGGGAAGCGTGGCGCGCCCACAGCGAAACGAAAGCCACGAACGTGGATTGTGATCGTGCCATCCAGGCCGCTTTGAAAAGTGTGAGCCTGCCGAGCGGAGCGGATGACGGCAGCGAAGACTTCCTGCGCAAACGCGCCTCTCAGCTGAGTGTCGGCCAGGCGCAACGTGTGCTCATCGCCGTGGCCATCATGCATCGCCCCGCGCTTTTGATCGCTGATGAAGCGACCAGCGCCCTCGACGTGATCACGCAGTCCGAAATCCTGGAGCTTTTCGCGCGCCTGAATCGCGAGATCGGCATGTCGATCCTCTACATCTCGCACGATCTGCCATCGGTTGCGGGAATTTGCCAGCGCATCGCCATCCTGCACGAGGGCCAGATTGTCGAGTGCGGCCCGACCGAACAAATCTTTACCGCGCCCGTTCATGCCTACACCCGGCGCCTGATGTCGGCGCTGCCACAAGTTCCCGTCCGGCGCGAGGTTCTTCTCGCGAGAGCGCACGCCGCTACCTTGGACTAACGATTTGGTGACAGCCGGTTACGCCTTGGCGAATTGTTCTGCAACTTCCGGAAGCCCGGCGGCATGCCACGCGTCGAAGCCTCCGACCACGTTGAGCACGTTGCGATGACCGGCGCGCTCGAGCAAACTGCAGGCAATCATGCTGCGATAGCCGCTTTTGCAGTGAACCGCAACCGGACGCTCCCGATCAATGGCCGGCAGTCGCTGCGGAAACGTGTCGAGCGCCTGGCATTGCACCTGCGGAATGTGGCCCGGCTGCCATTCGCCTTCGCGACGCACGTCGAGGATGTCGAGCGCGCGTAAATCGCCGTCGCGCAGTTTCTGGCTCAGTTGCTGGGGAGAAATCTGCGCTGTCTTCGCCACCGGCAGGCCAGCGTTTTGCCAAGCCGCCAAGCCACCAGCCAGATAACCGCGCAAGTCTTCGATGCCGACACGAGCCAGCCGCAGCCGAGCCTCCTCAATCTGCGCGTCAGTATCACTTATCAGAACCGGCTTGGAGTGAATGCCAAGAATGCCGCCTGCCCAGGAAGCGAATTGGCCCGAGAGCGCGATGCAGATCGAGCCCGGCACGTGTCCCGCTGCGAACGCTTCGCACGGACGAACATCAAGCAAGTTCGCCTTCTGCTGCGACAGCGCTTGCACCTCGGCCGGAGAAAGCGCCGGCAGCGGCGGCAATTCCGTCAACGTCGCCGCACCGGAGCGATTGATCTCGGCATCCTCAAGAAAATAGTCGGGACGAGCTGGAAGGTTTGTGGTCAACTGCGCAATGAATTCTTCTCGCGTCGCGATCTGCAGCGCATAGTTTGTAAGCCGCTCCGTCCCGATCGTGGAGGAGCGCTCCGCCCGCATGGCGCGTCCGCAGAGCGACCCTGCACCGTGCGCGGGATACACCACCACCGCATCCGGCAGCGCCAGCAACTTCTGGTGCAGGTTGTCGTAGAGCAATCCCGCAAGTTGCTGCGGCGTGTGCGTTCGCGAAAGATCCGGCCGCCCAACATCGCCAATGAACAAGGTATCGCCGGTCAGGACCATGCACGGTTGCGCCGATTTGCTTTCATCTTTCTTCGTATTCGTATCCGCATCCGTATCCGTAATCACCAGGCAGATGCTCTCGGGTGTGTGGCCCGGCGTTTCCAGCGTGCGAATCCGCACTGCTCCCATCTTTAATTCAAAGCCGTCGGTCAGCGGCACATGGGGGAATTCGGCGTTGGCTCGCGCCCCGATATAAATCTTCGCGCCTGTGCGCGCTGCGAGCTCTTTGTGTCCGGAAACGAAATCGGCGTGGAGATGAGTCTCAAATATGTGCCGGATTTTGAGATTCTGCTCGTCAGCCGCCTTCAGATAAATGTCCACATCACGCTGCGGATCGACCACGGCCGCCTCGTCCTCCGATCCGATCATGTACGAAGCATGGGCAAGACAGGTTAGATAAAACTGTTCAAAATACATATTGGGACTCCAGGAAGGGTGCGGCTTTCCCGCGATTTTCAGAGTATCGTCCATTCAGATCATTGTTCATTCAGATCATTGTTCATTCAGATCATTGTTCATCAGATCATTGTTCAGATTACCACTCTCGCCCGGCGGGAGCCGAGTGCAGTCTGTATCTCACAAGTACAGGTCCAAATGTCGTTTAGAAGTTTTTGCACGGAGTTCAGGGAATCATGAAAAAAGTATCATGGGCCATTTTTGAACGTGTTTCTTAACCCATTGACCGGCCTATGTTTAAAGGACGCACTGTTTGCGTACTCCTTTTGTAACTTGGACTTGCACCGATGACGGCCTACAGTCAATGGAACCGCTGTTTTGGGCTTTCGGCCCCCGGCGTGCATCGAAGTATCTGAAGGTTCCGAGGTTCACCGGGCTGACACGAAGGTTGATGAACCCAAAAGAAATGACGACGCGCAACCAATTCGGGCTGGTAGCAAGCGGAATCACGCCGATCGTATTTGCGCCGATCGTGTTTGCGATCGCAATTCTCGGCGGGCTGTTCGCTATGCCGGTTTCCGGCTGCGCGCAAAACAATTCCTACGTCATCGCCGCTTCCAGCAGCGGCACAGGTCGGCCTTATGCTGATGCCGCCATCAACGACGAGGCGAACGAACCCATCCTGACCATCAAGAAGCGCGTCGATGAAGTGAACGTGCTGTTCATTGCTACCGATCGCCACGGGAAGTTCGTCCGCAATTTGAACCAGAACGATTTCTCGATTTTTGACGACCACAAGCCGGTGCAGTCGATCCTCAACTTCCGCCGCGAGACCGACCTGCCCATCGAACTTGGCCTGCTCATGGACGTGAGCGGCTCCGTACAGGGTCGCTTTGGATTTGAAAAAGAAGCAGCCATCGGATTTCTGCAGCACATCATTCGTTCCGGATTTGACCGCGCGTTTGTCGTAGGCTTCAATAAAGAGAGCCGCCTCACACAGGATTTCACCGATCAGGTGCCATTGCTCGCCGCTGGAGTGCAGCACCTGACGAATGGTGGCGGCACTGCGCTCTACGACGCAATTTACAAGGCATGCAAGGAAGAATTGCTGCGCGAACCATCGGACCATCCCATTCGCAAAGCCATCGTCATTCTCAGCGACGGTGAAGACAATCAGAGCGAATACACGCGCGCCCAAGCCATCGAAATGGCACAGCGCGCCGAAGTTCTCATCTACGCCATTTCCACCGATGACAGCGGCCTGATTTTGCGGGGCGACAAAGTTCTCGAAGACCTCGCATCCGCTACCGGCGGCCGGGCTTTCTTTCCTTACAAGATGAAGGACATTACGCGCTCATTCGCTGCCATTGAAGAGGAACTGCGCAGCCAATATGACGTCTCCTACAAGCCCTCCGACTTCGACGCCGACGGGCGCTACCATTCGATTGAGATCACAGCCCTGAAAAAAGATCTGCAAGTTCGCGCCCGCCGCGGATACTACGCTCCACGCCAGTAAGGCCAGGTTTCAAAGTTTCAAGGTTTCAGAGACTCGAAGCAAGCTTGGAACTTTGAAACTTCGCCTTTCCGTGCTAACGTCCCCTTAAATCCGCGTCAAGGAGAATGCACATGGTCATAGCAGTCCTTGTTGTCATTGTTCTGTTGGGCGTCTTCCTGGTCGCGATGTACAACAGCCTGGTGCAGCTGCGCGTGCGCTCGGAATCGGCGTGGTCCGACATCGATGTGCAGCTCAAACGCCGCCACGACCTGATTCCGAATCTGGTTGAAACCGTGAAGGGCTACGCCACCCACGAAAAAAGTACGTTCGAAGACATTGCGAAATTCCGCTCCATGGCCATGCAAGCCACTGGCCCGGTCGATAAGGCTGCCGCCGAGAATCAGCTGACGGGCGCGCTCAAAAGCCTGTTTGCGGTAGCCGAGAATTATCCCCAGCTCCAGGCTTCGCAGGAATTCACGCAGCTCCAGAGTTCTCTAAGCGAAATCGAGGACGCCATTCAGAACGCCCGCCGTTATTACAATGCCGTGGTGCGCGACCTCAACACCAAGATTCAATCTTTCCCGACCAATATTCTGGCTGGGATGTATGGCTTCCAGCAAAAGCAGTTCTTCGAAGCGGCGGCCGCCGATCGCGAACCGGTCGCGGTGAAGTTCTAGGCATGTTGCCGCGGCAATCAAGCCTTTTGCTTGCGCTGTCCGTCGCCCTGCTGCTGGCTCCAGGGTTAGCTTCGGCCCAGGCCCGCAATTGGCGCGTTGCCGATTTCAAAGACACCATCTCTATCGCCGCCGATGGCACGGTCCTGGTCGACGAAAAGATAACCCTGGCTTTCGCAGGCGAGTGGCACGGCATTCACCGCACCATTCCAGTCGAGTATCCCGGACCGTAGGGGACCAACTACACGCTCTTTCTC
>JBEKXC010000285.1:0-5000 GCA_049512435.1 Terriglobales bacterium | reverse complement strand
CATAAGTGTCGCAGCTTTGCAGGCGCTAAGTATCCTCGGCGCTAGTCCCACTGCTTACCCTACAGTGAGTCTGAGTGGGGCGTGCACTCTGAGCCCCGAAGGGCCGGCAGGGGCCTGTGGCGTGGGTTCTGGAGGCATACAGCGTAACGCTCGCCTTCCCTATGCGGAGCAGGCTAGTTTGCAGATCGATCACCAGTTCGGGAAAGGTCTCACGGTCGAAGCAGGATTTCTCTTTGTGGGAGCGCATAAGCTGGTCCGCGGAAATAACATCAACGTCAACTGCCCCGCTGGCACCAGCAAGCCGAACAATCCCTACTATGCTCAAGGGTTGCTCGATCCGAGCGGCAGTCTCACTGCTTGCCCGGGAACGCCGACGCTAGGGCCCTTCGGGCTAGGACCGTTTTTTGCGTACCTGAACAATCCCGCTAACCCTCTTCTTCCGTATAATCCCAGCGGCTTGGAGTTTGGTGTCCCGAGTGCCGTCCTTCCCGCACCCACTCTAAGCGGCGGCCTGCTCGACTACAACAACGATGTTGCCAACGCCGTCTACAACGGGATGACGCTGACCGCCATGGAGCGAATCAAGAATTTCCGGATGACCGCCAACTACACCTATTCTCACACCATCGACAACGGGAATTTCACGACCTTTATCAACCTGCCGCCCAACCAGTTCGACTACAATTCGGAACGCGGTAACTCCAACCAGGACATTCGTAACCGCCTGGTTACGAACTTCACGGCGACCGCACCGGAACACACTGTTCTCCGCGACTTCGAGCTCAGCAGCATTATCACCCTACAGTCCGGACGTCCTTTCACCTTGTTCGCCGGACAAAATACGTTTGGCGATGTTGCCGGTCTAAGCACGGATCGTGTCGGTGGTGCACCGGTCACCGGTACGTGCACTTCCGTCTCCAACTGCTCGACGACCGTCGGCCGAAACACCTACGTCGGCGCGCCACTGTATTCGTGGGATTTGCGCTTGTCGCGGAATTTTCGGTTTGCCGAGACCAAGCTGCTCGATTTGAGTGTCGACGCTTTCAACTTGCTCAACCACCCGAACGTGGATGAAGTGAGTTACGTTTACGGCTCCCCGGCTTTCTGCGGGGCCACTCCCACCATCCCCAAGCACTACAACGACGCAACCACGCTTGCCATCCAGCAGGGCGCTGCCTCGGTGTCTTGCGCCACGCAGCAGGCGATAGGAAACCCGGGGGCTTGGGTCGCTGACGGGCTCGTGCCGGTAACGATTCCCAGTACTCCGCTTCCCAGTTTCGGCAAGCCGAGAACGATGTTTAACCCGAGGCAGTTGCAGTTCTCGTTGAAGTTTTCGTTTTGAGGGGGCGGGAAGCCACGCTGGCCGTTTGCTCCTGGAGCGGCTAGCGTGGCTGTCGTTTCCCATTGCAAGTGTGGTCCCGCGACGATGCTATATTGGAACCGAATCGCGCGGACCACGGGAGGAATCTATGGGCATGCGATATTTCGCTGGTTTGGTGACGCTGGTCCTTGCCAGCGTGACGGTTGCCACAGCTCAGGAAGCAAAGACTGAAGTCAAACATGAAGCGGCGCCGCAAACCTCTCCCGCATCCGGCAAGGAAATGTTCATGAGTTATTGCGCCTCCTGCCATGGTAAGGACGCAAAAGGCGATGGCCCCGCCGCAGCCTCGCTCAAATCCCTGCCTGCCGATCTGACGGGCCTGGCCAAGCGCAATGGCGGAAGGTATCCTGCGGGCAAGGTAACCAGCATTCTGCGCGGTCAAACCAGTCTGGTGCCTCATGGCGATCAGGAAATGCCCGTGTGGGGCCCGGTGTTCTGGAAACTGAGTGGTGGCCACGAGGAGCTGGTACAGGAACGCATCGTGAATCTGAATAAGTATTTGGAATCGCTCCAGGTCAAGTAGGTTCACGGGTGGCAATCAAATGCGTGTGCCGCCGGCCCGTTCGTTCCATGCAGGCCAACCGTGAATTTGATCTATCAGTACGCGGTGCAAGAGGGATTCGTATCAGGGTATCGCTTTAGCGATACCACAATTCTTCAAACTCAGACGCCCTTCAGGGGCTGGGCGATTTGCGGATGCCTGAAGGCATACCCTGATACGAATCACCCTTCCCACTTCCAGTCTCGAAAGCGCCGCCTCAGTTCCGCTTTCAGCAGTTTCCCGGTGGAGGTATGCGGCAGCTCCTCCACAAACACGAATGCATCCGGCAGTTGCCACTTTGCGAACTTCGGCGACAGGAAGTCGCGTAGCGCTTGCGGAGACAACGCCGCGCCTTCCTGCGCCACGATCACAGCCACAGGCCGCTCCTGCCACTTGGGATGGGCAACGGCGATCACCGCCGCTTCGCGAATTTCCGGATGCGCGACCAGAGCATTTTCCAGGTCGACGGAACTGATCCACTCGCCGCCCGACTTGATCAGGTCTTTTGTACGGTCCACGATTTTCAGATAGCCTTCGGCGTTAACGGTTCCAACATCGCTGGTGCGGAACCATCCGTCTTCGGTCCATTTGTCGTTTTCCGCCGGCAGATTGTAGTAGCTGGCCGCAACCCAAGGCCCGCGCAGTTGCACTTCTCCCATGGTTTTTCCGTCCCACGGAACCTCTGCAAATCGCCCTTCTTCAAAAGGACCTTCTCCCTGCTCGCTGACGACTCTTCTCTCCACGAACGGAACCGGAATTCCCGCGTGCGTCTTGATTTCGCACTTTTTTTCCTCAGGCCAATTCTGCATGTGCGCCATGATTTGGCTGGTGGTCGCTTGCGGACTGCTCTCGGTCAGCCCCCAACCTTGCACCATGTTCCATCCCCGCTGCTGCAGTCTCTGGATGAGCGCGAGCGAAGGCGCCGCCCCGCCAATGAGAACTCGCATGGGCGGCAACTTCCACCTGCCCGGATTATGGTCCAGACATTCCAGAATGCTGTGCCAGACCGTAGGCACGCCCCCGGCAACTGTGACGCGCTCCTGTTCACACAGGTCCAGCAGGCTTTCCGGCTTGAGGTGAGGGCCGGGCAGAACTTGTTTCGATCCCACCAGCGTCGCAGCGTACGACAGCCCCCAGCCGTTGACGTGAAACATGGAAACAATCGGCAACACGGTGTCGGCATTACAGATGCCAAAGTTGTCCACGGTAGTGAGCAGAAAGGAATGCAGCATCACGGACCGGTGCGTGTACACAACTCCCTTCGGAACTCCCGTTGTGCCCGAGGTGTAACACATGCAAGCAGCTTCGTTTTCGTCAAGATCGGGATAACGGAAATTGCCGGAAGCAGTGCTCAGGAAATCCTCATAGTCGTCTTGCCCTGAAACGCGCACTGATGCGGTGCCGCGGCCCGACCAGCCAACTACGATGACACGTTCAAATTTCACCGAGTCTCGAAGCTTCTCATACAAAGGCAGCAGCACATCGTCGACGATCAGGAACCGGTCCTGCGCGTGATTGGCGATGTAGGCGATCTCTGACGGCGCCAGCCTCAGGTTCAGCGTGTGCAACACACCGCCCGAGATCGGGATGCCAAAGTAGGCTTCCAGATGCGCGTGATGATTCCACATCAGAGTTGCCACGCGATCGCCGCGCTTCAGGCCCGCTTTCTGCAGGGCTTCCGCCAGAGCCCGCGCCCGCCGATAAAGGTCGGCATAGGTGTAACGGTGGAGCGCATGGTCTGGCCGTCGAGAAACGATCTCAGTATTTGAAAAAAATTTGCCCGCACGCTCCAGGCTGTGAGCGAGCGTCAGCGGATAATGCATCATGGTTCCGTGCATCATGGTCCCGTGCATGCGGCTCCTTCTCGAATAAGCATCATTAGCCAGGGGTTAAGCGCGTCGAAGAGCCCAACCTCCTAAGCGCCGGCTATAGGGTTCTTGCCACAGAATAAGGATGGTGCGTAAGATGGAGCACGGTGTAACGAACGTTCGCTCGAATACAAATGAATCCAACATCACAATTGAGCCAGCCCGCACCCGACTCCGCCGCTGCCAGTTCTGACAGCCGCTACGACCGCCAACTAGCGAAAATCCTAGAACATGCGACCGCAATTTTCTACGAAAAAGGATACGAGGGTGCTTCCATCCGCGATTTGTCTCGAGCCAGCGGGATGTCCCTGGCCGGTCTTTATTACTACTTCGAATCCAAGGAAAAATTGCTCTATGTCATCCAGAGGCATCTCTTTCTCTCGGTCATGGACCTCGTCCGCGAACGCCTAAAAGAGGAGAGAGATCCAGAGCAACGCGTTCGAGTTTTCATTCTCGCGCATCTCGAATACTTTCTTGCGAATCCGAAATCGATGAAGGTGCTCTCGCACGAAGACGACGTGCTCAAAGAAGGGCTCGGCGCGGAGATTGCCCGCCTCAAGCGGCAGTACTACCATTGCTGTGCCGACCTCGTCGACGCGCTGAAGGCAGCCAAGGGTCTGCAGTTCAACTCCCGCGTGGCTGTCCTGTCACTGTTCGGAATGATGAACTGGATCTACACCTGGTACAACCCGCACGTCGATGGCGACGCGAAAGTCCTGGCCCAGGAAATCGGAGATGTATTTCTGGGCGGGATTTACGCGACCTCGGCGCGACGAGACTAAGCCGACAGCCGTGTGGGAGCGGGGCGAAGCCCTTTTCTCACATTTCTAGTTCACAGCCGCAGTGTTCTCGACCAGCAAGGCGATGCCTTGTCCGCCTCCGATGCAGGCCGAGGCAACGCCGTAGCGCAAGTTCGAGCGCTTCAACTCCCGAGCTGCCGTGATTGCAAGTCGCACTCCAGTCGCGCCGAGCGGATGGCCAATAGCGATTGCGCCTCCGTTGACGTTGAGCTTGTTGCGGTCCAGGCCAAGTTCGCGCTGGCAGGCGAGAACCTGCGCACCGAAGGCCTCGTTGATTTCGAAACGATCGATTTGCTGCAGGCTCAGGCCAGCCAAGTCCAGCAGCGCCTGAATTGCCGGTACCGGCGCAATGCCCATGATCTCCGGGCGGACGCCCACCGCTGCTCCGGCCACTACTCGTGCCAAGGGTT
>JBEKXC010000284.1:0-5089 GCA_049512435.1 Terriglobales bacterium | reverse complement strand
GCATGTCCGTGATTAAAAACATAGGAGCCATCGCCCAGGGAATGAGCATCACCCTGAAGGAGATGTTTCAGCCCACCATCGTCGAGAATTATCCCGACGGCCCCGGCCCTCTGAAAGGAGCAAAGTTTCAGGAACGGTTTCGCGGCATGCACGTCCTGCAGCGCGACGAGAACGGACTGGAAAAGTGTGTAGCCTGTTTCCTATGCGCTGCCGCTTGTCCGGCGAATTGCATCTACATAGAAGCGGCGGAAAACACCGCACAGACCCGAGTTTCAGGCGCCGAACGCTACGCCCGCGTTTACAACATCGACTATAATCGATGTATATTTTGTGGGTATTGTGTGGAGGCGTGCCCGACCGATGCGATCACCCACGGTCATGGCTTTGAGCTGGCAAGTTTCAATGCCAGCAATTTAATCTACCGCAAAGAACAGATGCTGGCGCCGGCTCCAGCGCACATGGGAGCCAATCAGGTGTTCGCGCAATCGGAGACGGATGCAGGCGTGACGGGGACTTAGCGAACTTAGAGATTCTTCACCAAACGCCGGTCCCTCAACGGGACCGGCGTTCTTGTATAACGCCATTTCTCAGTTCCCAGTTCTCAGTCAAAGGCTGAGAACCTGAAACTGGGAACTGGGAACTGAGGCTGATGTCCAACTTTCTCCAACTCGTAAAAGAACGCGTCGTGGTTTACGACGGCGCGATGGGCACCAACATCCAGACCCGCAATCCGACCCTCGACGACTACTGGGGCAAGGAGAACTGTAGCGAAGTTCTGGTCCTGAGCCGTCCCGACATCATCCGCGACATTCATGCGGACTTTTTCCAAGTAGGCTGCGACATAGTAGAGACCAATACCTTCGGTGGAACGGGCCTGGTTCTAGGCGAGTTTGAGCTGCGGGACAAGGTGCGCGAGATCAATCTGAAGGCGGCGCAACTCGCAAGAGAAGTAGCGCAGCAATTTTCTACCAAAGGCAAACCGAAATTCGTCGCCGGATCGATGGGTCCAACCACAAAATTGCCCTCGCTCGGACACATCGGTTGGGACGCGATGCTGGCGTCGTATGAAGAGCAGGCGTCTGCGCTGATCGAGGGTGGAGTCGATGTGCTGCTGATTGAAACCTGCCAGGATCTGCTGCAGGCAAAGATTGCCACGGTCGCTGTGCTGGAGGCAATGCGCAAGGCGGGCAAGCGCCTGCCAGTGCAGGTGCAGGTCACGCTGCAAGAATCCGGAACGATGCTTCTCGGGACCGAAATTGGCGCAGCCCTTACTACGCTTGAGCCCTACGACATCGACATCATCGGTCTCAACTGCGCAACCGGTCCGGCGGAGATGAATGAGGCGGTCCGATATCTCGGCCTCAATTCCACCAAACTGATTTCAGTTTTGCCGAATGCTGGCCTACCGCAAAACGTAGGCGGACACGCAGTCTACAAGCTCTCGCCCAAAGATCTGGCCGACTATCACAAACATTTCGTGAAGGACTACGGTGTAAGAATAGTGGGTGGATGTTGCGGCACAACTCCTGAACACCTGAAGGCCGTGGTTGACGCCGTGTCCGGAGTCGAGCCCGCCGAGCGTGATGTAAAGCCGGTAGGAGCAGCGTCAAGCGCCTATACATCGGTGCCGCTCGATCTGGAGCCCAAGCCCCTGATCGTAGCGGAAGAAATGAACACGACGACGCGCGTCGATCACTTCCGCAAACTGGTGCAGGCCACAAAGTACGACGACATTCTGACGCTGGCGAAAAAGCTGGCCAACGAAGGCTCGCACATGCTCGACCTGTGCTGCGCCATCGTGGGCGAAGACGAAAAGGGATACATCTCCGCTATCCTCGAAAAGATTGCGACCCGGGTGCCCGCGCCGATCCTGATCGACAGCACCGAAGCCGACGTAGTCGAAGAGGCGCTGAAGCGCATCCCCGGCAAGGCCATCATCAATTCGATCAACCTCGAAGACGGCGAGAAGCGAACTTCAAAAGTGTTGCCGATGGCAAAGCGCTACGGCGCGGGAGTAATCGCGCTGACCATCGACGAAGAAGGCATGGCGCTGACTGCGGACAAGAAAGTTGCGATCGCGCATCGCATCTTCGACTTGGCGACGAAAAAGTACGGCATCCGCCCGGTAGACTTGCTCTTCGACACGCTGACGCTCCCAATTTCGACCGGGCAGGAAGAATACCGGTCGGCGGGCATCGAGACGCTGAAGGCGGTGAAGCGAATCCACGACGAACTTCCGGAAGTAAAAACCGTACTCGGGGTCAGCAACATTAGTTTCGGCCTGGACGCCTATCCGCGCCGCGTTCTGAACTCCGTATTTCTGCATGAGGCGGTGGAAAACGGCCTGGACGTTGCCATCGTTAACTACACGAAGATTTATCCGCTCTACAAGATTCCTTCGGAAGAAGTGGAACTGGCGCGCAAACTGATTTATCAGGACCGCTCAAAAGGCGATCCGCTGCAGGTCTACATGCAGCATTTCACCGGGATGAAAGGCAAGGCGCAAGCGCAGACGACGGCGCACGTAGAAACGCTCTCGATCGAAGACAAGCTGAAGTACGCGATCATCAACGGAGAAAAATCGGTGGGCGAAGGCAAAACCAAGCGCAGCCTGGAGGAGTTGCTGGAAGAAGCGCTGGTCGAGTACAAACCGCTCGACCTGATCAACACAGTGCTGCTCGACGGTATGAAGACGGTGGGCGATCTATTCGGGGCGCGCAAGATGCAGTTGCCATCGGTGCTGGATTCGGCGGGAGTGATGAAGGCGGCGGTAGCCTATCTTGAGCCGAAGATGGAAAAGAAAACCGGTTCGCAGCAAAAGGGTACGATCATACTCGCGACAGTGAAAGGCGACGTCCATGACATCGGAAAGAATCTAGTCGATATTATTCTGTCGAACAACGGATTCAAGGTGGTGAATCTTGGCATCAAACAGCCGGGTGACACCATCATCCACTCCGCACAGGAGCACAAGGCCGATGCCATTGGCCTGAGCGGCCTGCTGGTGAAGTCGACGCTGGAGATGAAGTACGTGATCCAGGAACTGGAACGCCAGAAGCTCGAGTTCCCAGTGATTTGCGGAGGCGCCGCCCTGACCCGCAAGTATGTAGAAGACGATCTGCGCCGCGAGTATTCAAATGCCGTGTTCTACGGAGAAGATGCGTTCGCAGGCCTGCATGTGATGGAAGATCTAGCTGCGGCAGACGGCAAGCGCGAATCGCGGCTGAAAGACGGCAGGACGGTTAAGGAATACGCGAAAGCCGCAGCCGTGGACGAAGAGATCGGCCCAGTATTTTCCGAGCGCAGCGCGGTGGTGACCGATGCGCCAAATATTCCGGTGCCTCCGTTCTGGGGAGTGCGCGTGGTGACGGATTACGATCTGCAGGAGATTTTCCACTACATCAACGACACCGCTCTATTCAAGAACCAGTGGCAGCTGAAAACGGCTTCGCAGGAAGATTACGCGCGGCTGGTGGAAGAGAAGTACCGTCCGATCAAAAAGAAGCTGGAAGCGGATGTGATAGCCGCGGGCTGGTTCGAACCAAAGGTAGTGTACGGATACTTTCCAGCACAGGGCGACGGCAATGATGTCGTGGTGTATTCAGTTCCCAGTTCCCAGGACCCAGTTCTCAGTGAAAAGCAAAACCTAAAGGAATTGTTGCGATTTACTTTTCCGCGGCAGAAAGAGGGCCGTCGTCTTTGTATCTCTGACTTCTTCGCCGCGCCCTCATCCGGCAAGATGGACGTCCTCGGACTGTCGTTGGTGACGATTGGTCCCAAAGCCTCCGTAGAAACCCAGCGCCTGTTCGAAGGCGGAGAATATACGCGTTATCTCTATCTCCACGGCCTAAGCGTGGAGACAGCTGAAGCCCTGGCCGAATTCCTCCATAAGAAGATGCGCGAAGAGTTAGGCATAGCCACCGAAGACTCGCCGCACACCCGCGATCTCTTCCATCAGAAGTATCGCGGGTCGCGCTATTCGTTTGGTTATCCGGCGTGTCCGAATCTGGAAGACCAGACCAAACTGTTCGCCCTGCTCAAGCCTGAGGAGAACGTAGGTGTGCGGCTGACTTCGGGCTTCTTGCTGGAGCCGGAGCAGAGTACTTCGGCGATCGTAGTGCATCATCCGGCGGCTAAGTATTTTGTAGTGTGAGGGAGCCCCTCTGGCGTTGCGACCGACGAAGCCCTGTGGCTAAATTTTTCTCTTGGCGTCCGCTTTTTTGAGTCGCTCGACGTCACTTAAGAGTATTGGCGGTGCCTTCTCTAGAAGCTTGAAAAGCTTGGTTCGTAGTTGATAAGAAGCAATAGGGCACTTTGGCAAAACTTCTAAGATTTTTCCGATGGTCGGCCCCACCCAGCGCTCGTCGAACCAACCTAAGGCCTCCAGCACCTCTAGATGCTCGACCCATGCTTGAAAGCAGCGATAGCCGTCTTCTTTTGAGTCAAAATACTCCGCCCGAAATTTGGTATTTTCGTATTCAGCCATCCAAAGGCTGTGCGCGATCGACCGAGTCGAGGAGTTTGCCGCTTCCTCTGCGGCGGTTTTCACCCTCGTGCAATAGTCGGCAAGCTGGTTTTCTGTTCCTTTCTTAAACTCTTCGAACCGCTGAGCCAGCTTGGCAGCTTCCTCTTGCGATGCGACTTGCAGGGACTGCTTCAACGAGTCTCGCTCTCGCTCATACAGACGGTAGTTCGTAAACCAGTTAAGACCACCCACTAGGACGACCAGAAGAAAGACTCCACCCAGAGACGCGTATACAGTCGCAAGCAGCCGCTGGTCATAATCCCTAATTACTTCCAGTTGGGCCTTCAGCATATCGTTCTCGGTTTTTGGTTTGAGTCTGAGTATTATCGGAAGGAGCAGGCTTAGAGGCAGTCGTCACGGACGGCGAAGAAGGCGCAACCTGTGCGGCATGCACAAAGAAAGCGAGACTTGCGAGAAAGGCTAGCACTACCGGCAGTATTTCAAATCGGAGTATTTTTCGCATCGCTAAGTTTACCGCTTCCCACATCATTGCAGGACAGCATACATTGAAGGGCTCCAACTCAGTTGTCTGAAAAAGCGCGAGAAGTGGGGCCTTAGCGGCGA
>JBEKXC010000283.1:0-5105 GCA_049512435.1 Terriglobales bacterium | reverse complement strand
CTCATGGCCACGTTTCAGGCTAGCCTCAAAACGCTATCAACAGCTCAGGTTGCCCTGCCCGAACTGGTCGCGAACATGAATAAGTACGCTTGCTCTAACAGTCAGGGCGGATTGCGCTTCACTACCGCATTTCTCTCCGAATACGACGCGGCCCGGCGCGTTTTCACCTACATCAACGCGGGTCACAATAATCCGATTTTGCGTCGCCGCAATGGATGGATCGAGCGCTTGGACGTCGGCGGGTTGCCCCTCGGTATTCAGCCCGAAGCCAAGTACGAGTCTGCGAGCGTGGCTCTCGCTCCTGGCGACTGGCTGATTATCTTTACCGACGGTCTGGTCGAGGCCGAAAACGCTCACCAGGACGAGTACGGTGAAACCCGCCTTCTCGGCGCAATCGCAGCAGCCTCCGCGATGACCCCCGCAGAAATGCTCAACCGCCTGATGGCAGAACTGGATCTATTCGTCGGCAACACACCCCAGCACGATGACGTGACGTGTCTGCTGGTAAAAGCGGAGTGAAGAAAGAAGATCCGCCGCCGAGTGGAGCGGCACAGCGTGAATTATTGGCAAGAAGGAGCTTTATTTCTCAGCACGCTCTGCATTCTCGGCGGTGAGTCCCTTTTCATCCACCGCTCGCGCCCGAACGCTCACTGGCCATCTTCGAGTGGTACTTGCCGGAGAAGGAACATGGCAGCGCGGCAGCCAAGGCTTCGGTGGAGTTCAGCGATCAGATTCAGGTTGAAGATGTGGGCATCTGCGAGAAAGTGCAGAAGAATCTGCGGTCACGGAGCTATTCGCGGGGACGGTTCAGCGTGAAGCAGGAAAAGGGCGTATACATACGGTTCCACCACGTACGCGTTGTAATCAAGTTCGCGATTCAGTCCCGGATGCACGCTGGGCAAGTGATAGCCCTCCAAATAATTGTCGACATAGGTCTTCCAGTTGCACACCATTTCATAGGTCCGGCGTTCGAACAGCTTCATGCCGGCAAACGGAAACTTCTCGGCTTGCCGCGGCAAATCGCCCAGACTCTCGCGCAGAGGCTGCGCCGCGAGGTCAAGATTCACGAAGATAAAATTGAACCATTCCTCCACTCGCACCGGCACCAGCGCAAAATCTTCGGGACGAAATCCTTCGACGCCTTCGATCTCCGTCGCGCTAATCAGCGCGCCTTCCAGATCGTAAGTCCAGCCGTGATAGCCGCAGCGAAATAGTTTTCGCGACCCGCACCCTTCCGCCGGCGGTCCCGCGCGATGCCGGCACACATTATAAAAGCCGCGCAGCTTACCCTCGGTCCCGCGCACAATCAGCAGAGGTTCGCCCGCCAGTTCCGTCGTGAAGTAGTCGCCCGCATTCGCAACCTGATCGCGATGGCCAACCACCTGCCAGCTTCGCGCGAAGATCTTTTCCTTCTCAACCGCGAAGGCAGTCGCCTCGGTGTAAAGATTTGACGGCAGCGTCCACGCCCGTGCCACATCGGAATCAACGTGCAGGGACTCAAGAGGGTTAGGCATATGGAGAGCAAGATTATTGTAAGCTGGGAGTGCCCAACTGACGGCTTTCACTATGAGTTGGGAACTGCGCTGGAGCAAGTTTCTGAAGAATCCGCCGCAGTCGAGGAGTACAAAACGAGCTGCAACTACATCCTTACCAGACCGGGGCACAAAAAGCCCTTGACCGGCTGCAAGCTAACAGCCCGCCGGACAAGTGAACCCGGGAATCTCTCCATAGTGCAAGCTCCCCAGAAACCCGCGTTCTAAGTTGGGACGATACCCGTCCCACAATGACAAGAATTGTCAGCCGTGCGACGGATTCTGGCAACAAACGGGTCCTCGAGAGGGCTTAGAATAGGAACTGGAGTTTGGCCTTGTCATGAAAATAAAGCTGTTGCCCGAAACCTGTCCGGAACCAAGGTAACTAGCCTGTTTGGCCCGGCAAGTGCGAATATCTAGCTCGACTGCGTCATTCCATGACCAGCATGAATTCAACGAAAGTCCAAAACGAGGGGAAAAAAGAGATGCGGAAACAGAGGGGTTTCTCACTGATTGAGCTGCTGATCGTGGTGGCAATCATCCTGATCATTGCAGCTATTGCTATTCCTAACCTGATGCGCGCCAAGATGGCAGCCAACGATTCTTCCGCGGCCGCTTCCGAGCGTTCCATCGTCACTGCAGAAGTGGCTTATTTCTCGGCCTTTCCCACTTTAGGCTATCCTGCCGCTATGACGACCCTGGGTGGGGCTGTGGGCGTAGCTTGCGTTCCGAGCCAGCTCACAGCCTGCCTCCTTGATAACAACCTGTCCAACAACGGCCCCGGAGGCAACGGCAAGAGCGGCTACAACTTTGCCGCGGCGGGCCAAGGGGCCGCTCCAGCAAGCACGTTCTTGACCACTGGTACCCCGATCGGCCCGACGACTGGTAGCAAGGCGTATTGCGCGACGGAAGACGGCGTGGTGCGGACTGCGGCTGTCGGCGTTATCGCCATCGTTGGCACCTACGCAAACTGCCAAACTCTGGCCCCGCTGGCCAACTAACGTAGTTCAATTGGGCAAAGTACCTGGGGGAGGGTACAAGCCGGGGAGCAGCGAAGCCAACTTCGCTGCTTCTCTTGTTTTTTCCGTCGCCTCACTGCACTCCGTCGAAAGTCGCGGGTAACCCGTTTGGAATCAATGAGCTTTAGCAAAGCGCTTTCATCCCTATGGGTGGGCCGCAGGCCCATGGCTAACTCATTGGAACGACAAGAATCGATTACAACATCCGGAATCGACCCGGTTCGTGGCCTTGGTGCCGATCCTGCCTTGCTTCTTCAAAGGCGTAACCGAGGCCGACGCGCTTGCAGAGTGACACAATTCGTCAAGGCGGCGACAGTCCAACGCCGTCGAGTCACGTTCCTTTGCTCGAGAAGATTGGCCTGAGCCGCGCAATCGGCCTGAAAATAAGGCGGATGCCCGCATCGTAACCGAAGAGTAGAACCGCTTCGATATGGCAGTCGGCATGCTGCCACCCTTACATCTCCGCGGGATCTAGGGCCGGGGCGGCCCCGTATAGATGCCTTGGAAAGATAGAAGAGCGCGCTCGATGAAGAGACAAAAAGGTTTCTCACTAATTGAGTTGCTGATCGTAGTCGCGATCATTCTGATCATTGCGGCTATCGCCATCCCGAATTTCATGCGCGCCCGCATGTCAGCCAACGATGCTTCCGCCGCCAGCTCCATTCGGATGATTAACACGGCCGAAATTGCTTATTCCGGTGCCTACACAACACTCGGCTATCCGGCGACTCTGGCCACTCTGGGCGGCGCATCCCCTTGCACTCCAGGCATCGCTACCGCTTGCCTGATCGATAACTCTCTGGCCACCAACGGCGGCGGCCTCGGCAAAAGCGGCTACAGTTTTAACGCCACCGGCTCGCCTAGCGCGGGGAGCATCGTCAACGACCAATTCTATTCAACCGGCACGCCTTTGAGCGCGCTGACCGGCACTCGCGCCTATTGCTCGATTCAGGATGCGGTATTGCGCCTTCAGCCAGCCGGCACGATCACGTTAGTCCCTAGCTATCCCACCTGTCAGGGATTGCTCCCAATGGGCAACTAGTGTAGCGTCCGATAAATAACTGGCCAACTCAACGGTTCGGTTTGCGCCGTCGGGGTAGGGTACAGCCGGGCCGTATCTGTTCCAAGGTTTGCCGACAGTGGGATAGCTTTTTCACGATCGATTCGACGGTGGCGGTCCAGACAAAGGGTTTTGGATTTTCATTCCAAGCGGCCATGAACTCCGTGATCGCCTGCTCGAGATCTTCTACGCTGCGGAAGGAGCCGCGTCGGATGCGCTTGCTGGTTAACTCGCCAAACCAGCGCTCCACGAGATTCAACCAACTGGAGCTGGTGGGCACAAAGTGCGAGACAAAGCGAGGGTGGCGTTTCAGCCAGGCCTGGACTTTGGGCTGCTTGTGCGTACCGTAGTTGTCCAGCACCAGATGCAAGCGCACCTCTCCTGGGAACTCCTGGTCGAGGCGACGCAGAAACTGCAAGAACTCCTGGTGGCGATGTCGCTCATAGCACTGTCCGATCACCCGTCCTTGCAAGACTTCCAGAGCGGCGAACAACGAGGTCGTTCCATTGCGTTTATAGTCATGCGTCATGGTTCCGCAGCGGCCCTTTTTCATGGGCAAGCCCGGTTGCGTGCGATCCAGCGCCTGGATTTGGCTCTTTTCGTCCACGCACAACACGATCGCTTGTTGGGGAGGATTCAGATAGAGACCCACCACATCGGTCAGCTTTTCCAGAAACTTGGCATCCCGCGACAGCTTGAAGGATTTCACCCGGTGCGGTTTGAGGTTGTGACTCTGCCAGATATTGTTGATGGTGGACTTGCTGACTCCCTGACGTGCTGCCATAAGCCGGCAACTCCACGGGGTCATGCCTTTGGGTTTGGTCCGTAGCGTGGCCTCGACGATGGATTGGATCTTCTCCACTCCGTAAGTCGGTTTGCGTCCACGCCCCGGCGCCACTTCCCACAAACTGTCCACTCCCTCCTGCGTAAAACGGGCGCGCCACAACCCCACCGTCTTGCGATTTATTTCTAACTGTTGAGCAATGGCATTGTCGGATTGCCCTTCGGCGGCGGCTAACACAATCTGACTCCGTAAGGCGACCTGCTGCGGTGTCCCGAAGGCTGAGATCCATTGCCGAAGTTGCTGTTGGTCGGCTTCTGGGAGGACCAGTGCGGAAGGGGGACGTGGCATGACCCCAGCATAGTGGCATCAACTCTTATTGTCCAGCTATTTGTTGGACACTACACTAGTCCGAAAGCGTCGCGGCGACTTTCCGTACATGACTTTCCCAGTCTCACGGATCGCCGCTTTCTCTTACCATAGTCCTCGCTAAGAGATGCTGGAAAGGCAAATGGTCCCAGCTTGCGACGCTAAGAGCGTCAGAAGATATTATGGATATTGACTCTTGTGATCCATATCGTAACCTTCGTAACCTCCTACCCAGTACAACCCAGTACAATAATCTCGGCGCGTTTCATATAATTTTGTTGGGAAGTAATTTCTTCCATTCCATTCTGTCGGAGTGCCATGCCTGCGATTGAAATTCTTGGTTT
>JBEKXC010000282.1:0-5152 GCA_049512435.1 Terriglobales bacterium | reverse complement strand
AAAGTTGGAGCCGTTGAAGATTGGACGATCGAAAACCGTGCGCTCGAGACGCACGCCTTCCACATCCATCAGATTCACTTCGAGATGCTGGAGGTGGATGGAAAACCAGTGGCGAATAACGATCTGCGAGATACGATCGAAATTCCGTATTGGTCGGGCCCAGGGACACCCTATCACAGTGTGAAGGTCCGTATGGATTTCCGCGACCCGACGATTGCGGGCACGTTTGTGTTTCACTGTCATATCCTGCTGCACGAGGATCTCGGCATGATGCACAAGATCCTGGTCGAGCCCTGATTGCTGTTGTCGATCATCTGCTGCTGATAGAGAGAGGTTTCACGACACATGCGCAAACTGATGCTGATGGTTTTCGGAAGTGCACTTTTGCTGGTCGCTGGATACATGGCGGGAACTCGCCGCGCGACCGTAGCCTATGCCGGGACGCCCGCCCAGGAAGCAGCGCCGAAATCTTACTCCGGCGCGCACACCCAAGGGGTGGTGCCGAAATCCTACGGCCGGCTGGCGGCCGCCTTCGCCGACTCCATCGGCACCGGCCTGGTCTTCGAGGATGCGGAAGGCGTGATCCGGTTTGTCAGTATCACCGGCATGAAAGAAGGAGAATTGGCGCGCTATGATCAAACTCCGACTCATGGGGGCATCCCCAAATCGTATGGTCATCTGGTAAGCGCGGTGGTGAACAATGGAAAAACTGGGCTAGTCTTCGAGGACGCCAAGGGCGTGATTCGATTCGTCGCTCTGACCGGCGTGACCGAGGGCGAATTAACCCGCGAGTGAGCGCATTGGCTCGAGCGCCATCGATCGCGATTGCGCTTTCTTCGGCTGGGAGCTCTTGCACGGGACGATTCCCGATTTAATAAAAATCGAGTTGTACCAGTTCTCTAGTCTCCTGCGGAGCCGGTACCCATTTCCATTGTTGTATGGCATCGACCGCTGATTTTGCCAATAAAGGATTGCCTCCCGTTACCTGGGTCGACTTCACTTTTCCGGTGGGCGCAACCACAACTTCCACCTTGACGGTTCCGCGGATTTGTAGTTTGCGGGCTAGCTCTGGATAGGCCGGGGCCACTTTGTTCACTACTTTTCGCTTTCCTTCCGGCTGTTCTTGCGCGGAAGAAAAGGACAGGGGAAAGCCGATTACTCCCAAGAAAAGCGCGACGCACGCAACTGTAATGCAGGGTCTGATGGTTAGCTTCTTCACTGCATTTAGGCTAAGCCCAATCGTTTACACTGCGAAGGTAACCAGCGTAACCAAGCAAGGTTCCGGAGGATCGGCATCGTTGCCCGTTCTGTCTGCCACCTTGACAGATGAACTATGTTCTTATTATTGCTAACCATTTATGAATATTGTTAAAGCTACGAGGAAGTTCGAGCATTGGCTGGGGCTGCACCTCCGAATCTTCAGGCCCGATCTGCGCTTCAAGCACGACCAGATGGCGGCTGCCCTTTTTCCGTTCTTTCGCGCTACCTTCTATCGCTGGGTGCAGGTGTGGCCGGAGGTGTGCGCGGAACTGGAGCGAGTGCCGCATATTTTGTCGGTGGGCGACCTGCACGTCGAAAACTTCGGCACCTGGCGAGACAGCGATGGGCGGCTGGCATGGGGAGTCAACGATTTTGATGAAGCGTGTTTGTTTCCCTACACCATGGATCTGGTGCGGCTGGCAACCAGCGCATTGCTGGCCGCTCGCGAAGACCATCTGACGATGAAGCCGAACGATGCGGCGGCGGCGATTTTGGAAGGATATGAGCGCGTGATGGAGGAGGGCGGACTTCCGTTTGTGTTAGAGGAAGGCCATGCCTGGTTGCGGGCGATCGCGGAGAGCGAGCAACGGGATCCAGTGCTGTTCTGGAAGAGGATGGATGAGAATCCGACGGCCAAGGGAAAGATACCTGAGCGCGCACGCCAGGCGATTGAACACATGTTGCCGGAACGGGGGATGCACTACCGGCTGGCGCGACGGAGGTCGGGGTTCGGAAGCCTGGGACGGACGCGGCTGGTCGGGATCGCGGATTGGAAAGGCGGTCGAGTGGCGCGGGAAGCAAAGTCGTTGGCGCCTTCGGCGTTGCATTGGCTCGATCCGAAGCGGGCGCCGGCTGAGATTTTGTACGCGGTGATCCTGCAGCGGGCAGTGCGCTGTCCGGATCCGTTCATGCAAATGCGGGGACACTGGCTCGTGCGGCGGCTGTCACCGTATTGTTCGCGTATTGAACTGGATGCGTTAGGAAGCAGCCGTGATGCGTGCCGGCTGCTGGAAGCGATGGGGAGGGAAACGGGGAACATACACGTGGGAACGGAGGAAGAGCGGCGGGCAATTCTGAAGGACTTGCGCGGACGAAAGGCGAACTGGCTGCTGGGAGCCGCGCAGGCGATGGCCGACGCGGTAGAGAAAGATTGGCTAGAGTGGAAGGAGCGCTGGCAGAGCTAGACTCCGCCAGCGCCTTATTGAAGGGAAAGGCCGTGCGAGGACTCGGGTTGCGGGTGAAAGAGTTGACACTCCAGTGCGTGAGGCTTGTTTTCAGCTCCGATGGTGATGAGGGCGTCGAGGATGCACTCGAGCGCGGCGGCTGAACCTGACCAGACGCGGGAAAAGGACTCGCGATGCACCGCCAACTCGCCGACCAGACGGCCAACCGCGTCGGGTCCCAGATCAAAATCGGCCAGAGTCGGGTCGCTCCCGATGGGCAGTGGAGGATAACGTCCTGGAGACAAGCGGAGGTTGGCCTGCGACAGCCAGTGGGAGACGAGCGTTTTCAGATGTTGCCTGCAACAGACGCTCTTCATGTCTTTCTGCGTGGCGAGCGAGGAATGCCAGGATAGGATCTTGAGGCGGTCGAGCCAGCGGTTCTCGATCACCAGGAACCATCCCGTATGGCGAACCGTGTCGAGGCCGCAAACCGAGCAAGGCGAGCGTTTTGTGATGGCGTAATCCATGGGCCTCCGTTTTGGCCTCAGCAGGCGTTGACGGCGGCTCGAGTGAGGAAGCGTGGAATCCCGCGCTCACTGAGGGGGACGGTCAGCATCCCGACGACGGGGTCAAAGCGGAGCGTGAAGTGTGCGGCGCAGACGTCGCAGAGCCAGAAATGTTCACGCCGGCGAAGCTTCCGGCGATTGCCGTCAAAAGCGTCGCTGAGGTCGGAAGGGAAAGTTTCCGCCAGGAACAGCTTGCCTTCGCGCAGCGAACGAAAGGGTACCGTGCACGCCGGGTTGGCGCATTTATGCAGCATGGGCTGGGTCCAGTCTTCTCGTCTGTAGAGTTTCTTGGCCAGAGAGCGTTGCCGAGTAATGCACGCCAGGGGCCGAACCCCTCAGCGGCAGATTAGAAGAAGTTCATCCGCAGTTACAGGAAGTTAGCCCGTGCGGCGAGCGCTATGGATCACGCTGAGCTCAATTGTGCCGACGGAAAACAGTCACTGCCGACGGATAGTCGTCATTGGTTGTCGTCGAAGGTTGTTGTCGAACCTCTGAGCTGCGGAAAAACTCCGGTTTCGTATCAGGGTATCGCTTTAGCGATACCGCAAGTCCTTCGAAATCAGTCGCCCCTTTAGGGTCTGGGAGTCGAGTTCCGACTTTTTCAGCAACCTCTTAGCGCACGATCCACGCCGAGGCGGCGACGAGAACGCCCGCAGTGGCCATCAACAGACCAAGGTGCCAGAATATTCGCCGGCCCGAGAGCAAAGTGATCGAGGTGACCACCAGGGCGATCTCCAGGAAGACTTCGCCAAGGTCGAAGCGGTCGGCCTTGCGATGTGTGACCGCGAATTCCTGCTCGAGTTCGTGGGCTTTGGCCTCGAGCTCTTTCTTCTCGTCCTTGTAGCGCTCGGCTTCAGTGCGGACTTTCTCCTGTAGCTTGGCGGCGCCTTCGGCGTCCTTGGAGGTGACCACGCCAGCCAGATCGACGAACAACTCGTCGGTATGAAGGCGTATGTTCTTGGCCTGATAGTAACTCCACTGGTCTGTGACTTTGTTCTGCAAGACGATTTCTTCGGTATGCGTGCGATGGCCGAGCAGCGACACGGTTGCCACGAAAACTGCCAGCACCGCCATGGTGAGCGTGACCGGTGCGAGATGGGGATTCTCCCGGGCGCGTTCGGCATTCTCGTGCAACTCGTTGAGTTCTTCAGTCATGTTGTCGGGCTCCTATGAGTTCTTCGGTTCCCAGTTCTCGGTTCTCGGTTCGCAGTAGGTTGAACGTCTTTCCGAGAACTGAGAACTGGGAACTGAGAACTCCATGGGCTATGAGGATAAACCAAGTTGCCTATTCTCCCATTACCTTAATGAGGACTCGTTTGTCGCGCTGGCCGTCGAACTCGGCATAGAAAATCTGCTGCCAGGGGCCGAAGTCGAGCTTCCCGTTGGTGACCGGGACGATGACTTCGTGGTGGATGATCAGCGATTTGAGGTGGGCGTCTCCGTTGTCTTCGCCGGTCTGATGATGCTGGTAGTTCTGCCGGAAGGGAGCGAGGGTTTCGAGCCACTGGTCGATGTCTTTGATAAGCCCGCTCTCGTTGTCGTTGACGTAGACCCCGGCGGTGATATGCATGGCGGAGACCAGGATCATGCCGTCTTTGATTCCGGATTTCTTCAGGGCGCTCTCGACCTGCGGGGTCAGGTGGACGTAGGCGCGCTTGGTTTTCGTGTGCAGAGTCAGGTATTCTGTGTGGGATTTCATGTTCTCACATTTACCATGGGCAGTCGTTGTCGTGGACAAGAATTTCCCACCGCCACGGTGCACTGCTGCCTGGACGAAACTTATTTCCTGCTGGTGGGTTTGTGAACAAAGGCTTCGTATCTTTCGGAAGCGTAACATCGGAAGCGTAGCAACGGAGGAGTAGCAAATGAATCTGCCTAACCTAAGGACATGCATCGTGCCGAAGTGGTCCCTATTGCTGGTTCTTCTTACCGTAACCGCAGTGGCTTCGGCTGGTGGACCTCCTAAGCAGGAGGAGCACAAATCCGGTTCGAGCAAGGCGGCATCCCACGCCGCGCCAGCAAAGGGCGGCGGAGGCGGACATGAAGCGCAAGGCGGACATGCAGCACAAGGCGGACACGGAGCGCAAGGCGGACACGGGGCGCAAGCTGGACGCGGAGCGCAAGCCGGACGCGGAGCTGAAAGCGGACGTGGAGCGCAAGCTG
>JBEKXC010000281.1:0-5237 GCA_049512435.1 Terriglobales bacterium | reverse complement strand
TGCGATGGACGACTTCCAGATCGGCGACCGGCCGGCCGGCGAAGCTATTCAGCCAAGCCTTCCAGACTGCGGGATCTGCGATGCGGTTGCCATAGCCCAGAGCCTTTGGGCTGGGGCGAACTCCGTCTTTCGTCTTCACCCAATGCAGGAGCATCATGCTGATCTGCGAACCGAACCCCGCTCCCAGGTGTATGGCGTACTCGACGGGATAGCTACCGCCTTTCGACAGGTTCAATTGCCCCAGTTCGGGATCAACTTCTTTAAAGTTGGCGACCGGGGGCACACAGCCGGTTTCGAGCGCCTTGACTGCGACGACATCTTCGATTCCCGTAGCCATGGCGTGACCGGTGAAACCCTTCGTGTTGGCGATTACGATGCGATCGGCCACATCTCCGAAGACGCTACGAAGCGCATGGATCTCTGCTGAAGCACTGCCCCCGCGCGCTGGCGTGTAGGTTTCATGAGAAACAAAAACCGTCTGTGGCGCGATCTGTTGACGCGAAACGCCGCTGCGCGTTTCGGCTTTGGCTACTAAGGCCTCCATCACTTGGCCAATGTGCTGGACATCGAGACGAGTGCCGTGGAAAGCGCTGTTGTTCGTCGTAGTAGACAAGACTTCGCAGATGGGCTGTATTCCGCGCTCGCGCGCGGCGTCGGCGCTCTCCACCACCAGCGCTGCGGCACCCATGCCGATAATCATGCCGTGCCGGCGGCGGTCGAAAGGAATGGCGGCGTCCGCGACCACTTCGTCGGTGGCCGCCGCTCCGCTGGCCAGGAAGCCAGCGCCCATCCAATCGATGAGATGGTCAGAGGTTACGTCGTCGGCCGAGATGACAATCACACGGCTGCAGCGCCCGGCGTGGATCCAGTCCTCCGCCAGCGAGACACCTTGTGTGGTGCTCGCACAGGCAGCGTTGATTTGAGTGTTGGGACCGCGAGCGCCGATGAATTCGGCGAATTGCGAATGTCCCATGGACAAGACTCGGAGCAAAAAGCGCCGGTTGAAGACGTATGGTTCTTGGTCGATGGCGGCGCGCAATTCGTCGATGCGCTGCTTGATCTCCTGAACCAGACTGGCGTTTCCATTTGCCTCGACTTTACCTGTGAGCAGGGTTTCGAGAGTGGCCAACTGCTGGCGGCGTTCGTGGTCCGCGTAATAGCGCGCCATCTCGTCAGCAAACGAGTCGTACCCGGGGAAGGCGGATGCAAAAATCACGCCGGTATCGTCGCGCAGGGAGTCGGGCAATCCCCAGCGCTCCGGTAATTGCGTGCCTTTGGTCGTAGTCTTATAGCGCATGACCAGCGGGATGCCGGCGTCGCGCAATGCATCGAGGCCGGCGGCAATCGCCAGTTGGGTGACACGGTCGAGGGCGCCCACGCGTTCGGCGGAAATTCCGAATTCATCTTGCAGATTGAAGGCGCCTCCACGGCCCGCGAGTTTAATGACGTCCACGACGCTGCTGAGGGTCTCAAACCTGGGTTCTCCATTTTCGCTCTTCACCAGGCGTGTGATGTGTTTGTCGAGCATGGCTTGCCGGAATTGCGCGGGGATCGAAGCGATAAACTGATCGCCCCGTAGAATGCGCGCGATGTTGCCATCGTCGAAAATGTGTTCGGTTCCGGGCAGGCCTAACGCCGCTCCCGTGATGACGACCGGAGCACCGTTCGAGACGCCATTCTGGCCGTGGTAGATCTCGTAGCCGCGATCGAGAACATCGGCAAACAAACGGCCGAGTTCGTTGTAGCGATTCCCGTTTGAGGGCGTGGATGCTGCTGGAGGCGCGGGGGTGAAAGAGGCTGGTGCGGATACGCTGGTTGTGGCCTCTACCACAGGAATCGGCTTAGAAGTTTCTGCGGCCAGGGGAACACCGGACACAGTTGTCACCGCCGCCGCGCGCAAGGCTTCCGCGGTCCCGCGGCCGAGTCCCGCCGCATACAGGCCGCACAGCGCCTGGTTGAAGGCGACGATATCGCCGACCTTCGGATGATTGGTAAATAACGAAACAACATCGTTACAGCCGCCGAGCACATCCTCGGCAAATCCATACAATGCCTTCTTGGGTCCAACCTCAACAAACAGGCGAGCGCCGGCATCGTAGAGCGTGCGCAGGCCCTTCACAAATTGGACAGGAGAAGCGACTTGCTGCGTAAGAATATCCAGCATCTGGGGGACGACGTCAGGCCCCATGGGATAAAACTCACCGTTGGTGTTGGCGACGATGGGCAAACGCGGCGACTGGAGATGCAGACGTTCAAGAACTTCGCGCAGCGGCTTGCTGGCTCCCGCCACAATCGATGTATGGAAGGCGTGGCTGACGGGTAATGCAGATACGTCGTAACCAGCTTTTTGGAAAGCTTCCATCGCCTGCTCGACTGCCTTACTCGCGCCTCCGACAACTGCCTGACGGCTGCTGTTGACGTTGGCGATAACGACGTAGCCTTTGATCGTCCCCAGAATTCGCTCGACTTCTTCAAGCGGAGCAAACACTGCGGCCATGCGGCCGTTGTCTTCCATCGCCACCTGGGTCATGCCGCGGCCGCGAGCGCTGACGGCCTCGAGGGAATCAACAAAGGGAAGGCCACCGGCGGCGACCAGCGCTCCGTATTCGCCCAGGCTGTGTCCGATCGTGAAGTCAGGTTCGATCCCGTACGCTGCGAGGAGCCGGGTCAGCGCGAGGTCGATCGCCAGCACGGCTGGCTGAGTGATTTCAGTTTGGCGCAGATCGTCTTCGGCCTTGGCGACGGCGTTGGCGTCGGCTTGGTCGACGAAGATAAATTTGCTGAGCGGCTTGCCGAGCAAAGGCGTCATCACACGATCGGCTTCGGCGAAGGTTTCAGCCACGATCGGCTCGGTTGCGCAGAGCAACTGGATCATGTTCGCGTACTGCGAGCCTTGGCCGGTATACATGAAGGCGACTTTCGGAGCCGGACCGTGACCGCGGAAGATGCCTTGTGCGCGCAGGGCTTTCCACACCGCCGGCTGATTGGCTGCCAGCGCTTTGAGTGCATTGCCAGCTTTCTCTGCCAGCTCAGGGGCGTTGGCGTAGTCAATGGCCAGACGCTCGGGCGCGCGCAGGTCCGCTTCAGCCGGAGCCATTGGCGCCGGAGCCCGGCCTGCTTTGGCTTCCTTCTCCAAGACACGCAAACGCTCAGCGAGCGCGGCTTCGGACGTGGCGCCGATTACCAGTGCTCCTCGTAACGGAGCCTTGCAATAAGAGGAGTTAGAAGTGCGGGGAACACTTTCTGTGTTCATAATCTGCTCCTTCACCTTCGGAGATATCTCGGGGACGGAGCCCACAGCGACTGACCGCTTGCCGTTTCCGTTCAGCCGGTGGGGAATGTATTCTTCGAGCACGGCGTGGAAATTGGTGCCGCCAAAACCAAAAGCGCTCAGACCCGCTCGCCGCACGCCGTCTGCGGGCATCGTCCACGGCTTCAGTTCGGTGTTGACGTAGAGCGGAGAGTGGGCAAAGTCAATATTCGGATTGAGATGTTCGCAATGCACGCTCGGCGGCAACACTTTGTTTCGAAGGGCCAGAGTGGCTTTCAACAGTCCGGCAGCGCCGGCCGCTCCTTTGAGATGCCCGAAGTTCGATTTGACTGAACCAAGCGCCACGGAGTGCGAGGGAAGTTGAGAATTGCTGAGCACGTCGATCATGCTTTGCACTTCGACGACGTCGCCCACGGCGGTGGATGTGCCGTGGCCCTCGATCAACGTCACCGTGTCTGGCGATAATCCGGCATTTTGCCAAGCGCGCTCGATGGCAAATTTTTGGCCGATCGGGTTGGGCGCGGTGATGCCCTTTCCCTTACCGTCGCTCGATCCGCCCATGCCACGCAGCACGGCATAGATCTTGTCCTCATCTTGCTCGGCATCGGCCAGACGCTTGAGCAGAAAGATCGCGGCGCCTTCGCCCATCACAAAGCCGTCGGCCCCTTCGGCGTAGGGACGCGTGCCAGTAGCCGAGAGCGCGCCTATCTTGCAGAACTTGACGAAGCTCGAGGCGCCCATGTTGCGGTCAATGCCGCCGGCGACAGCCACGTCGAAATGGTGTTGTACGAGTCCTTCCGTCGCGGAGCTGATCGCTGCCATTGCCGATGCGCAGGCGGCGTCACAAACGTAGTTGGGGCCGTGGAAGTTAAAAACATTCGCGATACGGCCTGGAATGCAGTTGGACAATTCGCCGGGCATGCTGTCTTCCGTAATTTCAGGAAAGAGCTTTCCCATCCGGTCGTGGAATTGGCGGGTAATGTCGCGGCGGACCGCTTCCGGCAACGCGGCGAAGCTGGCCGATTCGGCAAGTTCGCGCGCGAATTCCGGAAAGAGCACGCGCGCCACGGTGAAATAATGTTTTTCGCCCCCTATCGCATTGCCGATGATCACAGCCGTGCGATCGTTGTTCAGCGGACGCTGGGGATAGCCATAGTCTTCTAACGCTTCGCGGGTGCAGGCGATCGCCCATTTTTGCGACTCGTCCATGGCATCGACGACGCGCGGCGGGATAGGCAGCCGCCACTTGATCGGATCCCACACATGCTCACGCACCCAGCCGCCGATCTTTGAGTAAGTCTTGTCCGGGGCGCTGTGATCGGGGTCGTAGTAGAGGGCCGGATCCCAGCGGTTGGGCGTAACCTCGCTGATGCTGTAGCGGCCGTCCTTCACGTTTATCCAGAAAGCAGCTACATTCGGAGCATCGGGTAAAACCGCTCCAACTCCCACAATTGCTATGGCACGATAAGAAGTGTTTTCCATGACGAGACTCCTTGCAAAGTGCATCTATAATCGCTACGCGGCCACTACCGTAGTCTTGACCGCGCGACCGTACAGTACGTCTGCTATGTAATCCAGATCTGAAATAAGGCCCGACTGCGCGCGGTGAACGGCGGGCAATCCCAAACTTGTTTCCAAGGCAGCGATCTCGGAATCGCTGACGCCTCCGGCTCCGATGACCCAGCGCAAACCCTCTTCGGCCACCTTGAGCGCTGCGTCGCGGGCGAAAACACGGCTGATAGCTCCGAGGGCCGTGGCGTCGAAACGCCGGTTGGCTTTTTCGTTGAGCTTGCCGTTAGCCAAGAGCGCGGCGCGGCGGGACAAACTTCCCGCGCACTCGGCGTAAGCGATCAACTCACCGAGGCGCAGGAGAATATGTTGATAGCGGGTGAGGCGAGCGACCCGTGCTTTCTCCATGACCTCGGCCAAGGCATGCAAAGCCAGCGCCGCGATATCAGCGCCGACG
>JBEKXC010000280.1:0-5239 GCA_049512435.1 Terriglobales bacterium | reverse complement strand
TGACGGCTTCGTCGTAGGTGATTCGCGGGAATGGCGCCTCGATTTTCTCGAGCTTGCTGAGATCGCGGCCGATGGTTGCCAGGTCGGAGCGGCGCTGCTCGAGGCATCGCTTGACCAGGAAAGTCAGCAAGCCTTCGGCGAGTTCCATCAGATCGTCGAGCGTGCCATAGGCGATTTCAGGTTCCACCATCCAGAATTCCGTGAGATGGCGTCGGGTCTTCGATTTCTCGGCGCGGAAGGTTGGACCGAACGAGTAAACCTTGCCGAGCGCCATCGCCGTGGCTTCAATGTAGAGCTGGCCGGATTGCGTGAGGTAGGCCTGCTCTTCGAAGTAGTCCACGGGGAAGAGAGTAGAGGTTCCTTCGCAGGCGGCGGGCGTAATGATCGGAGGATCAGTAAGGGTGAATCCGTTGCCATCGAAAAAATCGCGGGCAGCGCGAATGATTTCAGCGCGCACGCGCAGAATCGATGCCTGACGCTGTGAGCGCAGCCAAAGATGACGGTGGTCCATCAAGAAGTCGACGCCGTGTTCTTTGGGAGTGATGGGATAGGGATCGGTTTCGGGGACACGCTGCACCACCTGTACGCTCGCGACGTCGAGTTCATAGCCACCGGGCGCGCGCTTGTCGGCGCGGACTTTGCCTTCGACGATCACGCTCGATTCCTGGGTGAGGCCTTTGATGGCGTCGAAGACCTCGGGCGGGACGGCGTTCTTCGGGACGACGCCCTGGATGACGCCGGAGCCGTCGCGAAATTGCGGAAAAAGTAACTTGCCGCTTTCGCGAAGGTTATAAAGCCATCCCCGAATGGTGACAGACTGGCCTTCGTGTTTGCCGATTTCTGCAATCGTGCTGATCGGTGAGGACATAAAATTGAGATTTGCGCTTCAGTTGTTGGCGCGTCAAAAGGTCAGAGGTGAGAGGTCAGATTGCAGAAGTAAAACCTTTCAAGTTGAATACGGCGGGTTAAACCTCTGCAATCTGACCTTTGACCTCTGACCTCGCTTTACGACTCTTCCAGCTTCTTGAAGGTTGCGCTCACTTCTTCGCTGGGGTTCTTTTTCTCTTCGCCGTCGATCTCGAGCAACAGGGGCGGCTTTTGCGGTGCGCTGCGCAGCAATTCCATAGTCTGTTTCCAGTCGATCGATCCGTTGCCCGGCCAGAGGTGCGAGTCTTTGTCTTTGTTGTTGTCGTGCACGTGGGTTGAGCAGATGTGGTTCTTCAGAATGGCGAAACCTTCGGGAATTCCGCTCATCATGTGGGCGTGTCCGCAATCGAAACAGACGCCGATGTCGTCAAAATGCATGGTTCGGATGAATTCGATCAGGCGATCGGGCGTGGAAAGTTCGTTGGGAATGTTTTCAACGAGCACTCTGACGCCGAGCGGCTTGGCGAAGGCGCGCAGATGCTCGACGGAAGTCATCGCGGCTTCGAATTTCTTTTCGTCGAAGGCATCGTTCGGATTGCCAATGTGCTGAATGAGAAAACGGAATGGGATGTGCTCGGCGATTTCGAGGGCGCGTTTGATCTCGTCCATGGCATCGATGCGTCCGGCGCGATCGGTGGAGGCGATGTTGACCGGCGGCGACCCGGTGCGTCCCCATTCGTAGTCGGAGTACAAAGGCGCGTGCACGGAATTGAGTGGAATGCCGGTCGCGCGGAACCAGTCGGCAATTTCGCGGACATGCTGCTTGCGATTGGCGTAGTCGAAATGCTGGCGGGCGGCGAAGATTTCGATCGACTGGGCTCCCGCCTTCACGAGCTCGTCGAGCAAGCCCGGATGGAGCCGTTCCTTTACATAGACGTATGTCGATACCGCCCGCAGCATCAGTAACCTACCGCCTTCCCGTTGTTGCGTCCGTCGCTGGCGCCGAGACGCTCGCCGGTTTTGGGATCAATCATGATGCACTCGCCGTCTCCCCAGTTTCCCCAAGAATAATCGACTTTCACCTTGTGTCCTTTGGAACCGAGAAGATTCATTGTATCGGGAGAGAGGCGGTCTTCGACGAGAATCTGATCGGGGAGCCACTGATGATGAAACCTGGGCGCGTTGACCGCTTCTTGAATATCGAGAGAGAAATCGACGACGCCGATGAGGATGTTGGCAACAATGGTGATGATCCTGGGGCCGCCGGGCGAGCCGAGTACCAGGAAGAGCTTGCCATCTTTCAACACAATCGTTGGCGTCATCGCCGATAGTGGGCGCTTGCCCGGTCCGATGGCGTTGGCCGGTCCCTGAATGAGCCCGTAGATGTTGGGGACGCCTTGTTTGGCGGCGAAGTCGTCCATTTCGTCGTTGAGCAGGAAGCCCAGGCCCGCGGCGGTAACGCGGGAGCCGAAGGAGTCATTGAGCGTAGTGGTTACGGAAACCGCGTTGCCATCGGCATCGACAACGGAATAATGCGTAGTGTTCTGCGGTTCGCGAAGGGCCGTGGGAGGCAACTGGGCGACGCGCTCGAGTTCGCCAAACGACGGGCGTTTCAGTTCTTTACTTGGGGTGGCGTGGTTGGGGTCAATGGAGTCGCGCCAGGCCGCGGCGTATTTCTTGTCGATGAGCTGAGCGACAGGAACTTTGGCGAAGTCGGGATCGCCCAGGAAGTCGGCGCGATCGTAAAAGGCACGCCGGAAGGCTTCGGCTTCGAGGTGTATGGCGGCGGCGGAGCGGTTGCCGAATTTGGCGAGGTCGAAGCCTTCAAGGATATTGAGGATTTCGATGAGCGCCACGCCGCCGGAGGATGGCGGCGGAGCGCTGATGATGTCGTATCCCCGGTAGGAGCCGCGAATGGGCTCGCGCTCTTTGACTTCGTAGGAGGCGAGGTCGGCGGCGGTAACCAGGCCTCCGCCTTGGTGGATGGCCGCGGCCAGCTCGCGGGCCATGGCGCCGTGATAGAAGTCGTCGGGATGCTTGGCGATACGTTCCAGAGTGTGGGCGAGTTCCGGTTGCTTGAGTAGTTCGCCGGGCTGGTAGTAATTTCCGTCGTGCAGGAAAATGCGTTTGGATTCGGGAAACTGGGCGAGGTACTTGTCTTTTTTAAGTTCTTGCGTGTCTTCGTAGGCGAGGGGGAAACCATCGCGAGCGAGCTTGATTGCGGGCGCGATGACTTTTTCGAGCAACAGCTTGCCGTATTGTTTCTCCGCGTAGATCAAACCAGCCACGGTGCCAGGGACACCGATAGCTCTGTATCCGACGACGCTCGATTCTTTGCTGGACTCCGGGATGACGTTGCCCTGGGCGTCGAGATACATGTTTTCGGTGGCAGCGGCGGGCGCTTTTTCGCGGAAGTCGATGAAGTGAGTTTCTCCGTTGGCGTTGCGGAGGAGCATGAATCCGCCTCCGCCTAGATTTCCGGCCTGGGGATGGACAACGGCAAGTGCGAAGCCGGTGGCTACGGCAGCGTCGACGGCGTTGCCTCCGGAGCGCAGCATCTCGACGCCGGCGCGCGAGGCAAGCTCGTGGACGCTGGTGACGATGGCGTGCGGCGCGTGCGTGGGGCGCATGGGCGCGGCTGCGACGGTCGAGGCGAGTAGAGCGCACAGGCTGCCGAAGATCGCAAGAGTACGTTGAATGCGCATGGATTGGGCGAAGGTACGAGGCTAGCTTAGCGGGTTGCGGGGAGTCAAACTGTGCTCATTGCCGAAGCGCGGAGGATGCCGAGAAAAGCTTAACTACGGGGGAAGCAGAAAGACCCACCGAGATCACCTCACTTTTTGCGGCGTTTACTTGGCGCTTTTCTGCGCGCCACTTTTTTCTTTGGCGCTTTCGCTGCCACCAGCTCATAGGACTGGCGAATGAGGGATTCAAGTTCACCCTCGGACAGGACGTTGGAGTTGGCGAGAGTCACCCACTTGTAGCGTCCGACATAGGGCGCGGGAGAGATGCCTTCGATCTCGAGCAGTTCGTGGAATGTTTCCGGCGCGCACTTAAGAGTGATGCGCGGGAAGCGGCCGTCCGATAGGACCATGCCGGTGAAGATTTTGCCGCGGACTTTGAAGCAGAGGTCGTCGGCCCACGGCATGTCCTCGGTTACGTCGGGGAAGGAGAGACAGAGTTTGCGGATCCATTCGACGTCGGACATGGATTAACGAGTCATTCTTGCAGTATGTAGGAGCCTATAAATCCACCGCCCAGTTCACGGGCGGACGCAAGTCCTCAACCTGCGTGAACGCCTTATCCCCGGTAACCAGGATTGCATTGGTGCTGATTGCGTGGGCCGCGATCAGCATATCTAGAGCGCTAAGGCTCTTGCCGGCGCGTTCCAGTTTGAAGCGCAGGGTTCCATAAGCCTGGGCTTCATCGCTGCCCCAAGGCAGGATTTGTATCTTTCCGAGGAAGTCGTTAAGGACCGTCCGCAAAGCAAAACTCGGAGGTTTTCTGGCCAGCCCATAACGAATTTCCGCCTCGGTAACGACCGAGATGCATCCGATTTCGTTTATTTTCAAGCCGTCGAGACGGTCCCTGGCGGCGGGAGATTCTCCGCGCACGATATAGCCCACTGTATTCGTGTCGAGCATCCAGGTTCGAGTCATAAGATGTCGCGCTTCTGCGGTGGCCTCGTATCCCGTTCAGTCAGGAAATCATCGGGAACCCCGGCAGCGTCTAGTGCGGCGAAGATTTCTTTCCAGGTCTTTGCCGGAGATTCGGAGAGAATCAGATCTCCGCTTTGCGGGTCGCGGCGCACGTAGACCTCGTCGGTCTTGAAGCGGAACTCGGCTGGGATTCTAACGGCTTGACTCCTGCCGCTGTAAAAGACCTTTGCTTTGGAAATGGGCGCCATGGCGAATTCTCCCTGCTATATATCATGCTATATAGCAAGGCGGATTGCAAGAGACTATTGGTCCCATGCTCGGCAAACTTCACGCGGGCAAGAATGCCCGCGCCACACGAGCTACACCTGGTCCCTGGCTTCGCCCAGCACCACCGACACGTCCAGCTGTTTCTTGCCCCGGAAGATGGTCACTTTCACCGTGTCCCCGGCGCGGTGCCTGTTCATGATCTGGGCGAGGAGTTGCTGGCTTTCGATTTTTTCTCCGTCGATGGCCACGATTAAGTCTCCGCCGATCATGATGGGAATGTTGCCGAGGTAGGCGCGCTCGGAACCGCCGCGCAATCCAGCGCGATCGGCGGAGCCTCCGGGAACGGCTTGCACGATGAGGAGCCCGTAGTCGGCGGCCAGGCCCAGCTCTTCGGCGATTTCGGAATCGATGGGGATGGTGCGGACGCCGAGTGCGGGACGGCGCAC
>JBEKXC010000279.1:0-5540 GCA_049512435.1 Terriglobales bacterium | reverse complement strand
GTCATGAGTACCCCACACACTGATTTTGAAGTGGATTTGATTCGGGACCTTAGGGCGATTGGGGCCGCCGAAGCGGACGCGGAAGCTTACGTTCGAGGAGTACGGCGTGGAGGAGTCATGGTTTTCGCAACCGGCTCGCCCGAGAAGGCGGACGCGGCTGCTGAGATCATGAACCACAATTGCGCTGTGGAGATCGAAGAACTCAGCGCCTCGGTACCGCACCTCCCCAGCACGGTCGGCGTTGACGTGGCTCCCGGTCGCGATAGCTCTGTCCAAGCTGGCAGGGTCCGCTCCCCCGGCGGCGGTGCCCGTTTGTTCGTGTGGTAGATCTTTCGCCAAAGACAAGCGTGCTGGAAGTCAGGGCCAGACATGCACCGTCTCGCTTCTTATTCTGTCTACCTGTTATGAAGGATTTTCTTCGTTGTTCATTCTCTCGATGGACTTACGAGAATTGACATAAGTGACGCATAGCTGCCGGTCCGCTTCGTCGCCTGCGTCTTGGCTCGGTCACGGCCAAAGTACCGCATGACACTAGTCGTTCCATTCGGATCGACTAGGGCAAGTGCCACCGGCAGAGAGAAATCATGAGCGATCAAACCCGCCTCAGCCACCCGATATACAACCTTCTACCCACCGAAATTCCAGGATTCGATTCCCTGGCGGAACTCGCCTTGGATAACCGGGGCGGTTTTTCGTGAAGGCCGCCGCTCTTGCATCACTTCGACGCGTGATCAAGCTCCTTGATCTTTGGGTCAATGACAGAGAGATTTCAGGGCATGTAAGAGCCGGAACCAAAACCGGGAAACACAGTCAAGGTTCAGATTGGGGACTCCAGTGACGGCACAGAAGTTTGCAAGCTCGCCGAAGTTTTGGATCAGCGACGTTGATTGATTGTTCAGCGAATCCTCAGCGCGATGCGGAATTTTTCTGGACCGACGGTGATCGTGCGCGAGGCGTTGGAACAGTCACTGAAGGCGGCGAGTTTGCTGGCAGCGGGCGCGAGTTCGGCGGATCTGGGCCGCGGTAAAAGTCTTAGGACGGAGTATTTCTGCCAAAGTCATCTGTTTCCGGCGCACTGCAAAACGCCGCGGCAGGGTTTCTAAGGAGGCATCACTCAGTGGTTGAATGCTCTCCGGTTGTGCTCCACCTGCTATTTGGCATTAACTATCAGTGACTTGTGACGTATGGCGGTTTCACAAACCGCCACTTTCAATTCTTCATAATCTTCCAATAATCAGAATTGCGAAGATGAGTTTAGTTCCCACAAAAACAGCGACACGATCTCCCCCCAACCCCTCAAAAGCCCTGAACCCAATGCAGTAAATTAAGCTACCTTTTTTGCAGATTAGAGCGACGCGATCACCTTCAGTTTCGCTCCACAATCATGCCCTTCGCCCTATTGTCTAGGACTCGGCAGACTTTCCCAGTGTGGCCACTCAGGCGGGGGATGTCATCGCCAGGTCCGAGTTGGATGAACTCTTTTCCGGGCTGCGAATGCCGAACTAGCAAGCCTCCAAAGTCTTTCCAGCCGGAGAACTGGAGGCGGTTATTGAGGGCACGCCTCAGAATAGCGGCCAACGTGTCAGCGAGTTGAAGGCCGAGCGAATCGCGCGAGTCTTGAAACTCTCGTTGTTCGGTCAGGAGCTGTTTCGCATCGATGCCTACCCAATCCTTTGTCTTCGGTGGCTTTCCGTAAACTGAATTTAACCACTGGCTGTGCCGCAGCATCTCCGGGTCCGCAGTCGCTTCCGTGAAGCCGAATCTAGCATCGAAATGTGAGTAGTCCCCTTCAGTGATGAAAATCAGCGGCTCTTTGGCAAAGGCGCTTTCACTGAGTGGAAGGATCAGAGTGCTCCATGTATCTTCCATCTCGGTAATCGTTCGGTCTTTGCGATCTATAACCCATGCAATATCGCCCAACTCCTGAGGCTGGCGCTGCACGTAGTAAAGCGTTCCTTCGCGGATCGTTCTGATGATCAGTTCCCATGTGGCAAAGGCTTGGAGAAATAGTTGATTCGGCATCGCGCGAACCGCTTCGCCGAGCTGATGATAATGCGGAATTGGGCCGGGATGGTGCTCACGGGTAATGTTCGCTGTCACCCCGTCTGCCTGTCGGTTCTTGAAGTCTTCAACCACAGGATCGGGATGCGTATTGGCATCTAGCGCGATGAACTGGACGAGCGTGTCATATCTCAGTAGGAGTCTGATAACTTGGGCAGACTGCGATTCGTCCAAACTGCTGCCCTTGATCTCGATGTTTTGGTTTGGCCAAGTGTCTCGAAGGCGCAAGAGCTCGTAGAACAACTCCTTTTCGCTGGCAGTTGGAATGATCAGTGCAAGAACGAGCGAGAACGACGAGTGTGGCGGGTTGGGGTGTACAAACGCTCCCGCTTCATCGATATATATGCGCACGGCTTCCGGGAAAATTATATGCTTCTCGCGGCGGCTCTCCGCAGCGTCTCCGGGATACAGTCCTTAGCTCCGCGCAAAAGGTGGGACTGGCGCGGGTCTTGCCGGGCCTGTGCCTGAAGTCTGTCCGATTTTCCCCTCCAAAATTGCAACGAAGTGGCAACAGAAGCGGCAGACGCCAATCCTGCTGCAATCCAGTAGACACCTCTGTTTACTGTCGTTTGAATCTGGTGGCGGCGGTAGGACTCGAACCTACGACCTACGGATTATGAGACCGTCGCTCTAACCACCTGAGCTACACCGCCAATCCGGAAATACGCGGAAGGAAAGCAGGGACAGCCCGGAAATGGGCACAGAATCCCGCCGACGCGGGTGGACGCGTCCCCGCTTCATTCTAAGAGTGCTTGGAATGGGGTGTCAATGGAATGGAGTGTCAATGGAATGCAGTGTCAAACGGAACGGAGTGTCAAATCTGAGGGCCCCGTGCGAAACTGGGCGCATGAAAGTCATCGCTGTGATTCCGGCGCGGCTGGCTTCTACGCGCCTGCCTCGCAAGATGCTGCGTGAGATCGCTGGCGTCCCGTTGCTCGCTTGGGTGTATGCGGGAGTGCGGCGGTGCTCGTCGGTTGATCAAGTTATTGTTGCTACCGATTCGGACGAAATTATGCGTTTCTGCGAGCAGCAAGGCTTTGTCGCGCGCATGACTTTGGCTGCACATCGGTCGGGCACCGAACGGGTCCATGAAATCTCGACTGCGATTCCAGCAGATGTTTATTTAAATGTTCAGGGCGATGAGCCGCTGACTCGGCCCGAGCATATCGAGAGCCTGATCGCGGTGATGCAAGGCGCGGGGGTCGAGGTGGGGACTCTGAAGACGCCGGCGGCGGAGGTTGACGTCAACAATCCGAGCGCGGTAAAGGTGGTGACGGATGCCATGGGACGGGCGCTGTATTTTTCGCGGGCGACCATTCCGCATGACCGCGATGGAGTAGGTCCGCGATACTACAAACATCTTGGGTTCTATGGCTATCGCAAGGGCGTGCTGGATAAGTTCGTGCGCTGGCCGGAGTCTTCGCTTGAGCGCAGCGAGAGACTGGAACAGCTTCGCTTTCTGGAGAACGGAGTTCCGATTTACGTGGCGGAAACACCGTTTGACACCGTAGGCGTCGACACGGAAGAGGATGTGCGGCGGGTGGAAGAGATTATTCGCAAAGCACGTCCTTGACGCTCGCCTCGGTTGAGGTGGCGGAACGCGGACAGGAGTGTCCGCGCTACACGTTCAGTGCGATTTCGCCCAGGTTTCGGCAGCGGCTACTCTTTTGGTGATTGCAGGATGGGAGTGGAGCAGCCATTCGACCCAGCGGGAGGGCGTTTTTTCGGCGAGATTCTGCTCGGCCAACTTATTCATCGACGAAATGAAGGGGTCGACGCTGGCCACCGACTGGAAGCAATAGCGGTCGGCCTGACGCTCGTTGAAACGCGAGTAGGCGTTGAGCGCGGGCATCAGTAAGAACGAAAGCACGGTTGAAACCAAAATCAGCAGCGGCAGGTTGGCGAAATCGTGCATGGTTTCGAACATGTGGCGGCGATACACGGCATAAGTGAGAACCGCGTTGGCCAGCCAGAAGCCGAACAAGGTAATTCCCGCCTGCACGAAAATGCTTTTCAAAATGTGGCGATGCACGTGGTGCCCCAGTTCGTGCGCGAGCACGGCTTCGATTTCGTCGTCGGAATAGTTGTCGAGCAAGGTGTCGGCCAGAATGATGCGGCGGGTGGCGCCGAGTCCGGTGAGGGCGGCGTTGGCCTTTTTGCTTTTTTCGGAAAGATGCCATTTATAAACGCCGCGCACGCGAGTGCCGGCGCGTTCGCTCAAGACGATCAAGCGGCGCTTGAGTTCCTCGTTTTCCAGGGGCTCGAATTTATAAAAAATCGGAAACAGCACAACCGGGGCGAGTTGCGCGAGCAGCACAAAGAGTCCGAGAAAAACGGCCCAGGCGATGATCCACCAGTGCTGCGGACTCTGGCGCATGAGCATGTAGAGCAGTTCGACCACAATCGTGGCCATGACCAAGCCGAGCAGCAGACCTTTGAACTCGTCCCAAATCCATGAGCGGAATCTCTGGTTGGAAAGGTTATAGCGGTGCTCGAGCCTGAAACCGTAGTAATCGAGCGGAGTTCCGAGCACTTTGCCGATCAGCATCAGCATCAGGACGTAGAGGAACACAGCGAAAACGTAATTCTGCGAAGCGCCGCGCTCCGCCAGATCGCGGAGGGTTCCGGTCCAGCCGGTGGCGAGCAGTACTACGAGCAGTCCGAAGCCGAGCGCGAAATCGGCGACGCCCAGCCACCGCTTAATGCGGTTGTAGCGGCGCGATTCCGGGGAATCAGCGAGAACTGGTGTGATTTCCTTGGTGACCATAATGCTGAGTGTTGACACTATCCTATCGTGTTCTGGGGCCGTCCAGAACGCGAAAGTGCCGGATAACTTAGCTCTCAGCTTTCAGCTCTTGGCTCTTTAGCTCTTCACTTCGGGTTAGTTCTGCCGTACGAATCGCTCGCCGGATTCGAGAATTTCTTCGACCAGATCGGGCGTGGCCGCTTCCGCGTAGCAGCGCAGCAGGCGTTCAGTGCCGGAGGCGCGAAACAATACCCACGGGTCGGCGCCGTTGCCGTGCTTAGGAGCGTCGACCAAGCTTTGTTGTTTGCGGATCGGCGGCGCGGCTGATCGCGCTATTCTTCATCTCATCGGAAATGTGCAAGTCTCGCCGGCCAAAATAGTGGGCGCCGAATTCCCGCTGCAGATCGGCGACTAGCTGGCCGAGCGGCTTCTTTTCTTCCGCCATGACATTCGCCAGCAGCAGCGCGTTTAGAATGCCATCGCGCTCGGGGAGAAAACGTCCGTATCCGATGCCGCCGGATTCTTCGCCGCCCATCAGAATTTCGTGATCCATCATCAGATCGGCAATGTATTTGAAGCCGATGTTGCATTCGTGCAGCTTGCGCCCGTACTTCGCGGCGATGCGGTCCATCATGCCGGTGGTGTTGAAGGCGCGCACCACATCCCCCGGCCACTTCTTGTACTGCAACAACCAATTCAGCAGAACGCACATACACTTGTGAGAATCTACGAA
>JBEKXC010000278.1:0-5273 GCA_049512435.1 Terriglobales bacterium | reverse complement strand
CTCAGGCAGGCCCTTTTTGGCCTATCTGAGTTCAAATCGAAAAAAACTTAAATCACCGCTAATCCATTCCCCTTCAATCGATTGGGAAGACTCCCATCGTCGTCTTCCGGACAGTACTGAAGTAGACTAGTAGACTGCCAGGGCCGTACTCGAAATCAGACAATTGGTTTTTGCCTCACCGTCTCCGGGTCGCCGCTCCGCTAGCGACTGCCGTGGGGGTGTGACTTTCTTGATTGGGAAGTCACGTTTCGGGAAAGATTAAACTAGCCGAGTTTAATACATTCTTTGCAGCGGGGCTTACCGCCAGTGCCTTGCTCAAGATGCTTCGGCATAATCCTCTTGCCGTCTGGACAATTGTCGTGATCGTGATAAACCTCCCGGTGCTTGGGAGGTTCTTCGATGGAGTTGGTATGGTACGCTGCCACCTTCGTCATTGATTGCCTTCTTTCTGAAGGAATAGAACCTACTTTTTCTTCTTGAAATCGTCGTGATGTGTAATGTGGAGCGCCTTCACCGCCAGCCGAAAGCGCACATGGCCACCGCAATGGTTACAGGGTGGAAACGTGTCATCAAAGACGCATGTAACTTGATGACGTTGGGTGTGAACCGGATCGTGGATGACATCATATATCCCCGAGTGCGGAACCTTGTCGCCGGGCTTGAAAAGTTCGCCAATTTCGGCCATCTCTTCTCCTTTGCGTGTTCATCAACTTTTTCCGTCCAATCTTGACTCGACTCGGCGGACCTTTATGGCATCTCGGAGCTTTTCACGCTGCTCGGTAGTCAACTCATTAGCCTCAGGGCAAGGCTCAATTATTCCCCAAGGAGCCTCGAATTCACGTCCGGTCTGAGGTCCAGTGAGCAATTTGATGATAGCGTGTGTGCTGCCGTGGATGCCGGTTATCTTGGCTTTTTGCCTAGTCGTTCCTACCACATACCAAACAACATCTCCAATGTTTCCCGTGTCCATTGCGCAGTTTTTCTCCTTATAAGATGGCGTTTCATTTAGGGGGAATAATTGTTCGAGCAAGTCCCGTGCGTAAGAGCCGCCATTCCAGGCGTGTCCGACCAGAAACAACGAAGCCTGCTCAAAGTTCAGAATCTTCAACTCTGGATGTGAGTACGGATTCTTCGGGGCTCCTTCTAGTCGCACGGACACTCTGCCTCTTCCGAAGCACGCCCGTGGAGCCAAGTTACTACAGGTTTTGGAATCCTCTGAACGCCATTGTTTTTCTGTTACGAAATCCGAACAGAGACGGTGGATTTCGCTCACGCAAACGAAGGTAATCCCATTTACATCTAGGACACCTTGCAACCGTACTGTTCCTACTCCACACTGGCACTAAATGCAGGAACTTTATGAAGTGTGCCGAAGATAATGGCGCTGCTGGAGAATCGCTCTCAGAGCTTCCATCGCTGAAGGGTAAAGCCCTGGAGTTTCTCTACAAGAGCGGTCAAGAGGGCAGAGACGCCCCTCGTGGAAAGCAAGTGTTAATGCTCCGAGCTTATTTGGGCCACGAACATTGTTCCGTTGACTGCCCCGTCTGCATTTCGGTAGTAGGAAGCGGCCTGAGGATTCTTGCCTGGGCACAAAATCAAGCGTTTGGCTGTGGAGTGTTCCGCCCGTCAACTGAGGTGCAAGAGCAACGGATGAAGCACAGCGCCGAATGGACGGGATATATGGTCAAGGCAGAATCGGAAAAGGACTTCAACGGACTACCTGTTTGGTTGCAAGAAGCCATCGCCAAGGACATTCAAGATAGTATGGCACCGCCTAAGCCCCAACCGCAAAGCGCTGGTTCTGCGGTGGAACCCCAAAAGGTTATTGAGGTGGCATTCATCGACAAGAAACAGGCTTAAAGGGCGGAGCGTAATGAGCAAGGAATCCAAACGCAGCGTATTTGAATGGTGTACGCAGGTTATCATCCCGATTCTTGCGACGATAGCGATCTTCTTTCAGCTACAACAGCGAACCGTCGCATTGAGTTTGGTGGCACTGGCAGTGGTCTCGGTGCTCATCGGAGGAGTTCCGCAAGTATTGGGAATACTCAGGCGTCGGCGGCTCCGCAAGAAGGAAGAGTCGGTTGCCGCAACGTCTCTGGATAGTCTCAAGAAATGGATTCACCGGTTTCATCAGTTCGCCAACACCGACAACAACAATACGCTGTACTCCATCATTTTCAGTAAACTCTGCCAATCTAATCAGGCTGACTTCGACCGTCTGCTCTTGCCTCCGCTACAATTGTTCGGCCGAGTTCTCGGCTCTGCTGGCGAAACGCAACGATTTGGGGATGTCACGCACCGACGCCTTCAGAGAGTTGGTGGCGGAGTTCAATACTCTTGTAGGCTTTTTCTGTCGTTATTTTTCGTCCCCGGTCTATGAGAAGGTGCCGCTAAAGCTCTCGCCCGAAATGCTCCAGGTCTATAACTATCAGCGCCTAGAGCCTGAACTAATCCAATTTCGGGAGCGTTTCGACAGATTCCTTGGAGACTACATGGATTTTCTGAACGACCTTGACCCCAATCTACTCTCTGCTCCTCTTGGAACCTTTGCATACTACTTTGACCGCCCAAAACCGCTAGCCGTCAAGGTAGACCCGGCAATCTAACCCACCGCTCTCAGCAGCGTTAGACTTTCTGTCAGTTCGGCAGAATCTTTAGTCGCATTACGAAAAGATTACGCTCAACGCCGTCAAGAGCCTCGCCAGCGTTACCCTTAATGCTCCTTCATCGCTTTTATCAGGTTGTCCTTCCAGTTCTTGGCCGTGTCGGGTTCGAGCAACCACCGGATGTGCGCATGGGCGATTGACGGGTTCGTGGTTCGGATGTTCCTCCGAGTTTCGTGTCCTGCGGTTCCAAAGATCGCTTGCTTCAAGCTGCCATTCGTCCATTCCTCGCAAGAACCCGGCGAGGCGTGGGCAACTTCTGGAGGATTGTCCGGCATGTATTCGTCTGAGAAGACCACGTAGTTCTCTGCCATCCGCAGCGGCTTTCCGCAAACCGTTGTAGCCTTCGAGAACCACTCCTGTTCATAGACAGCCCTCAACTCCTGATTGAATGTTTTCTGATTCACTCCTCGATGGTCTGCGATTCGCCAGAGCCAATCCTTGTGGCGAGCCCCACGCCGCCTCTCGTTTTCTGCGTGCATCCACCGCTCTTTGTTTGGGTCAGCTTCAATGAGGACGTTGAGGTACGCCTTGCCCTTGAATCTCGGGTCATCACGGACATAGCGGTGATCCATTTTGGACGCCACCGTCGCTACTGAGCACAAGCGGTAGACGATTCGGCTGCGAACCTTGGTGAACGAAATGAAGACAACGATGTCATCCTTCTTAACCGCATTCCGAACGTTCTGCCGACAGACACCCCACGTTAACGGGTTTTGGAGTTGGGCTTGGTAGAAAGATGGATCGTCTCCGTTATCGTAGGGCCATTTGCCGCTCTGAATTGCCTTCTCGACAATTTCAAACTGCCCGGATGCACCACGGAGGTCTTGTCCCGGTTGCGAGTGAAAGCATGCAACGTAGATGGCTGCCTTCTTCTGGTCTGCGTCCATAGTCCATTCTTGCGTAGATTCTACTCGGGACAAACCGATTCGGACGGCCAAAAGATTTCTCTGGTCATCGGGGGCGGCTTTGGTCAGTTTGAAACCCCAGTAGAATGGCCACCAGCATGACAGTCGCCGAATTGTTCGACGAAGGCAAAGCTTTCGCCGTGCGGCCCCGTTCGCAAATCGTCGTTGAACTCGATTTCTTTCGGCTTGGCGGTATTTGCCACCCGGGAGGGGCTTGAGCCCCATCCAGCCGTCTCAAGCCCTGTTGCGGGCCTTCTATACCTCTCGCCTCACGTGGCCGACCGTTTTATCACCGGAGATCACCCCGTTTTAGTGATTGTCTGTGCAGTGGGCTGAAAAGATCATTGGAGAAGATTGATAATGTGTTTGGATGACGGTGATGCCCTCGAACATTTGCCAATTCGTGAAGCAAAACGATGAGAGATGTAAACGATCCGCCGCTACGGGGCAGAGATTCTGCTGGCAGCACACCCGGGGACTGCTGGCAAAATGGCATTCTCTTACCCGAAAACAAACCATTGGCTTTTACATCGGTGTGGCCTCGTTAGCAGCAACTCTGTTTTTCGGAATCCTTAGTCTTCTCCCGACCAAGGTGGTTCCAACCGTTAACGTCCAATCATCGGGCGATCAGAGTCCTAACGTAGTTGACAACAAGGGCAAGGTCGAGATTCAAAACCAACAGTCCAGTACACAGGATCAAAAGAGCAAAAAGTCGGAGGGGAAACAAAAATGAAACTCTTGGCCCCGGTCATTCTTGCATTTTGTCTGTCTCCTTTCGGGCAGCAGGCCCCAACCATAGAGGGTCAATCATCCGGCGAGTGTAGCCCAAACATCCTGTCAAATCAGGGCAAGGTGCAGTTCACTTGTAATACTTCGATGAACACAGCAACGGCGAATAAAATTGTTTCCTTGCTGAACCAAATACTTCAAAAGGAAAGCAGTACGACCAACCCAACGACCAATTCAACGGAGGAAATCAATCACAAGCTAGATGAAATCTTGGATTTCGTGCGAAATCAAGCCCGTCACCTGAGCGAGGACCAAAAAACTAAGCTGGCTTCTCTTCTAAAGGCAGCCGGACCACAGGAATTCTATTTCGTATCTGCACCCGATGCCGAGACTACACATTTCGGCAATGAGATTCTGACCGTTCTGGATTCGGCAGGATGGAAAGTTGTGCCGCACCTTGCAGGCTGGGGTGAAATCGCACATCAGGGTGAGGGCGTTTATATCTGGGTTAGCGACGTGAACAAGGCTCCACAAGGGGCGATTGTGCTGCAACAAGCACTCAAAGAGATTGGCGTTGACGCAGTGGGGAGCAACTACCCCTTGATGTGGAAGGACAAATTTGGAATATATCTAGGCGTCAAACCCGCCTCGCCTAGTCGTTGATTTGCCACTGCTCCGCTGGCGACTTACCGCCTCACGGATTTCTTCTGCTTCGCTCATCTCGCCTTTTGAGCAAGGCTTGATCTTCCTCCCGCACTCGTTCAAGCGATTTTACCGTACCTCCCAACTCGGGGCGTATAATCCCGGCCATGCACAAGTCATGGCTGCCCGCTCTGGTGCGAATTTCTGTTGGCTTTTCTGTTCTTGTGGGCACACTCTGTTTGTACGCCGGAACACATCGAGATTTTCAGGCTGGCAAACTGTTGGATGTAAGTTCTGACGAACGGCTCGTCGAGGGCACCACCGTCAA
>JBEKXC010000277.1:0-5275 GCA_049512435.1 Terriglobales bacterium | reverse complement strand
CAAAAAGATCCGGTGTGCTATGTTCCGCCATGCGGAAAAGCCTAATGGGTCGCGGCGGGTTCCCACCGTCTGAGACGGGTTCATTCTCGGCCCACCACACGGCCCAGTGGGTCGGCTTGTTTAGTTCAGGTGTCAGGTTCGAGGTCTCAGATCTCAGAAAAACCGGGATCGGGGATGCCTTGGACTTTCCTGAGACCTGACACCTGAGACTTTTCTCCTCTGCTAGACTCTTCTAGAACTCAAGCTGCATTCGGAGCATCTAAACCAACGTGTTCCCCAGACTTTTTCACATTGGCAGTTTCTACCTCCCCACCTACGGTGTCCTGGTCGCTTCGGGCGTGCTGATTGGGCTTTGGATCAGCGTGCGCAATTCGGAGAAGCAGGGCATCAATGGCGACGATGCCTGGAACCTTGGCATCCTGGTTGTGCTCGCAGGAATAATCGGAGCGAAGATCCTTTACATCGTCAACGACTGGAGCAGTTACGCGAATAACTGGCGGGAGATTTTCAGCCTCAACACGCTGCAGGCGGGAGGCGTGTTTTCCGGCGGATTGATTGCCGCGATCCTCATGGCGGCTTGGTATGTGCGCCGCCATCACATGCCGCCGTTGCGCACCTGCGACGGCTTCGCTCCTGGGCTGGCCTTTGGCCACGTCCTCGGACGTTTCGGATGTTTCTCGGCGGGCTGCTGTTACGGCAAACCGACAAATCACTTCTGGGGTGTCGTGTTCACGAATCCGTTGGCAAACTCCGTCAGCGGCACTCCGCTAGGCGTCAGGATTGAACCGACCCAACTCATCGAAGCCTTTGCCGAATTCTGCAATTTCCTGTTCCTAACCTGGTTGCTGAGGCGGAAGAAGTTCGATGGGCAGGTGTGGGCCACTTTCATGATCCTCTACGGAGTCGAGCGCTACTTCATCGAGTTCCTGCGCGACGATCCCGGACGCGGCGAAGTCTTCGGCGGCCTGATGACGGGAACGCAGTTGATTTCGATTCTGCTGGTCGTCGGCGGCGGATTGATTTGGTGGCTGAAGAGTGGAGTGCCGAAGCGAGTGCCGGCGCAGAGCAGCATTTAGTCTCCCCATGTTTAGTTGGCCCACAAATGTCTGAATTTTCCATAACTCTCGTTGTCTCCTCCGATGGAGCAGGACAGCGCCTTGACCAATATCTCGCGACGCAACTTTCCGAGTTCAATCGGGCCGAAGTTAGCCGGGCCCGCGTGCAGCAGCTCATCGCCAAGGGTGAGGTGCTAGTGAACGGAGCTGCGGCTAAAGCGTCGCTGCGGCTGAAGGGTACTGGTGATGAGCAGATCACAGTCACCGGGCCTCCGTACGCTCCGCCGCTGCGCGCCATGGCCGAAGAAATTGCGCTCGACATTGTCTACGAAGACGACGACATCGCCATCGTCAACAAGCCCGCCGGCATGATGGTGCATGCGGGAGCGGGCGCAACCGATGACGCCCGCAATCGCGGCACGCTGGTCAATGCGATGCTGCATCATTTCAAGAAGCTTTCCGTGGTTGGCGGCGAACTTCGTCCGGGGATCGTACATCGCCTGGATCGCGTCACCAGCGGGCTGATGGTCGTGGCAAAGAACGATGAATCGCACCGCCGGCTGGCGAAGCAGTTCAGCGGACGCGAGGTCCACAAGACTTACATCGCGCTGGTGCACGGCTGGCCGAAGCAAGACCGCGGCACGATTCAAAGCGCCATCAGCCGCCACACGCAGCGGCGCACGCGCATGACGACGCGGGGCTTCGGCGGCCGCGAAGCGGTCACGCATTACGCCGTGCAACGAAAAATCGACTCGCCTTACGGCAAGTTTGCATTGGTCGAACTCAAAATCGAGACCGGGCGCACGCACCAGATTCGCGTCCATATGTCGTCGCTTGGACATCCGGTGGTAGGTGATGCCCTCTATGGCGCGCCGGGCGAGTTACGATCCCAGTCAAACAAACGCCGCGCGGCGGGCATGCCTGCAACGCTGGCGCTGGATCGAAATTTTCTGCATTCGGCCGAGCTTGAGTTGGCGCATCCGCGGACTAAAGTATTGCTTAAATTCTCCCGGCCGTTACCGACGGAACTGGAAAACTTGCTCGCGAGCCTGGAAAATGCTCGGCAAGAAGGTCCTCGGCTGGAACCGGGGCAGTAAGAACTCTTGCCAGGCGTGTATCGTTGCAGCGTGGGGAGGCGGCTATAATGAAATCAATCCCGATGAAACCGCGCACCCCTCTGCTTGTAGTCGCATTTTTTGTTTTCACCGCCCTCGTTGTCGAACCGGTTACGTGGGCTGCGTCTGGGCAAACCACGCCTCAAGCGCCAGCGGCGCCTGCGCCCGGCGGCGCGCCTGCCTCGACACCTCCGGCAGGGGCCGGACAAACTACGGCTCCGCCCAGCAATTCCGATTCCGATGATTCCTTCAAAGTCAGAAAGACGGTCAACGAAGTTAGCTTGGTCTTCACCGTTACAGACCGGCACGGCCGCTACATCAAGGATCTGCAGAAATCTGACTTCAAGGTGATCGACGATCAAAAGCCTGCGGACGTCAGCAGCTTCCGCAGCGAAACCGATTTGCCCCTGCAGGTGGGGTTGCTGGTGGACGCAAGCAACTCGGTGCGCGACCGCTTCAAGTTCGAGCAGGATGCGGCCATCGAGTTTCTAAACGCCATCATTCGCCCGCGCTATGACAAAGCATTCGTGGTCGGCTTCGACGCCACGCCCGAAGTTACGCAGGATTTCACGGATAACACGGAGAATCTTTCGGCCGGCGTGCGCATGCTGCGGGCTGGCGGCGGCACCGCGATGTACGACGCACTCTACTTTGCTTGCCGCGACAAACTGTTAAAACAGGAGCAGACCGGCCCAGTACGCCGCGCCATCATTCTGCTGAGCGACGGAGAAGACAATCTGAGCCACGTAACCCGTGAGGAAGCAATCGATATGGCGGCGCGCGCGGATGTGATCGTCTACACCATCAGCACCAACATCAGCGGCATGAAGGGCAATGGCGACAAAGTGCTGGAGCGCATCGCGGATGCGACCGGCGGCCGCGCGTTTTTTCCCTTCCAGATGCGCGACGTTTCGGATGCCTTTCTCTCCATTCAGGAGGAGTTGCGCAGCCAGTATGCGGTGGCTTACAAGCCGGCGAATTTTATCGCGGATGGACGCTACCGCACGATCGAAATCCTGGCGCAGCAAAAGGGCCTGAAGGTGCGCACGCGCAAAGGATACTACGCTCCCAAGCAGTGATCTGAACCCGGCTGCCCCACTCATCCGCGTTCTTTGCCGATGCGTGGGCAACTGCACGAACCGTCATCATTTCTCTATGCCTGGATATTCCGGAACTCCCCTAGCGAAGAAGTTAGGCATTAAAGAGAATTTTCGCGCTGCCCTGCTCCATGTACCGGACGACGTGAAGACCGAGCTTCGCGATGCGTTTGGGAAATGCCGGATTCAACCGATTACCGGCAAAAACAGCAGCAACAACGACCTCGACTTCATTTTTCTCTTTGCCAAATCGCGCGCCGGGCTGGAACTCGAACTCCTGCCGGCCGCAGAGGCACTGGCTCCTGCCGGCATGCTGTGGATCTCCTGGCCGAAGAAAAGCTCAGGCGTCCCGACCGATCTCACCGGAGACATCGTTCGGCAGAGCGGGCTTGATGCTGGCCTGGTGGATATAAAAGTCTGCGCGGTCACCGACGTGTGGTCGGGATTGAAGTTTGTGATCCCGGTCAAGAATCGGCCGAAACAGAAACGGCGAACACCTAGCACCGCCGCGCCAATACCGTGACGCTGCCATGTGGAGAGGCGCACGTCTCGCCTAACCTGCCCTAATTCGCCGGCGACAACAACGTGTCCGCGTCTACGAATGCGGTAAACGACGCACCCTGCTTGATTTCCGCGTCTTTGCCGTGCACGAACAAACCAGCGGGAACCACGGGGACGAACATGAGGCCCATCGCTTTCCCCACTTTGTCTTGTCCCTCTTTCGCGGCGCCGCCGTGCAGTTTGATAAGAACGCTGTCGGCTTGAAGCGAGTCTACCTGAAAGAACACTTCGCCCGGCGCGCCCCCCATTCCCGTATTGTCAACTTCGGTAACGGTTGCAACCGCAAGTGTTCCCTTCTTGACCACGACCACCTCCCCGACCTTGAGGTCCTCGGCCAGCGTTAGAGGAATCTTGTCCCCTACGTCCGCCGTCTTCGAACTCACGTCTCCGGCGAACACGAAAGGTACAGCCGTGCCCCGAGCCAGCAAGAGTTTCGCAGACGCGGAGGGCGCTGCGGCCGAGTTCGAACCCGCGCTCGGAGCTGCCACCGCCGTCTGCGCCACAGGCGCCGTTGGGGGTACTCCATTCAGCGTGTAGACAGCCGTGGCGATCCGGCTGCGCCCTCCATACGGCGAGATGGCGATAGCTTGCAGCGTGGTCGTCGAATCGATCGTAATCGGACCGATGTATCGGGTTGAATCCGCAGTTGGCGTCCAACCGTCCGTCGTGAAGTAAATCACGGCTCCGCGAGTCCGGTCTTTGAGTTTTACCGATACGGCCGAGGAATAGTTGCCGGATTTCACGGAGAATTTGGGCGTCGCCGCGCCACAGCGATAGCAGGTCGGCGGGGTTTGCGCCGACTGCTGTGCGTTTTGCGCCGCCTGACTCGCTTGCTGGGAATCGCGCATCATCTGGTCGTTCGCTTGCTGGGCTGCCTGCGTCGCTATCTGGGTTGCCTGCTGCGTTGCCTGCTGCGCCGCCTGCATGCCAGGGTCCTGAGCCAGCGCCGAGGAGACCGCTATCGTCACCATCAACAACGTGAGATATGTCCGCATTTTCTTTTCCCCCTAATAGTTGAGATGTGCGCGTCCCGACCCGAGATGCAATGGTTGCCTGTAAAGAAATGTCATTTGGGATACTTAAGTGCAACTTCCATCGGGAGAGCGGGTTTTACATGCAGTAGTCGCCGATCCCGGACGGCAAGATTCGGGAACTAGATTCGGGAACTAAGAGACGCGGTGACCGAGAGGAACGGAATATGAAACGCATGATAGCTGGAGTTCTATTGCTGATCGGAATCGGCGCGGGAACGACGTTTGCCCAGGACGGCTATTGGCGGGACCGGCGCGACATTCGGCACGATGAGATGAGGATAGCGCATGACCGCAGGGAACTGCGTCGCGATCTCTACTACGGAAACTACGGCGCCGCGCGGCATGAACGAAGCGAGTTGCGGCACGAGTATCGCGACTTGAACCGGGATCGGCGTGGCTTGTACTGGGACCGG
>JBEKXC010000276.1:0-5284 GCA_049512435.1 Terriglobales bacterium | reverse complement strand
TTCCACGTCGGCTTCGAGCGCCACTGAGTCGTATCCCTGCGCCAGCGGATACAGCAGTTCATGCATCGCAATCGGCTTTTCGTCACGGAAGCGCTTGTGGAAGTCCTCGCGCTCCAGCATCTGCGAGACCGTGTACTTGGCCGTCAGACGTATGAAGTCCTCGGCCGAGAACTTCGAGAACCAACGGCTGTTGAAATCCACCACCGTTTTGTCCGGGCTGAGAATCTTGAAAACCTGCGCCTTGTAAGTCTCGGCGTTCTCCGCAATCTGCTCCCGCGTCAGCGGAGGCCGAGTAGCCGAGCGCCCGGTCGGATCGCCGATCATCCCTGTGAAATCACCAATCAGAAAGATTACCGTGTGTCCGAGATCCTGAAAATGTTTCAGCTTGCGCAGCAGCACCGTGTGCCCCAGGTGCAGATCGGGAGCGGTCGGATCAAAGCCCGCCTTCACCCGCAGCGGCTTGCCCGAAGCGAGCGAGCGTTCGAGTTTCGAGCGCAGTTCGGATTCCTTAACGATCTCCGCCGCGCCCTTTTTGAGGTATGCCAGCTGTTCGTCAACCGGAAGAAAGTTAGCCATGCGTTTCGATTATAACGACCCGCTGGTGGAGAGCCGGGCGTCGCGCCCGGCCGGGACGGACGAATGCGTCCGTCCCTACACTAATGCTGCCGATAAAAGCTCAGCGCTGCATCTCCCTGAACCAGCTTCCGATAGCGCCGCAATTCCCCAAACACCTCTCCCGGATCAAACCTCTTCTCGTGCTCCGCGATCACCACGCTCCGCTCGCGCAGCAATTTCGATTGCGCCAGCGCCGCCAGGGTCTTCGCGTATTCGTCCTGCATCGAGTATGGCGGATCGAGAAACACAAAATCGGCAACATTCCCCGCCGCCTCCAACTGCCGCAAGGCTTTCGCGGCCTCAAGCTTCACGATCTGGAACCCGCGCGCAATCCCGAGCGACTTCAAATTACTGGCTATCAGATCCGCGCCTGCCTTGGACGACTCGACGAAATGCACCATCTGCGCGCCGCGGCTTAGCGCCTCAATGCCGACGGCACCCGTCCCCGCATACAAATCGAGCCAAGTCGTCCCCGCCAGCGCAGCCATATCGCCCGCCGACAGCACGTTGAACAGCGTCTCCCGCAACCGGTCCGCCGTTGGACGGATTTCAAGCCCCGGCAAAGACCGCAACGTCCGGCGCCGATACTCACCCGCAATCACCCTCATAATTTCTCTGGTAGAGACGGGGCTTGCCCCGTCTAGCTAGCACCGTCTCCGCTCGGGCCGTCGGTTGCAGACGCGGCAAGCCGCGTCTCTACTCTTGAGCAATGCCTCTTTCGGCCCAGCCCTTCCGTTTCGCCTTTTCGCAACTCTGCGGCGTCATTCAGTGTCTAAGTAGATAGAATACTGGTAGGCATGTCGATGCGCAGTTGGTCCATCCCGCTTGGACGTATCTTCGGAATCGAAATCCGCGTTCACCTGACCTTCCTGTTTCTGCTGGTCTTTGTGTGGAGCACCGAAGCCGCCACCCAGGATGCGAGCGCCGCCCTGCGCGGACTCGCTCTGGTCGGCATCATTTTTGGAAGCGTCGTCCTGCACGAATTGGGCCACGCTCTGGTAGCGCGCGGGTCGGGCATTCCGGCGAAGGGCATCATCCTGCTCCCCATCGGCGGAATCACCATCCTTGACGAAGCGCACGCCATTCCTGACCCGATCAACGCCTGGAAGCGTGACATCCGGATCGCGGCCGCCGGACCGCTGGTCAATCTCTTGATCGCCGGATTATCCGCACTCATCCTGCTCGCAGCTGTGCCCGGCATTTCGCTTACCGCGAGGCCACTTCTCCACTCCGGTGCCCTGTTGCGGAGCATAGTCTGGGCGAACCTCTACCTCGGCCTGTTCAATCTTTTGCCGGCGTACCCTATGGATGGCGGGCGCGTTTTGCGCGCTCTGTTTTTGCGCCGTGGAGATGTGGTCCACGCCACCCAGCGCGCCGTCCGTGTTGGCCACGTTTTCTCCATCATGTTCATGATGGTCGGAATCCTCATTAGCAACTGGTGGCTGGTGATGATCGGATTCTTCCTCTTCGTGGGCGCACAACTGGAGGAACGCTCGGCGGTATTTCAATCCGTGCTGCAAAGCGTCCGCCTGGAAGAAGTCATGCTCACCGACTTCGCCACCCTCTCACCCGCCGACACTCTGGAAGATGCGCTGGAAAAAGCCGTGCACACGCTGCAGGACGATTTTCCGGTGGTGCGCGGCAGCGACATGGTGGGCGTCGTCTCCCGGCAAAAAATTCTCGAAGCCTTGCGCGCCGAAGGCAACGGCTACGTGCAAGCCGTGATGAACCGCATTTTCGACGTCGCCGCCAAGCAGGAGTCGCTCGCCTCCGCCTTCCGCAAGCTCTCCGCTCGTAATCTCAGCATCATTCCCATCGTCGACGAGCAGCAACTGGTCGGAATCGTGACGTTGCAGAACCTGATGCACTCCATGTCGCTTCTAGCTGAAAGCCGCAAATTGCGCAGAGAAGCGCTCGACTCGTAAGAAGGTCAGAGGTAAGAGGTCAGATTGCTGAGGTTAGAACCCAAGTGCGCACACGGCGCCGACGAATTTGGGATTTTAACCTCTGCAATCTGACCTCTAACCTCTGACCTCACTTCACCTTCGCGTAAACTTCCTGCGCCGCGCCAACTGCCGATCCAAACTCCACAGACCTTCCCGTGACTTCGGCGATCACTTGTTCCAGCGCGGCCAGCACTCCCATTGTGTCCAGATAATCGTAGTAACCAATGTGAGCGATGCGAAAAAGCTGTCCCTTCAAGTCTGCATTTCCGTTGGCCACGACCGCGCCAAACTGCTCGCGGAAGCGTTTGCAAATGGAGGTGGAGTCAGTTCCAGTGGGCGGAATGACGGCCGTAAGCGCGGCCGCCGGAGAACTCGGCGCGAATAATTTCAGTCCGAGCGCTTCAACGCCGGCGCGGGTCATTGCCGCGCACAACTCCGCGTTTGCAATCAGTGCGTCGCGTCCCGCTGCAAGGTTCCCATCTCCCATTTGACGCACATAATCGAGCGCTGCGGCCAGCCCGGCAAACAAAGAAGTCGCGGGCGTGTATGCCGTCTCCGCCTTGGCGGCTGCCTTTCGTTCCTTCCGCAGATCGAAGTAATATCGCGGAGATTTCGTTTTCTCCATGCGCTGCCACGCCCGCTCGCTGATGGCGCCATAGGCCAATCCCGGAGGAATCATCAGCGCCTTTTGGGAGCCGCCTAGGATGATGTCGATTCCCCAACCGTCCACGTCGAGCTGCGTTGTGCCCAAGCCAGTGATCGCGTCGACGACGAGCAGAGTATCCGGTAAAGCACGCACCATCTGCGCGATCGCCGCAACGTCATGCCGCGCGCCCGTGGAACTCTCAGTCGCCTGCACATAAACGCAGCGCATCTCCGGCGTCAGCTTGCGGCGCACTTGCTCCAACGAAAATGTTTCGCCATATGGAGCGCTCACTGTCTCGACGGAACAGCCAAAGGCCTTGGCCAGCGAGGTCCAGCGCTCACCGAACTTGCCGGCAGTTAGCACGAGGACGCGGTCGCCGGGGGAAGTCAGGTTCGAGACCGAGGCTTCCATGAAGCCGGTGCCCGACGAAGTCAGCACCAGCACGTCATTCTTCGTGCCGATGAATTCCTTTACATCGGCCAGAACGCGCGTGAACAGAGCGCGGAACTCGGCAGTGCGATGGTGCGCGCCATAGGAAGCCATAGCCATCTGCGCGGCGGGCAGAAGAGGAGTTGGTCCGGGAGTGAAGAGCCTGTTTTTTCGGATCATGGGAACCAGAATATTCGAAAGCCTGTGGTTCGGGAAGGAAAGGGGGGAGGTCAAAGGTCAGAGGTCAGATTGCAGAGGTGAAATCCATAGCTCGCAGTGAGTGGTTCTAACCTCTGCAATCTGACCTCTAACCTCTGACCTTATCCAGCGTTCTATAATTCTCCATGCCCCTAATCGACCAGATCCAGAAAGACATTGTCGCGGCCATGAAAACTCGTGAAGAGCAGCGCCTCTCCTGCCTGCGCATGGTCAAGACCGCGCTGAAGAACCGCGAGATCGACAAGATGGCGCCCCTCGACGACCAGGAATCGCAGCAAGTGCTCTCCACGCTGATCAAGCAGCGTAAAGATTCAGTCGAGCAGTTCACCAAAGGCGGACGCCAGGAGATGGCCGACAAAGAAGCCGCCGAAATCAAGCTGATCGAGACCTACCTGCCCAAAGCCGCCGGAGAAGAAGAAATCGTAGCCGGGGTCCGCGCAGCGATAGCCGAGATGACGCCCGCCCCTGCGATGAAAGATATGGGGACGGTGATGAAGACGGCGATGGCGCGCTTCGCCGCTGCGGGGATGCGCGTGGATGGGAAGGTGGTTAGCGAGGCGGTGAAGAGGGAGCTGAGTAAGTAAGTCCGCGTCGATCAATATGCATCCTTCCGATGCCGGAAGGAATGCAGTACGACTTCGTTCCCAAAAATATCGTAGCGCAAACGGTAGTCTCTCCAGCGCACGCGCCATTGTCCTTCGCCCGGTTTCAAGCCGGCGAGCTTTTTGATCTTGTGGCATCCGCTCCGGTTCTGGGGATCGTCGCTGAGAATCTCAATTAGCTCTTCGAGGGCACGGGCCAGGGCGGAGTCTTTCTTGCTGATCGCTCGGAATTCCCGCTCGAACGCGGGCGTGGTGAGGACGCGAAACGGTCCGGCCATGACGCTCTAATATCTTGCTTCTACTTCTTCTTGCGCTTGATGCTCGGAGCTTTCAGTTCAGCCAGAAACGCGCGCGCGCTGCGCACCGCTCCTCGGCGATACTCCGCCGCGCTCGTCTGGATCTGCTCCTTCACTGAGCGGTTCTGCATTTCCAGGTAGTCCTCAAGATCGTCCACGTGCATGAGGCCGGCGACGGGGATGCCGTCTTTCTCCAGGATGAAGAATTCGCGGTTCACGTGTACGCGGCGCACTACTTGGCCGAGATTCACTCGAGCTTTGGTCAGGGGAAGGCGATTTACAATCGTTTTCATACGTTGATTAATGTTAATCAATATTGATTGATTTGGCAACTATTTATTTTGCTGCCACTCCCGATACGCTTCGCTCTTCCCAATCCCGCGCTCTTTGGCTACTTTTTTCAGTGCCTCTTTTTCATCTGCCTTTTCGGCGACCATGATTTCGCGCACCCGCTGGGCGAGGCTCACGGTCTCGGCTGCGGACGCCGCTGCTCCTTCCTCAGCTTTGGCAATGAGCAGCGTAATTTCGCCT
>JBEKXC010000275.1:0-5304 GCA_049512435.1 Terriglobales bacterium | reverse complement strand
TTAGGTGTTAGGTGTTAGGTCCCGGGTTTCAGGTACAAGACCCAAGGAGTTTCATCGCCAGGTTTTTCCTGAGACCTGAGACCTAAGACCTGAGACCTTTTTCTTTACAACCATTTCGCTCGCTTTCAGCTTCTCACTATGCGGCTCATGCTGTCTGTCCCGCTTGACAGCGTATCTGTTGGATGTAAAAGTATTTGTTTGGTTTAATCCCAGTATTCTGGTGACAGGTACGCATCCGTTTTCTAAGGGCGTCGAGAGGCGGCGGTGGTTGTGTGCCATTCTTGTTCTCACCCCACGAAATTGGGAAATCGGAGGAGCTTCGTGAATCGGAATTACCCGGCGTCGGTAGGAGGTTCGGTGAGTTCAGTCGCAGAGAGAAAATCAGCAAGGACAAAGACAGCCAATGGGATGAAAGCCGCATTTCTGGCGGCTGCCATGCTCGCCATCGCAAGCGCCGTGTTTTATTTCGGCACCGCGATCCATGCCGCCAAAGGCAGCGGGCTCAAGCCTGGCGCCCAAAAGGCGACTGCGTCGAATTCGCTGTCGCTGCCGATGTTCTTCGAGCCGAATCAGGGTCAGACTGCTCCACAAGTCAAGTTCCTCGCGCGAGGAGCCGGTTACGGCTTGTTTTTGACTGCCGACGAAGCGGTGCTCGAACTACAGCATGCGGTCCCCAGCCCTCGGACTGCCGTCCCCATGCCCGCTCCGACCAACTCGTGGATTCGCACGCGGCTGGAGGGGGCGAACGCTTCCGCTCGCGTTTCCGGCACTTCGCCTTTGCCGGGAAAGAGCAACTACTTCATCGGCAACGATCCTTCCAAGTGGCGTCGTGACATTCCGCAGTTTGGCCGCGTGCAGTATCAGGCGGTTTATCCCGGTGTCGACCTGGTTTACTACGGCGATCAGGGACAGCTCGAATACGACTTCCGCGTCGCGCCCGGCGCCGAGCCCAATCAGATCGCGCTGAGCTTTACGGGCGCCTCCGCCCACATTGTTCCGGGCGCTTCCGGCGACCTCGTCCTCTCCACCGCCAACGGAGACATACGATTCCACGCCCCTCACGTCTATCAGCCCGCCACACCCGGGTCAGGAAACTCGTCCGGCAACGCCGAAGCAACCGTCGCAGGAAGCTTTCGCCTGCTCGCGGACAACAAAATCGGCTTCACCATCGGGGACTACGACCACCGCCGTGAACTCGTCATCGACCCGGTGCTCAGCTATTCGAGCTACCTGGGCGCCGGCGGCGAGAGTCTGGTGAAAATTGCGATCAACGCCGCCGGATATATGTATGTCGCAGGCTCGACTACCTCGACGTACTTTTTTACTAACTTCACAACGCTGAACCCGCCCCCGCCGTTGCAGACGCAGCTTGGGGGGTCGGGCGCACAGAACCTATTTATTGCGGAGATCAATCCCTTCCCGCAAGCGGGCTATCCACAGCTCCTGTATGCCACCTACTTGGGCGGTTCGGGAACCGACAGCCTGGCGGGAATCGCGGTTGATCCGAGCTTGAATATCTATGTTGCCGGTACGACCACTTCTCCGAACTTTCCCACAAGCACAGGCAACAATGGCACGCTTGCTCCGTTTCAGGCAGCTCCGCTTGAGCCTGGAACCCACGGATTTCTCAGCGTGATCACCTTCAACAGCCAAACCAACACCGACATTCTCGCCTATTCCACTTATCTCTCCGGGGATGGCACCGATACGGTCACCGGGATGGCCATCGACGGCACGTGTGACCCGACGTGCGGCGCCTACGTCACCGGCGTGACCACTTCTCAAATCGGAATCAGCAACGGCTTCCCCGCTAACGCCGAAGGCTACCAGCAACAGTCGAACTCTCCCGGAAACCCGCAGTTCTTCGCCAGCAAGATCTATACCGCCGCCAGCGGTGCCCAGAGCATGGCCTACTCCACCTACTTCGGCGGAGGGAATTTCGCCGGGCCGCCAACCGCAAACCAGGGCGGCGGCATTGCCGTGGACCTTTCCACGAGCAACGTCAACATGTACTTTACCGGCACCACCAATCAACTGGGCGTGCAGGGAGCGGGCGGCACGGCAGCGTTTCCCCTCTTCGATGCACAGCAGTCCTGCCTCAACGGAGCCAGCGAGACAGAAAATTGCCCCACGGGAAATTCGAACACTGACGCTTTCGTCGCCAAGATCAACCCGAACGAGCCCAAGTCGTTCCCTATCTATTCCACCTATTTAGGCGGCAGCGGAAATGAATTTGGCAACGCCATCGCGGTGGATTCATCGAGCAATGCCTACATCGTCGGCGCCACCAACTCCAACAATTGGGTTAGCCCGGGCAGCGGCTTTCAGACCAATTATGCGGGGCTCGACGGGGCAACCAACGCATTCATTGCCAAGATCGGCAACATCGTAGGCTCAATCTATCCGATAACCTACTTCACCTATTTGGGCGGCTCCGGCCCCGATAGCGCCCAGGCCATTACAGTGGATTCCACGGGGGGAGCGCATGTAGTGGGCACAACCAGTTCTCCTGCTTCCGACCCCTTCCCCATAACCCCCAACGACGGGGTCCAGCCGGTGTATGGCGGCGGTGCCTCAGATGCATTCGTCGTGTCGATTGCAACTACGCTGTCAGGGGAGGGCGCCGGCGATTACTCAACCTATCTGGGCGGCAGCGGAACCGATCAGGGCACTGGAATCGCAATCGACGTCTACGGAGCCGCCTACGTGGCCGGCGCAACCCAGTCCAATAATTTTCCCATTCCTCCTTCGGTTCCTCCGTACCAGGGGCAGTTGATCGGGACGCAGAATGCCTTCGTGAGCAAGATCGGCGCCAGCAGCACACTCCAGCTGAGCATCCCCATCGCTCCAACACCCAACCCGGTCGCGGCCGGAAATCAGACCCAGTTTACTTTCAACATCATCAATACCGGACCGGACAACGCCAATCTCGTGGTTTTTACGGTTCTGGGGTTGCCTAGCACCGGACTGACCAAGCCCCCTACCGCCCAAGTCAGCAGCGGCACGGGAAGCTGCGGGTCGGCGCAACAGTCGGGGACGTCGGAGACGATCTCTTGCAGTATTCCGAACCTGGCCGTATGCCCGGCCCTCCCCTGCACTGCCTCAGCAGCCGTCCAAGTCGATGTGACACCGGCCATTCCTGTCATCGATAATACAATCAGCATCTCGGGAAACGTCAGCGCGAACGGTGGTCCCGTGACAGCACCCATCCCTCAGCCAACCGTGAATGTTGTCGACTTCGACATCATTCCCACGGTCTTGACGCCCTCCGTGAATGCCGGCGACACGGCCCACATTCAGGTTGGCTTTTGTCCGACCAGTTCGTATGGCTATAACGGCACCATCACCCCGAGCCAAACCACTACTCCTTCGATGGTGACCGCGTCCACGCCCACCTTCAACCCCAACCCAGTCACACTTGCCGGGACCGCTTGTGAAACCACGTTGTTGAGCATTCCCACCGTGGCCCGGCCTGTGAACAGCAACCTGCTACGCCCGCGCCGCTGGTTTTACGCCACTGGGCTACCCATCATAGGTCTGAGCCTGATCGGGCTGGGTATCGGTACCGGTCGCAAGCGCCGCCGCTGGTTGGTCGGAGCCTTTCTGTGCCTGATCGCGGGTATCATCCTGCTACTGCCTGGTTGCGGATCCGCCAGCACCAGCGCTCCTAGCGCCACCGGTACGCAGGCTGGAACCTACACCATTACCATCACCGGTTCGGCCGGAGGGGCAGCATCGCACCAAACTGATGTCTATTTGCAGGTGAACTGAAGCGGCGCATTCGTGATTTCCAGCCTCCGCTGCGGCGGAGGCTTTTTTTGTAGCCCTGGACGGTCCGCTGCTCCTGTCTTTTGCTCGTGTCTTTCCAAGTCCTTGCAAATACGCCTAATCCAGTTCTTGACATTATTTCATATTGCTATATTATTATCGCGATCTGGAATATATGATGCTGGGGGAGAAAATTCGCTATCTCCGCGAGGTCGAGGGTTCCCTTCGCGGCATGAATCGGCCACTCACTCAACAGGAGTTGATGAAGGGCATTCAAGCCGAGACCGGCAAGACCATCAGCCAGTCGTACCTGTCGCAGATCGAACGGGGGAAGCGTCCGCATATGACGCAGTCTTCACGCACCTTGCTGGCTCGCTTCTTCAAGGTGCATCCCGGTTTTCTGGTCGACGATCCCGAGGGCTACCACACGGAACTCGTCAGCGATCTGCGCACCACCGAAGGTCAGCTTGATGTCTGGCTCTTGCAAGGCTCCGAGCGTTTTGCCAGCGACCCAGAGGTCAGCGCAGTGCTGATCAAGGTGGCGCGTGACAAGGACACCCGGCGCTGCCTGTTGCTGCTCGGCGAAATCCTGAACACGCCCGGACTCGCCGACCGCCTGTTCGAAGCTCTGCGGCCGGAGGTCGCACGCGCTACTGGCGCCGCGCCCGCTGCACCAAGGAGGCGAAACTTATGACTCAGACTGGGACCGCGAGTATGACGTGGGCTGACTTTTATCTGATCTGTTTCGCCGTCGGCTTTCTGCTGAGTGCGCTTTCGTTCATCGCCGGTGGGATGCGCTGGCACCTGCATCTTCCGCACTTTCCCCATGGCAGCGCGCATGTTGGCGGCGGACACGCACCGATGGCGCATGACAACGTCGCTCAGGGCACAGCCGCGCATGCCGGTCAGCAGGCGCCGGTCTCGCCCTTCAACTTCGTTACCTTAACTGCGTTTCTCGCCTGGTTCGGTGGGACGGGTTTCTTGATCACGCGCTTCTCCAGCATATGGTTCGCGCTCGGCCTGCTGATCGCCCTGGGGGCCGGACTCTTCGGCGCCGCCATCGTTTTTCTGTTTCTCACGCGCGTGCTGATCTCGCGCGAGGAAAATATGGACTCGGCCGACTACGAAATGGTCGGCGTGCTGGGACGAATCTCGATGCCCATTCGTGAAAACGGCACCGGCGAAATCATTTACTCGCAGGCCGGCACCAGGCGCACCTGCGGCGCGCGCAGCGAGAACGGCGGCGCGCTGGAAAAGGGTGCCGAGATCGTGGTCACCCGCTACGAAAAAGGCCTTGCATACGTACGCCTGTGGGAAGAGATGAGCAATGAGGAGTTGAGGACTCAGAGCTAAGAGCCGAACTAAGGGCTGAATATGAGCGGGGCATTCCAAGACGATGTGTTGGCGGAGGAGACGCATTCGGGCCGTGCCTGGATTCTCTTGATCCTCCCTGCGATGATCGGGCCAGTGACGGCGCTATGGCTGTCTCACGCCAAGGTTGTAATTTGGCCTGCGATCCTCGTCACCTTGATTGCT
>JBEKXC010000274.1:0-5308 GCA_049512435.1 Terriglobales bacterium | reverse complement strand
ATGAAGATCTTCCCGGGCATGCACTACACCATGGGCGGCCTTTGGATCGATTACAAACAAGCCACCAACATTCCCGGAATCTACGCGGCAGGCGAGGCCGATTATCAATACCATGGCGCCAACCGGCTAGGTGCAAACTCGCTGGTGTCGTGCATCTTTGGAGGCTTCATCTCCGGCCCGAATGCCGTGCAGTACGCCAAGAGTCTGCAAGCCGCGCCCGGCAATTCCAACGGACATTTTGAGGCTGAACGCAAACGGCAAGAGGAAATCAACGCCCGACTGATGAAAGCCGACGGAAACGAAAATCCGTTTCTGATCTGGCGCGAACTCGGCGCACTGATGACCGAGAACTGCACCGTCATCCGCTACAACAAAAAGTGCGAGGCAGCCGACGCCAAGATTGTGGAACTGCTGCATCGCTTCCAGAAGATCAACCTGAGCGACCGCTCGCAGTGGGCGAATACGACGATCGCATTCGCGCGCCAGCTCTACAACATGCTGCAATTGTCGCGCGTAATCGCGCAGGGAGCGGCCATGCGCGACGAATCTCGCGGTTCGCATTACAAGCCGGATTTCCCTGACCGCGACGACAAGAACTGGATGAAGACCACGAAAGCAAGCTTCGCGCCAGATCTGGACGAGCCGAAGTTCGAGTTCGAAGCGGTGGATGCAAGTCTGATTCCGCCGCGGCCGAGGAAGTACTGAGGTGGAAGCAACGCCCGACGACTTTAAGTGCTCTGTCATCCTGAGCGAAGCGAAGGACCCATGCATTCTCTTGGGGCGAGCAAAATGCGCAGGTCCTTCGCTCTGCTCAGGATGACAATGGGTCGAGCTAAGCGCTAAAGGCTAAGAGCTAAATGGCAAACACAAAATCCGTAATCCTAAAAATCAAACGCCAACCCACCCCCGACGCCAAGCCGTCGTGGGAAGAGTTCGAGATTCCTTACAAGCCGAACATGAACATCACGTCGGCGCTGATGGAGATCGCCGCCAACCCCGTTACCCGCGACGGAAAGCAGACCACGCCCATCACCTACGACTCGAACTGTCTTGAGGAGATCTGCGGCTCCTGCGCCATGCTCATCAATGGACGCGCCCGCATGGCCTGCTCCGCGCTGCTCGACCACCTCGATCAGCCGATTAAGCTCGAGCCGTTCTCGAAGTTTCCGGTCGTGCGCGACCTCGCCGTCGATCGGAGCGTGCTCTTCGAGAACCTGAAGATAGTCAAAGCCTGGATACCGATCGATGGTACCTACGACCTCGGTCCGGGGCCGCGCGTGACCATGGAGGACCAGGAAGAAGCCTATCCACTATCGCGCTGCATTTCCTGTTGCTGCTGTATGGAAGCCTGCCCGCAGTTCGATGAGGACACGGGATTCGTCGGCGCGGCCACCATCTCACAAGTGCGTCTGTTCAACACGCACCCCACCGGCCAGGCGCTGAAGCGCGAGCGTTTGTCGGCGTTGATGGGCGACGGCGGCATCCAGGAATGCGGGTACGCTCAAAACTGCGTTGAGATTTGTCCGAAAGACATCCCCCTGACCACCTCAATTGCCGAAGTGGGCGGCCAAGTCATGAGGCAAGGGCTCGGCGACCTGTTCCGCAAGTGACGGCGCATCCCGTAGAGACGGGGCTTGCCCCGTCTCCGCTCGTGAACTTCGCCATCCACCAAGTTGCACGTTTACCACATCGGCACCCGGAATCAATGAATTGCCCATAGGTAACTATCGCTAACTCCCTTAAGTAAGGGGCCTTACGTCGAATTGCTTCACAGACTTCTTCATCTCTGGTTTACAATTCGAGAACCTCGTGGAAAATGGGTATTTTGCCCACCCCCCCCGGGGTTATTGAAAAGCGGCGGTTCACAGCTTAATGATGCAATCGTAATGACGCAAAAACTCAAAGCGCCGGGAACGCTTCCGATCTCGCCGATCATGCTGCCGATCGTGATTAAGACCGTCTTTGGCATTGCTATTGTCATTGTCCTTGTCCTTGCGCTCGCAGCTCCGCAGTCTGCGTTTGCTCTGCACCGCGTCGACGCTCACCGTCACCACCGGCTCCTGCACGCGTTTCGCTTCCGCGGTCTTCGCGGCATGCTCTGGAACCCAATGTTCCGTCCGTCGCACGATTCCCTGCTCCGGCAAAACGAGGAGATTGACCGCCTCGATCTGCCCCGCATTCAAGACGACGACGAACTCGAGGCCTTAAAAGCTTCGCATGAATTGGTTCCAATCGAAGAGAGCGAGGCGCTGCACTTCGATCGTCGTCTCGATCCTTCGCGCCGCTACTGCCGTCCCTGGACTCGCGATTTCGTCGCCGATCTTTCCGAAGCTTATTACCGCCAGTTCCACGACCAGATTCAAGTGAACTCCGCCGTTCGCACCGTCAAGGTACAGAAGAAACTTCGCCGCCACAATCGCAACGCGGCTCCGGCGGATGGCGACACCGCGTCCTCTCATCTCGCCGGCATCACGGTCGACCTGCAGCGGCGCGGGATGTCGAAGCAAGAAATCCGCTTCGTCGAACACTACCTCTTCTATCTGAACGCGCTCGGTCTGGTCGAGCCTGAAGAAGAGCGCCACCAGTGGGTCTTTCACATTATGGTCTCCGACCGCTACAGCGATTGGCGCCAATCCCAGACGATGTTCCCGCTTCCGACTCTCGAAGAACCCGTCACTGCGCCGGCCACCGCAGTCGCCGCGATGGCTGCCTCCAACTGAGCCTCCAGCTAAACTTGCTGACCTGAGCCTCCGCTACAATCTGTACAGAATGATCGTTCTGATGGCCGGGCTTCCCGGAACCGGTAAAACCACGCTCGCTCGTGCTCTGGCCCACCGCACAACCGGCGCGCTCCTGAGCAAGGACGAGATCCGCGCCGCCCTGTTCGCGCCGGCTGGCTCCACGCAAAACGATATCGAATACTCCGTGAAGCAAGACGACTTCGTGATGGAGGTCATGCTCGACGCTGCCCGATACCTGTTGCAAAGAACTCCCGCTCGTAAAATCTTCCTCGACGGCCGTCCGTTTTCTCGCCGCTACCAGATCGACCGCGTGCTCGAATCAGCCCGCGAACTCGCTCAGCCCTGGACCATCATCGAGTGCGAGTGTTCCGATGAATCCGCACGCCAGCGGCTTGATCTCGAGCCTGACGGCTCGCACCCCGCACATAACCGAACGTTCGCGCTCTATTTAGAGGTTAAGGCCCGCTTCGAACCGATCACCTATGGCAAGACGGTGATCTCGACGGACGAACCGCTTGCGCTGTGCATCGAGCAGGCTCGGGCTGCCATTATGCGGAATGAGTGACTCGGTGGAGCGATGGGCGCCATCGCCCGCCTCGTTGCGCCTGCGGCAGCATCGCGGCCGGGCGGGGATGCCCGGCTCTCCACCAGCAACTGCAGGGTGCCTGCCGTACAATCGTTTGTCGTACAATCAAACTTTGCCAAAACACTCTACAGGAGCAACCATGCGCACTCTACTCCAGACCCTTGTCCTGATCATCGTCCTGATCATCTCCACCTCACTGCTCGCCGCTGCCGCCGACCCCACTGCTACCATTCAAACCTCAGCCGGAGACCTGCATTGCACGCTGTTTCCGAAGATAGCTCCGATCGGAGTCGCGAATTTCATCGGCCTGGCTGACGGCACCAAAGACTGGACCAGCCCCGTCTCCCACGCCAAGAAGCACGGTGTCCCGCTCTATGACGGCACCATCTTTCATCGGGTGATTCCAGCATTCATGATTCAGGGTGGAGACCCCAAAGGCGACGGCACCGGCGATCCCGGCTACAAATTCAAGAATGAGACTTCGCCCACGGTCAAGTTCGATCGCCCCGGGCGTCTTGCCTACGCTAACGCCGGACCTGACACCAATGGCTCGCAGTTCTTCATCACCGAGGTTCCCTACCCCAGCCTGAATGGCGGCTATACCATCTTCGGCCAGTGCGATGATGCGGCTGTCGAGTTGGTTAAGAAAATCGCGCGCATGGCCACGGACGGTGAACGCCCGGTCCGTCCGGTTAAGATCACGCATATTGAAATCCATGGCGCCAACTCGATGTAAGTAAGATCGATTCAAGAGGAGACTATGACCCGCACACCCGGAACCTATGCCGTGCTCGAAACCAGCGAGGGCACCATCGTTTGCCGCTTGTTTGAGAAGGATGCACCCAAGACTGTCGCTAACTTTGTCGAACTGAGCGAAGGCAAGCGCGAGTGGACACACCCCACCACCCGCAAAAAGACCCGCGACCCCCTTTACAACGGGACTATTTTCCATCGGGTAATTCCCGGTTTCATGATCCAGGGCGGTGACCCGATGGGTACAGGCTTTGGCGGTCCTGGCTACCAGTTTGAAGACGAAACCAAAGCCTCTCCACACCGTTTCGAAAAGGCAGGGAAGCTGGCCATGGCCAACTCCGGCCCCAACACTAACGGGTCGCAGTTTTTCATCACGGTCGCCAACACCGACTGGCTCACCGGCAAACATACCATCTTCGGCGAGGTAATCGAGGGATACGATGTCGCGGAAAAAATCTCGAAAGTCGCCAAAAACCGCCAGGACCGCCCCAACAAAGACGTAGTCGTGAAGTCGGTAAAAATCGAACGCGAATAGCTTGCTAATGGAGCGACGGGCGCCCTCGCCCGTCAGGACGCCGGTCGCTCCGTCCGATGTGTTCCACTGTGAGTGTCGTCACATCGCTTTGTGATTGTCCGCCTACCTTCCCTTCTCCCAATCTATAATGATTAGTTCTTTTCCAAGTTCCGGAGGCAAGTGCATGGCGTCGTTCAACGGAGTCCCGATCCCATCCCACGGACAAAAGATCGAGTACAGCAACGGCAAGTACCGCGTTCCCGATCACCCAATCATCCCATTCATTGAAGGGGACGGCACCGGCCGCGATATCTGGAAAGCTTCCGTTCGCGTCTTCGACGCCGCCGTCGAGAAGGCATATCAAGGCAAGCGTTCCGTAGCCTGGTACGAAGTCTTTGCCGGCGAGAAAGCCAAAGCTCGTTTCGAGAATTGGCTCCCCGATGACACGGTTAGCGCCATCCGCGAATTTCGCGTCGCCATCAAGGGTCCGCTGACCACTCCCGTCGGAGGCGGCATCCGCTCCCTCAACGTCGCCCTGCGCCAGATCCTCGATCTCTACGGCTGCGTGCGTCCGGTAAAGTACTACTCTGGAGTTCCCTCGCCCGTGAAGCATCCCGAGCGCATGAATATTGTCATCTTCCGCGAAAACACCGAAGACGTTTACATCGGCATCGAATGGGAAGAAGGCACGGCCGATTGCGCTCGGCTGATTGA
>JBEKXC010000273.1:0-5319 GCA_049512435.1 Terriglobales bacterium | reverse complement strand
GAGCACAGAGGCCGGGGTCACCGCCAAAGTCTGTCCCACATCCCGCATCCCCGGCGGCCGCGTCATGACCGGAATAGAGCATGTTCAGGATGGGATTCTGCCGCGAGGGATTGCTTTGCAGAACGGCCGACGAAGGCAGCTGCGCATCGAGAACTTCGTATGCCGACCGCAGCGCATATGCCCGTTTGCCGAACTGCCGGTCCGGATCTGTCCAGCTTAGTCCCCTGAAGGCCCCGCGATCAACGAGGACCGGAAACATGCGCAACATGAACACCTGGTACGCAGTTCCGAGTACGCCAAGAATCAACAGCGTCGCGAGCGCCCCGCGTGCCCACGGGCCGAGCGCGGGTTGGGGTGCGACGCTCGAACGATAAAACCACCAATCATGAACGGCCGTCGCCCCCCAAAGCAGCAGAATCAATTGCGCCGGAAGGAAGCATCTCCATCCTAAGTCGTTACTGCCTATGGTACTCGAACGCAGGAATGTGCCAATCAGGAAACTGGTCATGACCAGCGTCCAGGATGCAAGTTCGTTGGCGTTGACCTCAACCTTGCCGCGTACAAGCTGCCGCAGACGCAGAATGCCGACCGCAAGAAAGAATCCGAGCTCAAGCGCATAGTTGATGGGCAGGAACATCGCGTTGGCGATAGTCAGCGCCCATTGTGTCGGGAACTGGATGCCAATTCGCTTGGCGAGATAAATTCCTAGTAGAAACGGGCGTAGCGCGAATTCCACAAAAGCGGCGCCGCCGGCGGGACCGCGAAGGCCGGAAAGGTACGACAGTCCCCAGACGAGCGCCACCGCACCGGCACCCACGAACATCGCTACTTCTAACCAGCCCTTCCGCGCGATCAACGCCAGCAGCCAAAGCGCGACAGCAACCACAAACGTGAACGTAACGTAAACCGACATACCCGCTGCGCTGGCAAAGGCCATCCCCGCCACGATTACGGGCCCAGTGGCCCACCGCTGAGCATCGGCCTGGTGACGCAGAAGCAAAAATGCCACGAAACACGCGATCAACGCGGCGACGTGGTGTGGCACCCACAATGAGGAGCCAACCCAGGAAGTGATCTGTTCGTTCCACAACTCCATATCATCCAGCCACAACCGTCGCGTAAATCCAATGTAGAGGTTCGGCAAAAGGTCCAGGCCGGTGACACAAAGCAGGCCAACCCCGAGCAAAGTTTTTCGCTCGATGTCCGTTTGCACTCGCATCAGGAACTTTAGCCCAAGCGCGATCAAACACATCAAGCCCAGTCCGCACCAGACGACGCCCGAGTACACCACGCATCGCGGCGACAGATGGAACACCTTCATGGGCAGGCTGCAAAACAGCAACCACAAATAGTGATAGCGCAAGGGCGCCGCTGCATTGGCAAAGAAAGGATTGCTCGGAGGAACATGGCGCGCAATCGCAACCGTCAGCGCGGTACGTACGGAATGGTCATAAGCGACAATTGGCGGATAGAGCTTGCCCCCGATTTGCAGATCTACCATCGATCCAATGGCCACCACTCCCCACAGCGTGACCAGGCCCAGAGCAACCCAGATGTATTTTGAAACCGATCGCAGCTTCGTTCGCCGAACGCCCTTAGCCAGAAGCCATGCGCAGGCGGCGAACGCTCCCATATAAAACAAGAGCCCCGGCTCGAGGAACCGGGCCAGCAGATACGAAAGCATCGGACAAATGGCGATAGTGAGTGGGACTGCGAGAATCAGCCGCAGAATCGGACGCCGCTGCCGGAACTCGAAGAGATCGAGCGCCCATCCCGCGACATACCCCGGGGCGAACATGAATGGGAGAAGCGCGACGCATGCCTTGAGCGTCCCCAGCGTATCCACCACCGTGAAGTTGCGCATTGGAATTCGGTCAGTTCTGAGCTCGCGCCGGCGTTTGCAGAGCGCCAGGACGGGTGCGGCGGAAGATGAAATACGTCTCCCTTTGGAACGCAATACGTTTGTAGAGATTGTAGCCGTCGGAAAAGTGCACTAACACATACCCTTGAGTCTTGAAATTCGGAATACCCTGTTGGAGCATCTCGTCCGGGTTATTGGAATACGCGACCACATACTCCGGGTTCACTTGCTGTAATTCGTCCACATTGACGGTGAGACCGTGCAAAGGCAAGCCATGATGAAAGTACGCGGTCGGAGTGTTCGCAAGGATGTTGTGGTCGAAATAGGCCTGCACTCCAGCCATTCCGTGGGAAAATCCGAATATAGGTCCACGATCGGCACCGACCGACTTCAGGTATTTTGCCGCGTCTTCGGCACCGCTATAGGGATAGAGATGTTCGTGATGAATGACCACGACACCGTCTACGATGTTGACAGCGCACAGGCAGAGGAGCAAAAGGACCATGCCGTGTGCGGCCCGGCGCTCGCGGACGCCGAAGCCGCGGCGCTCTTGCTTGTCTGGCCATGCGATCCACAAAGCAGTTATCGCAGCTATGAACAGGGTCCCGTGGTGGTGCGGATACCCCTGTACGAAATACAAAGCAATCAGGGCTCCGACCGGCAGCACGAAGATCAGGAATCTGCGGCGCATCAAGCACCACGCCGCGACGAGCGCGACGAACAAAACCGAAGGAACCAGGTAGTCCAGAAAAGCACCGGAAATAATGGCGCTCAGTTTTCGCAGTGCTGGGGCGTCAATTTGCGCCCGTATACCGGGCGGCATCTGTGCAATTTCTTTATTCCTAAGAAAGACATCGATGTCCGGCGTCGGCTTCAAGATGATGAACAGGAACAGAAAGGTCAGTGCCATTACGGCAACGCAAATCTGGTACCGCGTCCGCACTTCCGCTTCTAGAGTGCGCCACGAGCGGACAGCTTCGATCAGGTACGCCATCCCGAAACAGCCAGAGAAAATCGTACCGTGCACACTCAAGCTGGCTAGCAATATGAGGACCACTGTCATTCGTTCGGGATGCCGGATGTCGTTAAACAGGATGGCGGCGCCGAAGGCCAGTAGCGGTAGAAGCGTGTAAGGCCGCGCGATCACCGCGTACTGGTAGACCATGACATAGGTAAAAGCCAGCGGCCAGCGGATGATCCGCGGGAACGGCGCTTTAAAGATCAGCAACGCGACTCCGGCGGTCGCGCCCGCCATACCAATGTAGCCGATCGCGTCATATTTCGCGTGGAACACGTGTTGCACCACCCACAGGATCGTGTGCCACAGGCCGGGAGATCCCTCGTAACGCAGTTCGTGAAACCAGATGGTGCGCAGATCGAGATCGCGCGCAATCAGCCAGGCTTGCGCTTCGTCCGCCCACTTCTCGTGATAGTTAATGGTGAAGCTGACAATTACGATCCACAGGCCAAACACGCCGAAATCGGCGATTCGCCACCAGGAGTTCATTGAGGAAGGAATGGAAGACGCGGCAGGGAAAGATGGCGACGCGGCGGTGGCAGCCAGAGCAGGCAGAGTACCATCGGCGGGTGCAGATTGCGCCGCCGGAGAATCGGCCAGTCGGTCGCGAGTCTCGTCCGTTATTCTCTGGTCGGTCATGATCTGGCCGCTCATAGCTGTCGGAATCACTTCGTGGTCTACGCGGGGGTGGCCACGTTCCTGACTGGAACCCGGGTCTCCGCTACCACTGCTTGCTCACCCGCCGCGCCCGCCTCGTGGTATTCGGCGTCCTGATTCACCGCCCAGACATCGTACTTGCGCTCGCCTGCCAGGATATTCTTGGCAGTAAGCATCGCCGTCATCATGGCGTGGTCCTGATTGTTGTACTTGTGCATGCCATTCCGGCCAACCAGGTGAAGCGTGGGATAGTTCTCGTCAAGGGCTTTCCGAATCGTGTTCACATGCTGCTGGTACGCGTCGTCATAAACCGGATACGCTTTGGGTTGTCGGATGACGCATCCATCGACCACATCCGCGCTGGCAGCGAGGTTCACTTTTTGGATTTCCTTCCTGGCCAGTTCGATCAGTTCACCGTCGCTCGTCGTCCACAATCCATCCCCCTCGAAGCAGAAATATTCGAGGCCATAGGAGCAATAGCCGGCATCGGGAACCATCTCCGGCGACCACGATTTGTAATTTTGCACGCGGCCAACCTGCACACTGGGATCGTGAATGTAAATCCAGTTGTCGGAGAAACGGCCGCGGTCATGCACAATCAGTCCAACCGTCAGGAAGTCGCGATACCGCAAAGAGCGCGCAGCCTGCAGCGCGGCTTCGGGAAGTTGTGGGTCGATCTGCGCCACCAGTTCCCTGATAGGCATGGATGAGATTACATGCTCGGCGCGATATTCTTCCAAATCGCCGCTGGCACTGCGGGCCGTCACGATCCAGAGATTGCTGGTGGAGTCGAAGCGGCAGCCAACGACTCTGCGCCCCAGCAGCACTTCGCCGCCCAGCTTGTGGACTTTTTCTGTGCACGCCTCCCACATCATTCCCGGTCCCAGTCGCGGATATCGGAAGGTGTCGATCAAGGTCTTCACCACCTGCGTGCGGTCTTTGGGCTTCTTGCTAAAAAGCGCGTGCTTGAGGGCCGAACCAACCGATAGCCCCTTGATCCGTTGCGCCGCCCAATCGGCGGAGATCTCCCGGCAACTCATCCCCCACACCTTCTCGGTGTAGGTTTTGAAAAAGATCCGAAACAAGCGTTTGCCAAACTGGTTAGTGACCCAGTCTTCAAACGTTTTCGGATCGCGAGTGGGGTTTAGGCGCGCACCCATAAACGAGAACATGCACAGCGTCGATTCAATCAAGCCGAGCTTCGACAGCGCCTCGAACGGTTTCAGAGGATAGGTATAGAACTGGCCGCGGTAGTAAATGCGCGACGATCGCGGACGATGGAGCATGTCTTCGCCGGCAATCTCCGTCCAAAAATCTTCCACCTCGCGGGACTTCGAGAAAAAGCGGTGCCCGCCAATATCGAAGCGGAAGCCTTTATAGTTAACAGTGCGAGAGATTCCGCCGACATATTCAGGGTCGCTCTCAAGCACAACCACTGGTGCATGCTGCTTCGACAACTCGTAGGCGGCCGTCAGACCCGCCGGTCCGGCGCCCACAATCACTGCCTTGAAAATCGGTGATTCCATAGTTCGTCAATCGGACGCTTGTCAGTCGCAGGGTACTCCGATTCGCCAACATTGCGCGGAACAGCACCCCACGTGTGCAAACAGTCGTGCAAGCCCGTGTGCAAATCACCGGTGTGCAAATCGGTGTGATGCGCACACCGTCCCCACTGCTCAGTTGGCAATTGCGTTGCCAGCCCAGCATAAGGACTAAGCACAAGATTCGCAAGGTCTTGTGCCCCCAAACCGGCAACAGACGGCAAGTTGCGACGGGGCAAAAC
>JBEKXC010000272.1:0-5755 GCA_049512435.1 Terriglobales bacterium | reverse complement strand
TCCACCAATGCCCGGGTTTTCGCGTCCATCACGATCTCGTCCGGCCACGGACGCCCAAAGCCCTCCGTCGACCACTTGCGCGTGGCGTCGATGCCCATCTTCGATCCGTAGTTCGCCAGGCGCGAGGCGTGGTCGAGCGAATCTACCGGTCCCAAAGTAAACTGGATGTCGCGCTCGGGATCGATGTGGTTCAGCACTTTCAAGGTGACGTCGGCTATATCCTGCACGTCTACGTCTTCGTCTACTACGATGATGCACTTAGTGAACATGGCCTGCCCCAGCGACCAGATGGCGTTCATCACCTTGCGCGCCTGTCCGGGATACGACTTGCGAATAGAGACAATCATCAGGTTATGAAACACGCCCTCAATCGGCAGATTAATGTCCACAAGTTCAGGAATGGTCAGCTTCATCAGCGGCAGGAAGATGCGCTCGACTGCCTTGCCCATCCAGGCATCTTCTTGCGGCGGCTTGCCTACGACGGTCGTCGCATAAATCGGATCTTTTCTGTGCGTAACGCATGTGACATGAAATACCGGGTACTCATCTTCGAGCGAGTAGAAGCCGGTGTGATCTCCGAACGGGCCCTCGGTGCGGAGTTCGTCTAGATTCACGTAGCCTTCGAGAATGATCTCGGCGTTCGCTGGAACTTCCAGATCGACGGTGTCGCACTTCACCAGTTCGACTGGCTTCTGGCGTAGGAATCCAGCGATGATGAACTCTTCGACGTCGGGCGGCGCGGGCACGATCGCAGAGAAAGTCAGCGCGGGTTCGGTGCCGATGGCCACGGCTACTTCCATTCGGCCGGAGGGACGATCCCCCGCTGCTAGCATTGCGCCTCCTGAGGATCTTGCCATGATGTCGACAGCGGCACGGGCGAGAGCCCACCCTGAGGTTGCCGAAGGGGCGCTCGTGTCTCCACCATTCCGAACAGATTGCCGCATTCTGTCCCGGTAATGTTCGGCTGCTACTTTCTGGCGCTGCCAGTGCATGCCAGTGGTGCGCTCATCGTAGATCTGCATGCGATACATGCCCACGTTGCGCTTGCCGGTTTTCGGATCGCGCGTGATCACGGAGGGCAGAGTGATGAAGCGTCCGGCATCTTTTGGCCAGCACTGCAGGATGGGAAAATCGAGCAGTGAGAAATTGTCACGCTTGATCACTTCTTTACATGGACCTGTGGCAACGGTCTTCGGAAAGAACTTGCCCATCTCGGCGAGCATGGGCAGCATCTTCACTTTGTCGAGGAAGCCTTGCGGAGACTTCACGTCCATGAAACCGCGGATGCGCTCGGCGATTTCGTCGAGTGCCTCGACTTCGAGCGCGAGCCGCATGCGGCGCGCCGATCCGAACTGGTTGATCAGAAGTTGCGCGCCGGGATAGTTCTTCAGGTTTTCGAATAGCAGAGCCTTGCCGCCGACAGTTCCCTGCTTGTCTTTGTCTTTATCTCTGTCTCTGTCTCTAACTCTACTTTTCGAAACCCGGTCGGCAATTTCCGCAACCTCTAAAATTGGATCCGCTTCCGTACGTATACGCTTCAGTTCGCCGGCTCGGTCGAGTGCTTTGATCCAGTCCCGCAGATCGTCGTAGGCCAAAATTCCTCCCGTGCTGTCAGACAAATGACAGACGATTATATGATGGCGAGCTGGCGTCAGCGAAAACCTTAACCACAGGGAGCGCGGGGGAACACAGGGGAGTGCCGCAGAGAGGACTTCAATTGTCGCCTCCACAAATCGCCGCCTCCACTCTTTCACATTTCGCGGTCTGCGACTAGGATATGGAAATCAATTTTGCAGCATGCGCAGTTGACCGAGGAGAGAATGATTCGTTTTAAAGTGAACGGCAAGGAAAAGACCTTTGACGGCGATCCCGACATGCCGCTGCTTTGGTATTTGCGCGACGTGGCTCAACTCACGGGGACGAAGTTCGGCTGCGGCATGGCATTATGCGGCGCATGCACGGTGCACCAGAATGGCGCTGCTATCCGCTCCTGCAGCACTCCCATGAGAGAGATCAGTGGCGCCGAGATCATCACGATTGAAGGCATCGCGCCTATGCATTCCGTGCAAAAGGCGTGGATGGAAATTCGGGTGCCGCAATGCGGCTACTGCCAGACCGGCCAGATCATGCAGGCAATAGCACTGCTTAAGGAGAACGAGAATCCCAACGACCAGGACATTGACACAGCAATGTCCGGCAATCTTTGCCGCTGCGGAACGTATCAGCGGATTCGGGCGGCCATTCATCAAGCGGCGAAGCTTCAGGCGGCAAAGGAGACGGCATGAAGCTCATCGAAAATGTCAGCGCCAATGTCAACCGTCCCATTAGCCGACGAGGATTCCTGCACGCAGCTCTGGTGAGCGGAGCGTTTGTGCTGAGCGCGCGCTTTGTTCCCGAGCCGCTCTGGGCCGCGGAGGGCGAAGCGGCCGCGCCGGCCTTTGAACCCAGCTTGTGGATGTCGATCGCGCCGGATGGCACGGTCACAATCGTCGCGCATCGCTCGGAGATGGGCTGCGGCAGTCGCACCGCCTTGCCGCTGGTGGTCGCCGACGAACTTGACGCCGATTGGTCCAAGGTCAGAATTGAGCAAGCGATTGGCGATCCGAAATACGGTGATCAGGATACGGACGGGTCGCACTCGGTCCGCAGTAACTTCCACCTGATGCGCCAAGTGGGCGCGACTGGGCGCGTGATGTTGATAGGCGCCGCCGCCGCGCAGTGGGGCGTTTCCCCGAAGGAGTGCACGACCGAGCCTCACTTCGTTGTGCATCGTGCCAGCGGCCGCAAGCTAGGCTACGGTGAAGTTGCCGCTGCTGCGGCCCAGTTGCCCGTTCCGAAGAAAAAAGATGTCCCGCTCAAGTCGCGCGCCGAGTGGCGTTACATCGGCAAAGAAAGTAATTCCCTGTTCGACCTTCCCGAGATCGTCACCGGCCAAGCGATCTTCGGCATGGACGCGACCATGCCGGGTATGGTTTACGCCTCGATTGAGCATCCGCCCGTACTCGGACAGAAGATCAAGTCGTACGACGACAAGTCCGCACTCAAAGTGCCCGGCGTGCGGAAGACGCTGATGATCGATACTTTTAAACCGCCGCACCAGTTCCAGCCTCTGGGCGGAGTCGCCGTGATTGCCGATAACACGTGGGCGGCATTTAAGGGGCGCAAGAGTCTCAAGATTGAATGGGACATTCATAGTAGTCCACACTCGGTGTACAACTCGGCGCCGTTTCGGAAAACGCTTGAAGCCACTTCACGGCAGCCGGGCAAAGTTGTTCGCAACGTCCGCGATGTGGATGCCGCTTTTGCCAAGGGCGGCAAGATCATTGAAGCGGAGTACTACACTCCGCACCTGGCGCACGTTTCCATGGAGCCGCCGGTAGCCGTCGCGGAGTATCGTGACGGAAAAGTGCTGGCCTGGGCGCCGACGCAGAATCCGCAGGCGGTGCAGGAAACGATTGCCGGCGTGCTCGGCATCAAGAAAGAAGATGTGACTTGCCACGTCACGCTGCTCGGCGGCGGCTTTGGGCGCAAGTCAAAACCTGACCAGGTGGCGGAAGCCGCCGTTCTCTCCAAGCAACTCGGCAAGCCCGTCAAGGTCGTCTGGAGCCGGGAAGACGATATTCACTTCGATTTTTTTCACTCCGTCGCCGCGATGTACATGAAGGCTGCAGTTGGGCCTGATGGCAAGCCGACGGCGTGGCTGCAGCGCACTGTGTATCCCCCCATCGATTCAACTTTCAACGCATCCGCCACTTATGCCGACGACGAGATGGGCCTCGGATGGAACAACCTTCCTTTCGATATTCCCAACCATCGCGCCGAAAACGGCCCCGCCGACTACCATGTGCGCATTGGATGGCTCCGCAGCGTTGCGAATATCTATCATGCGTTCGCGATACATTCTTTCGCGGACGAGCTTGCGAAAGTGGCTAACAAAGATTCGGTCGAGTATCTGCTTGACCTGATCGGTCCGCCGCGCATCGTCAACCTCGACCTCAAAGGGGATGAAGCGGAAGACGCCAGGAATTATCCGCTCGACACAGGGCGATTGCGGCGCGTGGTCGAGATCGCGGCGGAGAAATCGGGATGGGGCAAGCGGGCAATGGGCATGGACATGGGCAAAGGGCACGGCATGGGCATCGCCGCTCACCGTAGTTTCCTGACCTACGTAGCAACTGTTGTTGAAGTCGAAGTCGACAGCAAGGGACAGGTGCACATTCCGAATGTGTGGACCGCGGTCGATGCGGGGACGATCGTCAGCCCTGACAATATCCGCAACCAGTTCGAGGGCGCGGCTGTTTTCGGAACCAGCCTGGCGCTGTTCGGCGAAATTACCGCTACCAACGGAGTTATCGATCAGAGCAACTTCCACAACTTTCAGATCACGCGGATGAACCGCGCTCCACGGAATATCGAGGTGCACATTGTGGAGAGCGAAGCGCGGCCGGCTGGGGTTGGCGAGCCCGGTGTGCCGCCTTTTGCGCCTGCTCTATACAACGCGGTATTTGGAGCCACCGGCAAGCGGGTGCGGGAGTTGCCGTTGTCGAAGACGAAACTGGCATAACAGGCCCGCGGGCTTCCGCAGTATGACGGCGCACGTGGAGACAGGGTTTTGCTCCATCTGCATTGGTGGAGTTAGGAGACGCGGTAAGCCGCGTCTCTACGGAAATAGACGGATGGAAACTTTGCGATGAATCAATTGTTGGCGTTGCTCCTCCTGCTGACAGGATCTTTCGCAAGCGCACAGGAAATTACTGTGGCGGCGGCAGCCGATATGAGTGCTGCCCTTCCGCAACTTGTCGAAGCTTACACGAAGAAAACCGGGCGGACGGTGAAGCTCTCGTTCGGCGCGTCTGGCAATCTAACCAATCAGATACGAAACGGCGCACCCTTTGATGTCTTCTTCTCGGCCGATGAAGAATATCCCCAACAGTTGATCAGCGAAGGACTGGCATCAAAAGATACTCTGTATCGTTATGCGATTGGACGGTTGGTGCTGTGGGTACCGAACGACTCGCCACTGGACTTATCGAAGATCGGAATTCAAGCTTTGCTCGATCCATCGGTCAAAAAGATTTCGATTGCGAATCCGGCGACCGCTCCATACGGCCGCGCCGCTGCTGCCGCGCTGCGGCACTTCGGAATTTACGATCAGGTTTCCAGCCGGCTTGTGCTGGGCGAAAACGTTTCGCAAGCGGCGCGCAGGCGGGGCTGATCGCGCTCTCGCATGCCCTCGCACCCGCTATGAAAGATAAAGGCCGCTACTGGACGGTTCCGCTCGACGCCTATCCCACGCTGAACCAAGCGGCGGTCGTGCTCTCAAAATCAAAACAGCAGGATGCCGCCCGCAAGTTCCTGGAGTTTTTGCGCAGCCCCGAGGCTGCTTCCCTGCTCACCAGTTTCGGTTTTAGCCTGCCTACGGATAAACACTTAGATGGAGCATGGAAATGAACTGGGAGGCGTTCTGGTTGACCGTACGTCTCGCAGGTATTGTCTCGACGCTGCTGATCGCGATTGGGATTCCCATCGCGTACTGGCTGACTTACTCGCGCTGGCGCTGGAAATTTCTGGTCGAGGCCGCCGTGGCGCTTCCCATTGTCTTGCCGCCGACTGTGCTCGGCTTTTATGTTCTGGTGGCGCTTGGTTCGCGGAGTCCGCTTGGCCGCTGGTGGGAATCGCTCACCGGCCACACGCTGGCATTCACTTTCGAAGGGCTGGTGATTGGGTCTCTGTTATACAGTTTGCCCTTCGCTGT
>JBEKXC010000271.1:0-5428 GCA_049512435.1 Terriglobales bacterium | reverse complement strand
ATTTCAGCTGGGTTCGCGACAATACCCGCCAGTTCGACTGCGCAGTTGAAAATCTATCGGATGATTTCACGCAAATTGCGATTCAGGGGCCGAGGGCGGTCGATCTGCTGCAGAAGATGACGAACGTCGACCTAAGTGTCGTTAAGTTTTATTGGGTCACGCGCGGGAACATCCTGCTCGTTGACAAGTCGCTGCGCCGCTACCTGAGCGACATTCTCATTGCCCGGACGGGTTATACGGCAGAAGACGGATTCGAGATTTACGTTCCCTCGGATGAACCCACGAGCAAGTGGGTTTGGAACAGGATATTAGAAGTGGGAAAAGAATTTGGCGCTGTCCCATGCGGCCTGGGTGCGCGCAACACGCTGCGGCTTGAAGGTTGTCTGTCTCTCTACGGACACGAAATCTCGGACACGATCAATGTGTGGGAGGCCGGATTGGATCGTTTCTGCAAGATGGAGAAGCCCGACTTTATCGGCCGCGCCGCCCTCGAAAAGGCGAAAGCGGAGGGCGTGAAGAAAACGCTGGTTGGGCTCGAAATGGTCGATCGAGGCATCGCCCGCGACGGATACAAGGTTCTCGACGAAGGCGGACGCGAGATTGGTTATGTCACCAGCGGATCGCCAGCGCCGTTCCTGAAGAAGAATATTGCGTTGGCTTATGTTCCGCCGGCGCAGGCCGCGGTGGGAACCGTGGTCAAAGTCGAAATCCGCGGACAAGGCGTAAACGCGCAAGTAGTGCCAACGCCATTTTATAAGCGTCCGAAACGAGCCACGAAAAGCGAATAGCCAGGAGCGAGAAGCGATGTCCTACCCGACCGACCGCAAATACACAAAAGAACACGAATGGATCACCACCGACGGCACGATCGGCATCACCAACCACGCCCAGGAGTCGCTCGGTGACATCGTGTTCGTCGAACTGCCCAAGGTGGGCACCGAGATTACTACCGGCAAGCCCTTCGGCACGGTAGAGTCAGTAAAAGCCGTTTCCGATTTGTTTGCTCCGGTTTCCGGGACGGTGACGGGCGTGAATGAAGATCTGGCCACGGCTCCCGAGCAAGTGAATAAGGATGCCCACGGCGCCTGGATGGTGAAGATCAAGGTGAAGGATGCGGCCGAAATGAATGCGTTGCTCTCGGCGGCGGACTATGACAAGTTTGTCAGCGAAGAGGCGGGAAGCTGAAAAACGATTGCAGAGGTCAGAGGTCAGATTGCAGAGGTGAAAACCTTAGCCCCCTTAGAACGCTGCTGAAGGCTGAGGGTTTAACCTCTGCAATCTGACCCCTAACCTCTGACCTGGTTTCTGACCTCTGCAATCGTTTCACCCGCTGACGACATCTAAAAAAGGTTCCCATGAGATATTTGCCTAAATCCCCAGCGGATCGCGCCGCCATGCTGAAATCGATCGGGATCCTCTCCATCGATGATCTTTTCTCGCCGATTCCCGCCGAGTATCGTCTGACGCGCGATCTCGCGGTCCCACGCCAAATGGCGGAGTCGGAAATCGTTGACTGGTTCAAGCAGCGGGCGAAAGAAAACGGCGAAGGCTACGCCAGTTTTCTCGGAGCCGGCGCTTACTTCCATTACCGCCCGGTAGTCATCGACGCGCTGGTGCAGCGCGGAGAATTCCTCACTTCCTACACACCGTACCAGGCAGAGGTTGCGCAGGGAACGCTGCAGGCCATCTTCGAGTTCCAGACGATGGTCTCCGAGCTCACCGGCATGGATCTGGCGAATGCCTCGATGTATGACGGATCGACGGGCGCGGCTGAAGCCGTGATGATGGCGGTCCGCGCCACCGGGAGGCATTCCGCGGTGATCGCGCGCAACCTGCATCCCGAGTATCGGGAAGTTCTTAACACCTACGCGACCCACCAGGCGATTCCGCTGACGACGGTCTCGTTCACGGACTCGGGACAAATCGATCTGAAGGAACTAGAGAAGGCGGTGAGCGACGATACGGCGTGCGTCCTGATTCAGTCGCCGAATTTTTTCGGGACAATTGAAGACGTCGAGGCCATTGCCGGGATCGCACACAAACGCGGAGCGCTGCTGATTGTCTCGATCGCCGAAGCGGTATCGCTTGGGATTGTCGAACCGCCGCGCTCGGCCGACATTGTGGCCATGGAAGCGCAGTCGTTTGGAGTGCCGCTCGGATTCGGTGGTCCTTACTGCGGCGTTCTAGCTACGAAAGAGAAGTTCGTGCGCCAGATGCCAGGCCGCCTCGTCGGTCAGACCGTTGACAAGAACGGCAAACGCGGATTCGTTCTGACGCTGGCCACGCGCGAGCAGCACATCCGGCGGGAGAAGGCGACGTCGAATATCTGCACCAACCAGGCGCTGGTCGCGCTCATGGTGAACATCTTCATGACGGTATACGGCAAAGTCGGATTGCGGGAACTGGCGAAGCAGAACCTGGCAAAGGCAGCATACGCCGCTGAGCAGTTCGGCAAACACGCCAAAGTGCTGTTTGCAGGCGCGCCACGATTCAACGAGTTCGTGGTCGAAACCAGCGAAGATCCTTACGCCATTAACTCGCGGCTGCTGGCACACAAAATCGTCGGCGGTCTGCCGCTGAAGAAGTTTTATCCTGAACTCGGCCGCGCCGCTCTCTGGTGTTGCACGGAATTGACGACGCGATCGATCATCGATAAGACGATCGACACCGCGGTTGGCCTGGTCGCCGAGAGTGAGCACTCGGTCTTGAGTAAGGATGCCGAACCCGAGGAGGCACTCCGATGATTGGAGCGATGATCGGATCTAGAAATACTTGCACCTCTTGCTTCGGCAACGGAAGGTGCGCCGAATGCGACGGTTCCGGCATCAACTGCCACCTCAATGAGGATCAGCCGAAGTGTAGGAACTGCTCGGGGACTGGCGTTTGCCCGGCCTGTAACGGAATAGGCGCATGGATGGTGCCGCCGCCAGAAATTATCGATCTTGGACTCCTGGATAAAACTACGAACGATAAATAACTATGAAACATATCACCCGCAAAGCGACGCGTCACATCAGCCAGAACGAAGGATTGATTTTCGAGAAGTCGTCGCCCGGCAAAGCCGCATGGAAGTTGCCGCCGCTCGATGTTCCGGAAGTGGATACCAAGGCGCTTCTCGGTTCACAAGAAAGAAAAGACCTCGGCAACATGCCGGAGGTGAGCGAGATCGAAATCATTCGCCACTTCACGCGCCTCTCAACCTGGAATTACGCCATCGATCTCGGCATGTATCCCTTGGGCTCTTGCACGATGAAGTACAATCCGCGAGTCAACGAGTTTGTCGCGCGCATAGAAGGCCTCGCCAACGGTCATCCCTATCAGGCGGAGAAAATTTCACAGGGCGCCTTGCAGATCATGAAGACGCTGAGCGACTGCCTGCTGGAGATCACCGGCATGGACGCGATCACCCTGCAACCGGCTGCGGGCGCGCACGGCGAACTCACCGGCTTGCTCATGGTGCGCGCCTATCACCAGTCCAAAGGCAACGCGCGCAAAAAAATTCTGATTCCGGATTCGGCGCATGGCACGAATCCGGCGACGGCGGCTACAGCGGGCTACGCAGTTGAGAATTTGAAGTCGAACGACCGCGGCATGGTCGACGTGGCCGCGCTGGCGGCGCAGATGAATGAAGACGTCGCCGCGCTGATGGTCACGAATCCCAATACGCTTGGAGTTTTCGAGCACGAGATTCACGAGATCGCCGAACTCATGCACGCGAAGGGCGGACTGCTCTACATGGACGGCGCCAACATGAACGCGCTGGTCGGGAAGGCGCGGCCGGGAGACTTCGGCGTCGATGTTATGCACCTGAACCTGCACAAAACTTTTTCGACGCCGCATGGTGGAGGCGGTCCGGGATCGGGCCCAGTCGCGGTGAAGAAAATTCTCGCGCCGTTTCTGCCGACGCCGGTCGTCATCACCAAGCCGGATGGCACGCTGGGCTTCGAATACAACCGTCCGCAGTCGGTGGGGCGCGTGCGCGCGTTCTACGGAAATTTCGGCATGTTCATCCGCGCGCTCGCCTACATTTTCGCCAACGGACCGGACGGCCTGCGGCAGACGACGGAAGACGCGGTGCTCAACGCGAACTACATCCGCAAGGGACTCGAAGGCGTTTACGATCTGCCCTACTCGACGCCGTCGATGCACGAAGTCGTCTTCAGCGACAAGTTGCAGTCGAAAAAAGGCGTCAAGACGATGGATCTGGCGAAACGCCTGATCGATTACGGATTCCATCCCTACACGACGGCGTTCCCGCTGATCGTCGCGGGCGCACTGATGATCGAGCCAACCGAGAGCGAGCCGAAAGAAGAATTGGATTTGTTCATCGAAGCCATGAAGTCGATCGCGGAAGAGGTGGAAGAAGATCCGCAGTTCGTGCTCGACGCTCCGCACAACACGCGTATCTCGCGTCTGGATGAGACCGCGGCCGCGCGCAAGCCGGTACTGCGCTGGAAGCCCTGATCGTGTGGGGACGGGCGTCCCTCCAAGCCGCGCGAAGCTCGGCCTCTGGCACGATGCGCGCGTAGCTACGGCACCTTGCTAGAATCACATAAGTCCATCGCTATGCCCGATCTTAAACCTGACGATCCGGCCACTTCCAAGATTGAGCGCGAACAAGCCCGCCAACGGGCCGAGCATCATTACTACGCCGCGCTTGATTTAGTTCTCGAAGGCCACCACGAGCAGGCGGTTGAACAGTACCGGCAAGCGCTGGCGTCGGATCCGAAGTTCACCGACGCGCTGCATGGACTGAGCCGCGCTCTGCAGGACCTCAACCGCTTCGACGAAGCGATCATTGTCGCCCAACAAATCTCGCAGATCGATCCCGACGACATTCTGGCGCACACCAGCCTCTCGATCCTGTATCAGAAAAAGGGAATGGTACCCGAGGCCGAGGCGGAAGGGAATAAGGCGCGGGTGCTGGGGTGGAAGCGGGAGTTGAAGAAGAGGAGTGGATAGTGGTTGGCAAGGGCTCTGAGGATAGAGAGGGCTGTTCGTGCAGCTATCCCCGAAGGTAACACTAGACATCGCATCCCAGAACTGGGATAATGCGTATGGTCCGACCGCAAAGCGTTCCCGGTGAAAAGCCGTTGTTTTGGATCGGCCCGGCGAAGGACGACCTCATGGAGTTTCCCGAGGCCGTGAAGGACGAAATAGGAACCGCCCTCAGCGTGGCGCAGTTTGGCGGCAAGCACCCGAAAGCGAAGCCGTGGAAAGGCGAAGGGCCGGGCGTCCTGGAAATTGTCGCGGACCATCGCGGCGATACTTACCGGGCCGTGTATACGGTGAAGTTCGAGCATGTGCTTTACGTGCTGCACGCGTTCCAGAAGAAGTCGCCGAATGGCAGAAAGACGGCGCAGACCGACGCGGAGCTGATTTCACGGAGGCTCAGAATGGCCGGCGAGGACTACGAGGCGCGATATGG
>JBEKXC010000270.1:0-5478 GCA_049512435.1 Terriglobales bacterium | reverse complement strand
GATCTCCGATTCAACGATCTCCGATCCGATCGATCGTCACTTAAACCCACTGTCGACGCGCCGCGAATGCCAAGCTTGCCGCCTGTCCTGGGACGCGATCGGCAGATTGCGCGCACGGCACCCGTCCAGATTAACGCTTATGCACTTCTCGACCGAGCCCGCGCTTTGGGTGTCTCCGATCTGGAGCCGTTGGAGGCTAAGGCGAAAGCGGGCGATGCCGAGTCTGAGACTATTCTGGCGCTGGCATACCATGCCGGCACGTTGCTCAAGATGAATGATGGGGAAGCGGTGCGTCTATTGCAGCGAGCCGCCGATCGAGGATTTGTGGCGGCTGAGGAAGCGATGGGAATTTTCTGTCAGTCGGGTTTCGGAATGCCGTCGGACAAAGCACATGCGGTCGCGTGGTACAGCAAGGCGGCGCGAGACGGATCGACGGACGCGATGACCGACCTGGCGCTGATGTACTCCACCGGCGATGGCATCCCAAAGGACGCAGCTAAGGCGGCTAGTTGGTTCCAGAGCGCGGCGGAGGCGGGCGACGCAACTGCCCAGTTGAATCTCGCGGCCTTATACCACCGTGGGGAAGGACTGCCGAAGGATGATGACCAAACCACTCTGTGGCTCACGAAGGCTGCTGAACAGGGATCACTTCCGGCGATATACGAGCTCGCAAGGTGGTATCTGCTTCCAGAGCATGGCAGGAATGTCGAGGCTGCCATTGCGTGGCTCAAAAAAGGCGCCGAGCTCGGCGATGCCGGGGCCGAAGCCGAACTGGGCGACGTCTTCGCCGACCAGAAACTCGGCCATGTCGATTACTCGCAAGCCGTCCTCTGGTACAAGAAGGCGGCGGAGCAGGGGCAGCGCGAGGGAGAATTTGGATTGGGAACGCGTTATTTCCTGGGGCAGGGCGTTCCGCAGGATATGCAGGAAGCGCGGCGATGGCTGACACCGGCGGCCAACCGGGGCCACCCTTACGCCCAATTTCTTCTGGCGAAATTGTTGGAGGCGGGCGAAGGCGGTCCGGCGGATGCCGCTTCCGCGGCGAAATACTATGAACCGGCCGCGAATTTTGGCATCGCCGAGGCGCAATATCAGCTCGGAGTCTTGCTTGCCTCCGACCGCAGTAATGGGGCGAATCTGTCATCCGCCTACAAGTGGTTAGTTCTGGCGGAGGGCACGGTGAAGGAGAGCGCTCGGACGGCGGAAGAGATTCGAAAATTGCTCACACCGGCGCAGATCGCCCAGACCGAACATGAGATTGACGAGTGGCGGGTGGCACACCCTGCGCGCCAGCCGAGTCGCTAGCGCAACTCTGGGTGCGTCATGGGAAGTGTAGGGGCCCTTCGACTCCGCGAGGCCAATCGCTTCGCGCTTGGCCTTGCTCCGCTCAGGGTGACAGGGTAGATTTATGCTGCGAATTTGCGGGACAGGAGACTATTTGGTTCCGACTGCGCCGCTATCCGGCTGGGCGTGGGGGATGAATTCCAAGACCTTGATTCCGTCGAATGTTCCTAACTCGCGCACGTCGTGGGTTCGGGAAGCGCTCGACACGATCCAATCGAGGGTTCTGTACGACGGCCGGTAGGCAACCGCGAGAAAGCGTTCCCGGCGCTCGGCTGCCTCTTGCAGGAATCCCGAAGCGACGCGAATGGCTTCGTCATTGAGCGCCCGGGGTAAACCCACAACCGGCACGCTAAGTGGGTAAGAAGCGAGGGGCGCAAAAAAGCCGTTGTCTTCCACCGCTGCACCGACGGGCATGGGCGCGACGTCGGCCTCGGGGAAATCGCTACAGATCAGCACGGGAGCATTGTCGCGAGAGGCGTCCTTCTCGACAAATTCCAGGGCGTATTTCCAGGTGTAATTGTGGAGCCGGGAAAACGGGGAACTGAAGGACAAACAAGCGGCAACCGTAACCAGGGCCACGCAGAACATCAATCGCAGAGCGCGGGAATCGATTCGACTGACCAGCCAAGCCCAACAGAGCGCGATTCCTGGAATCGCGACTAGCCGGTAGCGTTCCACAAAAACGTGGATCGGGGTTCCGACGCTTACGCCATAGAGGATCAAGATGGGGACGAGGCCTAGTGACGCGCAAAACAAAAACCGCCAGCCTTCGGGACGGCTTTTCAGATCGAGGTGCCGGGTGGCGGCGGCGAGCAGAAGGCAACCGATCAGGACAAACATGAGTTCCCTTAGGCCGAGGGTCGAGACTAGCTCGTGCAGCGTTGGAGCTTGGGAGAAAACGTGGGAGCCGCGGGTGTGGAACATTAATTGTAAAACGGGGATAACCGGCAAGAACGCTAAAGCAAAGGCCGCGAACGCAACGGTTGCTTGTCGCCAAAGGGTTTTGCGATCGCCAATTTTGACCGCGACAAAGGCAATGGCAAGGGCCGGCAGGATGACAACGAACATGAACTGGAAGTAAGCAATTGATGCTGCGGTGAGGCCGAAGAGGGCGGCCAGCCAGTTCGAGTTGTTGTGGCGTAAATAAACCAGGGCGAGAATGGAGGCGTTGATGGTGAGGGCAGCAAAGGCATAGGGTCGAGCATCGATGGATGCAAAAATGACAATAGGATGAAGGCAGAAGACGACGGCAGCGATGATGGCAATGTCAGGGTCGAAGAGTTTTCGCGCGGCAAGGTACAAAAGATAGACCGCCGCCAACATGGCGAGAATGGATGGAATTCTGAGGGCAAGCTCGCTGGTTCCTATAACTTTGGTTGAAAGCCAAAGAATGTAGGAATAAACGGGGACGATCGGCCACCCCATGCGAGACATGATTTGGGAGAAGCCCGATTTGATCACGTAGAACGAGTGGTTCTCATCCAGCCAGAGGGGTGAGCGGATGGCAATGAACCAGATAGAAACGGAGACAGCAAGTGACAGGGAGTAAATCGGGTAGAGCACGCGGTCGGGGATGAATCCGGGGCGCGCAAGCTGCGCGCTGACAGATCCCTCGATTTGAGCTTCTGAAATGGTGTCGGACATTTTCATTTTTATTGTCATTGGCACGGGATAAAACGAAAGCGATCCCTTTCCCGGCGACGCTTAACCCCCACGCGTTTTTGCTTATGCTCATGCGCGATTTTCATCGCCGAGGGACGGGTTGGTATGGCTTTTTACCTCCTTATAGCTTAAGGCATGATTCGCCATTCTTGATTGAGGACTTACTAATGGTACCTTCGATGGGAGCGAGGCGCACGAATGCGCAGCGAACGGGTGACAGGACCAGGCTATCGGTAGAAGGCGTAGGGCGTACGGCTTATCTGGTGGAAATAGTTTTACCGCTTTACGGGCTTTCCCTGAGCGAAAATAGAAATAACAGCTATGCTCAGGCCACATCGGTTGCGCACATCGGCACTTTGGTTGGCAGTCTGTATTTTTCTTGTCTTCGTTTGTCTCGCCCACGTTTCTCTCGCCCAGAACTCCACCAAACCCCTTGCACAGAATATCGTGGTCACAGTTGTCGATGAGAACGGTGTTGCCGTGGCGTCCGCGCTAGTATTTCTGCAAGCATCTCCTCAGGCGGCTGCACTACGCTGCGTCACCGATTTTGCCGGCCACTGCGAGTTCTCAAACCTCTCCACCGTTAGTTACGAGCTCCGCGTCGAGAAGCAAGGTTTTTACTCGGTGATGTTGCCCGCGATCGAGACAGGCGCTGCGGCGAACATCGATGTAACTCTCTCGCACCAGCAAGAGGTGCGCGAGGTAGTCGATGTGACCGAGTCCCCGCCCGCCATCGATCCCGCTCAGGTCGCCGCGCAACAAACCCTCAGCGGACTCGATGTGCTCAACATCCCCTATCCCGCGACCCACGACTATCGCAACGCAATCAACTTCATCCCTGGCGTCGTGCAAGACGTTTTCGGACAACCTCATGTCGCGGGCGCGGAAACCTATCAGACCGTGACCGTGCTCGATGGCTTCAACATCACCCAGCCCGCCAACGGCCAGCTGCTGGCCCGCATCAGCACCGATGCTTTTCGCTCCATCCAGGTCGAACCGGCACGCGAGCCCGCCGAATTCGGCAAGGGTTCGGGAGGGTTGCTCCTGCTCAATACCGGAATTGGCAACGATCACTTCCGCTTCTTCGCCACCGATTTCGTGCCGTCCATCCAAGACAAGGGAGGGTGGAAGTTCGATCAGATCCTGCCGCGCCTGACTCTTTCCGGCCCGCTGCAGAAGGGGAAGGTATGGTTCTATGACGCCGTCGAAGGCGAATACGACAACATTGTCTATACCGAACTCCCCGCCAATGCCGACAACGATCACCTTTTACGCCTGGGCAACCTGGCCAAACTTCAGGCCAATGTCACCCGCCGTAACATCGTCACCGGCAGCTTTCTGGTGAACCATCTCCACGATGACTATGACGGACTTTCGCCGCTGAGTCCGCAGTTGTCGAACCCCAGCGACGCTGAATCCGCCTACCTGGCGAGCGTGAAAGACCAGTACTATTTTCCGGGAGGCGAACTACTCGAAGCCGGATTGGCATTCGATCAGTACAACCTGAAATGGACTCCCTACGGAACCTCACCCTACTCCATCAACTCCGATGAAACAGCCGGCGGAAGTTATTATCTTTCCGCAGCAACCCGCGCCCGGCGCTGGCAGGCTCTGGCGAACCTGTTTCTCCCTGCGCAGCATTGGCATGGCCGTCATGATTTCAAATTCGGAGCCGACATTGACCGTCTGATCTACGACGCTCAGTTTGCCCGTCAGCCCATATCGTTTCTGCTCGGCCAAACTCCGCCCACTCCTCCCAATACCTGTCTCACCACTGTGCTTTGTTCGCGCTATTCCACTTTTTCCGGAGGTTCGCCTTCCTCGACGTATAACTTCGAATCCAGTGCCTACGCCGAAGACCGCTGGCTAATCACCAATCGTCTACTCGTCGAGCCCGGCGTCCGTCTCGATTGGGACGAAATCATCCGCGCGCCACTCCTGTCTCCGCGTCTGGCCGGAACGTTCGTCCTCGACAACTCGGGCAATACCAAGCTTTCCGCAGGAATTGGTTTAATCTACGATCCTACCTTCCTGTTCCTCATCGCCCGTTCTTTGGCCGGTCAACGGACCGACTATTTCTTCAACTCGTCCGGCGTGCTTACCAGTACCGTGCCGACTACATTTTCCGTCGACCGAAACGCCCTCCAAGCGCCCCGTTTCATAAACTGGAGCCTGGGCCTTGAGAGAAAGCTTCCCGCAGCCATCTATCTGAAAGCGGAATTCCTCGAAAAACGCGGCTCTCGCGGTTTCGTCTACAACACGCCCAGCGGCTCCGGCGGCAACTTCATCCTCGAAAATACGCGCGACGATCGCTACGATGCCTTGGAAGTGAGCGTTCGCCACAACTTCCGGGAAAGCTACATGTTGATGGGCTCTTACACTCGTTCCCGCACCCGCTCCAACCAGGTTCTAGACTTCAACGTCGATAACCCTCTGCTAAGTTCCCAACAGCCCGGGCCTTATACCTGGGAC
>JBEKXC010000269.1:0-7220 GCA_049512435.1 Terriglobales bacterium | reverse complement strand
GTTCATTTCGTCATCTGTGAATGTCGTGAACCCGCAGCCGGTGTGGTTGAGAAGCAATATCTCTGTGGTTCCGAGTACACGGTTGGAAACAATAAGTTCCCCGAGAACATCTTCGGTTACCGCGGGTCCGCCGGTTCGGATAACGTCGATATCGGCTTGCGGTAGACCCAAGATTCCAGGGAGGTCTGAGAGCCGTGGATCCATGCAGGTTACAACTACGATTTTGGGGGCCGGATGCTTCCCCAGTGTTGGATTGTAGTTTTTTGCATAGTTGGATACAAGAGGGGCACACAATTCTCAATGAGCGTAATCGCCTGTGGGTGTTGAAAAAGTCACTGTGATTAGCAGGTGAGATTAAGCAAAAGCATGTTAGAAGGAGAAGGTCTTCTCATGCTGCGCTGGATTTCAATGCTCGGAGGCCTGCTGATCATGATGGGGCAACACGATCGTTCCGAAGCCTTGTTTTATTACTTCCGCCTGGAAGATCAGGTTCCTGAGACTCACCTGCTGCGGCTCATCGATCAGCCCATCAGCTTTGCCTTCGTGCGGGAGAGGCTGAAAGAGAGTTACAGCGATACGGGCCGCCCGTCCATCGATCCCGAGCTTCTGCTACGCATCCTGTTGATCGGCTACCTGTACGGCATCACCAGTGAGCGCAAACTGGTGGAAGAGTTGCGCATGCATTTGGCGTGGCGATGGTTCACTGGGCTGGGGTTCGATCAGGAGATCCCACATCACTCGACATTCTCTAAGAATCGGCACGGGCGGTTTCAGGAGTCGAAGCTATTTGAGCAGTTGTTTGAGCAGATCGTGCGGCAATGTGTGGAAGTGGGATTGGTAAAGGGCGAAGACCTGTCGGTGGATGGCAGCTTCGTGGAAGCGAACGCGGCCAAGGCGAGTCGTATTCCGCGAGAACCGTTGGCGGAGGCAGCCCAGGTGCACCACACCGTGCGCCAGTATCTGCGGGAAGTGGAGGAGCAGAACCCTGTGGAAGAGCCGGTGCACGAGCAGGATCAGGTATCGACCACCGATCCTGATTCCACCTACGCGACCAAAGGCGGCACGCCGGCGCGTCTCGGCTACTACGACAACTATTTGGTGGATAACGACAGCTGTGTGATTGTCGGAGTGCAAGCGACGGCAGCCCGGATGAGTCAGGAGACGGTGGCCGCGCAAGCTATGCTGACCCGTTTCGCCGAGTGGCAAGGACGAGAGCCAGAATCGGTGGCAGCCGACACGACGTATGGGAATGGGGAGTTCTTACAGTGGTTGGCGGATCGGAACATCACTCCCTACATGCGGACCCGCGACAGCATCCACCGCAAGAACAGCCCGTTCTATGGTCCTGAGCGTTTTACTTACGAACCGGAAAACCAATCGCTATATCTGTCCCGCGGGCCAGCCGCTGAACTACGGCGGCCAAAGTCATCGCAATCACGCCTGGACTTACATCGGGACACGCAAACGGTGTGGCCCGTGCGCGCTCCGAGCGCAATGCACGAGTGCAGCTTTCCGATGCCTGGTCATCCATCAGCACGAACCGGCGCGGCAACGCGCACGGGAGTTAGCGAACACACCTGAGTTTGCCCAGGCGCAGCGGCAAAGGAAGAAAGTAGAAGCCCTGTTCGCGGAACTCAAGAATCAGATCGGACTGCGCCGTCTACGCCTGCGCAGGCTGAAGTTCGTGCGGGAGCAGTTCTTCCTAGCAGCGGTAGCCCAGAACATCAAGCGACTGGTGCGGAGGCCCACGGTCAATCCTGCCCGCGACCACATAGTTGAATTGCTCGCCAGAAGAAGCTGCACAACAGGAGCACTCGAAAGGACGAAAAGAATACTTTCCAGACGCACTTTTTCAACACCCACAGGCGATTACACTCATTGAGAATTTCGGGCAAGTGCTTCCCGCGCCGCGAAAATTGTGAGGCAACTCCCGGCGAGCCGTTTGTTTTGTGGGACAACTTGGGACAAGATTGGTTGGCGGGAAGGTTGCAACTGATTGAAAAATATGGTGGCCAGGGACGGAGTTGAACCGCCGCCGCCAGCCTTTTCAGAGCTTGGCTATTGAGTGTTTACAATGACTTGGAACGCACGGACGACACCGTAAGTCATTGATAATCACCCCGCGTCGTGAGTTTTGTGGGCTTTGTTCTGGGCTATGAATAATGCAGTGCGGCCACACCCGCGACAATCCCCACTGGGAGCCTTGCTAGCGCCGTGAAAGGGCGTGTACTAGGCCGGGAGTCCAACCTTCTGCGAGACGGCACGGGCGTCGACGACGCCTCCGCTGGCCAACTGCGCGAGCACGGCCTGTGGCCCGTAAGCCTGGACGCTCGATTCAGAATAGAGGCGATCCAGTTCAGACCGCGTGAGTGAGAATACTAACCCGTAGACCTTCGCACCCGGCACGGGAACGAGCGCTGCTCGTTGGCCGATGCGGAGGGCGAAGCCGTCGACGGCGGCGATCTCACCGCGTTCCGGTTCAAGACCCTTCCCACGGAGGAGTTCCTCGTCCATGAACAGGCCATAGAAGAAACCTCTACACGTCGTTCACGCTCTTTTATTCCCATTTTCAACGCCACAACCGACTGAATGCGCTCGCCGAGGCGTTGGCAGCCAAACGGCTACCACTACATACACCCACCCAAGATGCGGTCGATCTGCCGAAGATGGTTCAAGTCGTGTGCCGCTTCCAAGCGGACGAACTCCTCGACCGTTTGCCGTCCGCGTACCTCGTGGACCCCATAGCACTCCACCCACCGTGCGCGCGGGACCGACTCCAACAGTCGCAGGTTGCTCTCGCGCAGCGCCCGAAAGACCCCTGCCGAAAAGTTCGCATCTTGCTGCGCGTAACCCAAGCGCTCCGCCCATACGGCCTGATCCCACCACGTTAAGGCCACGCCCGGATTCGCCAGCATGTTTCGCAATCGGCACCCCATCGCCAGCTCCGCGTCCGCCAAGTGCGCTACGATCTCGGCGATTGACCACTTTTCAGGTGCAGGACGCCGGATCAACTCCTCGGGCGCGACATCGCGCAGTCGACGCTCGAGCTGGGATGGGGTGGCTTGTTGGACACCGATGGGCTCCTCATCGCCAAGATAGCTTAGGACTCGAGTTCGGTATGCTTCGAACGTCTCTGCCATTGGTCCTCCCGGTAGACTGCGTATGCGGCCGAACATCTCGTGGAGTAGACCGAGCCATCCGGTTCGCATTCATACGGGTGTGATGACGTAACACAAACACCGCGACCTCACTGCGCTCCGCTACAACGCCGAGCTGTTTCAAAATGTTATCGTTCATGAACGACCCGTAGAAAAAGGTCGCCACCCTTCGGTCGCCCATCATGGCTCCTTAGATTTGGTCCAATGCAGTCTTAGTTTCCCCCTGCGGCCGTCGTTCGTCAAACGTTGATTCGTCATTGTTACGATGAACGGCGCTCATGCTTTCGCTCCGCGCCGTCGCTTTCTGTCGTGGCGGTGACTACTCCCCAGTTCATGCCGGGCATTCTCCGGTGGGGCGAATTTCACGAGCAATTCGGTAACCAAGTCGAGTTTGGCTACCTCTGGCGGACGGCGCAGAAATCACCATCCGCTTTTCCTTCTTCAGCGGTCCGGCGCAATCACCAGGCATAAGCTCGCGTTGTTCTCTGGAGCGCTGTTGGCTGTCAGCTGTGACTATCGATCGTCCAGACAACGGACAAGATCTTCCACTGCCCATCAATTTTGCACAACTGCCAGTGTTCGAGGCCTGAATTGGTAACCTTGTCGTTGACGACAAAATCGTAATTAAATGTCACCAGCCCTAGAGGACCGTCCTGGCGAATCTCGATGTTGTGAAATTTCTCTTCGAGTTTGTCCTTCGACGTAGAGAGGAATCTCGCAAATCCATCTAGCTGGCTCGGGCCAATCCCATCGAACTGAGCGTTATATTTGCGGGCGCTATCAATCTCTTCCTGGGTGTTGGTGTGATGAAAGAGCACATCGGGGTTCAGCACGAGCTTCGATAGGGCGTACCCGTCCTTGTGAATAATATCCTGACGGAACTCCTCCAACACGCTGCGAATTTTCGTGAGGTCATCGGCATTGGATTTGTATTCGATCTCCTGGCCCCGCGCCAATGCTTGACCAGCCAAGGCACACGTAAGGAGCGCAATGAATGCTACGCCCGCTTTCTTTTTGTTCATCTGATTATTCATCTGACATTTTCCTTTCACATTTTGATTTTGGTTTGGATGAGGCCGTCGTAGAGGCCGATAGTCGCAAGTTTATGGTGCGTTTCCTGCGTGTGCTCATGATGGACGACGTGCAGGCCGAAAGTCGGATGGCTCTCAAGAAGAGCCGCAAGCTCCCGGCCGCCGGCATCGACCGTGACGTAAGGAGCCGGATAACGCTGCGCCGTTGTAACAGCTGGTTTGGGGGCGCGCGTCCTACACAACCTAAGCACGCCATGCTTCCCACTCTTACTTCTTGGCGGTGGGCGGCAACATACCGTTCAGGCGCAGATACATTGCAGTTTCAGCATAGTGGTCGGCCCAAGTACCGGCCAGGACCAGGCTGATCCAGGCGCGCGTAACTTGTTTTCCGCCGAATCCTTCCGTGGTCTCCGCCAGTTTCGAATCGTCCATCTTAGCCAGCGCGTCGGAGCAGAAATCAAACGAGGCCCTGAGCGCGGCGACGAGCTTGTCTTTCGAGTCCGTGTCTTTTACTTCCTCGTCCTTGGGAGCCGGGACGGCGGCGGCTTTGCTGCACAGGAGGTAATTGGTTTCGGCCATGTGGACGACGAGGTGGCCGAACGTCATCTGGTCGGCAGTGGGTTTGTAGTTGAACTTGTCGGCAGGCATGGCTTCGACGGCTGCAACGGTGTTTTTCTGCCGGCCGGGCAGGATGTCCCTTAGGGCGGTGCTGACCGGGTTCTTCATCTGTGCAGGCGTTGTTTGTGCAGCCGCCCACGCGGCTAGTAACAGCACGGCGGGAATTACGAGAGTTCTGGTCATTTTTATCCTCATTGTTCGGTGATTTGTTGCGCAGAGCGTGATAGCGCGAGGAGTGGGGCTGCGCCATAGGCGTTCCACAGCGGCGTGCCTCTAGCACTCAGAATTCGTTTCACTTATCGACCTCGTGTAGAGTAGCTCGTTCGACTCCTGAAGGCGCCACGGAGCATGGATCTTGCGGTTTGGCCGAACTCGGCATGAGTTGTGGAGATAACGCGGTAACCGTCCCGGTGATCGCATCATGAATCAGCACTCCATTACGTTCCAAAGTTGCCCCGGTGGCGCGATCAAGTTCGACTCTGGCCTTCTCGTAGATCGTCATGGCAGTGACCAAGTCCAGTTCGGCGACCGAAAGGTCGCGCTGTGCTGTCATGGTCTGGTAACTTGAGCCTGCTCCCAGGTCTTGCTCTTTTTTTGTGATCTCGAACGTACGCTCGGCCAAATCCCTTGCTTTTCGGGCTGAGTCAACTCTGGCGCCCGATTGTTCCAAAGCATACTGCGCGTTCCGCACTTCGATCCGAATTTGCTTAATCAACTGCTCGCGGCGCAGTTCGGCTTGGCGGTATTCGAGCTCGGAGCGGTACTGGTCGGCCTTGGCAACACGATTTCGAATTGGAATGTTGAGATTGAGCCCGATGTAGTAGTCCGGAGAAGAATTATTGAATGCGTTCCCCAGCGCCCCGGCGAAATTCGAGGGTACGCTGGAGGTGTTTGGAACCCCCGTCAGAGCCGGATTGTAAACCGGATTCAGAGACCCAGCCAATCCGGATCCTCCGTAGAATCCCACCAATGAGAGCGAGGGCAACAACGCGTTGGTCACGGCCTTGCGGCTGATCTGGCGGTTCACTAGATCGATGTTGGACTCTGCGAGTTCGGTGCGATCCCGCAGCGCCTGCGCGATAAGATCCTGAACGGCCTGACTTGTGACCGGCTGTGTCGATTCCAGACGGTCCGTGGGAACCACCGGCATAGCTTCCAGCACCGGATCGTCAAGCCTTCTGGTCAAAGCGTTCTTAATCAGCAATTCCTGCAATTGCAGCGTGGTTCGTGCGACGGTCAAATCCTGATCGCGCCTCGAGACTTCAGCTTCGGCGCGCGTCACATCCATCTCGGGAATGCTTTCCAGTTGGAGCTGTTTCTTTGCGTTGTCCAGCGACTGCTGCGCGAATGCCAAGGATTGTTCACTTACTTGCGCCTGTTCATAGGCATTGACCAAGTCCCAATAAATGTTCTCGATCTGCGTGACCGTGACGATCACTTGATCTTTGAAGGCGATGTCAGAAATCTTTTTGTTGTTATTTGCGATCCGGAGATAGCGAAGATTAGGGCCGAAGCCAAATCCTGCAAGCAATTGCTGCTGGAATGAAAACTGGTACATCGAAGTGAGGGCGGGAGACAGATTGTAGAAAGGGCTGTTGTTGGTTTGGCTGTTGTTGTTGAAGTGTACTGAAATGTTGGTGCCAGTTCCAAAAGCCTGCGAATAACCAACATTGATTTGTCCGGTATTGAGCTGTAGCGAAGGCACGCCGTAAATCTGCAGACTGGCCTGAGGACTGGTTTGATGCTCGGCGCCAACCGAAGCGGTAATCGCGGGATCGTACGATGCCACGGGAGTTCCTACCCCCAAGGTTGATTGCACCAATCCTGACGCGCCCGCGCCCGCGCCGCCGGCGCCGCCGGTCGTGCCGCCAGCGCCCCCGCCAGGAGCTCCCGCGCCAAAGCCCCCCACTCCACCGCCAGGGGTCCCTTGCACAACGCCCGCATTCACACCGCGAAAAACTCCACCGGCCTTGGTGCGCAGTATGTCCGTGTTGGCGATCGGAAGATTATATCGGGCTATCGCCAGGTCGAGATTATTCTCAAGTGCCAGCCGGATCGCGTCTTTCAGCGATAGGTACAGCTTGTCATCGCGAATCAATTGGCCCAGCAGGGGAGAATTCGTCAGCCCCGGCTCAGGTACTTCATTCGGCAAATACGCATTGAAAGGATTGCGCGACTTCGGCATCTCAGGGGATACGGGTGCGTTCGTCTGCGCCCATGCTGTTGTAGCGAGACTGATGAGGAACCAAACCAGCAGCCGTCTGAACTGTCCCGCGCGTATGGTCTTTTTCATTGTTTCACCGCCTCATACGGCTGAAGCTCCGGGTTCGAAGTGTCACTCACCATCCAACCGTCGCGGAGTTGAATCGTGCGCGAGCCATAAGCGGCATTCGCCTCCGCGTGCGTGACCTGC
>JBEKXC010000268.1:0-5492 GCA_049512435.1 Terriglobales bacterium | reverse complement strand
CAGGGCACGGGGGCAAATCTGCACGTCGATGTGGACTCGGCTCCGACGACAGCGGTTACAGGAACTTTCTATCAATCCACGCAGCCGGTCAGCATGGCTACCGCGCCCACCACGCCAGTTACGGGAACGTTTTGGCAGGCTACGCAACCGGTGAGTTTGGCGGCAGGACTCGCGGCGGGGACCGCAACGATTGGCGAAACCTATCCATTCACGGGTTGCGGCACAACCAAGTATGAAAGCGGGTCGCCAGTCGGATTCAACGCCTTGGCCGCTTCCACGACCACGCTTACTTCCACCACCACCTGCGTTCTCAGCATGGAAGTGACCAATACGGGCGCAGCCAGCTTCACCTACTACGTGACGGACAACCAATCGACGGCGGTTTCCGTAGTGGGCTCCGCCGGCAATCCCATCACGATTCTTCCGGGCGAGCGGGATGAGTACACATTTTCGAATGGAATGAAATTCAACTCCGGCATCAAGTTGACCGCAAGCGCTACGACCGGCGCTTACTACGTTTTAGGAATTCAGTGAGTGTGGAGAAGCCTGTCGCTGCTGTCGGGATGTTTGCTGATCGCGGGGAGCTTGTCTGCGCAGCAACTGGTTCCGCGTCCGACGAATTGCAATCAGTCTGTGGCGTTGCAGATGACGACAGCCACGACCACCCAATTGGTGGCATTGGTAGCGGGCGAGCAGGTTCGGGTTTGCAGTTATGCCATTCAAGGATCGACAACGAGCACGGCAACCACGCTCAAACTGGAGTACGGAACCGGAACGGCGTGTGCAACCGGCACCACGGCGCTTACTCCAGCGTGGAACATGCCCGCCTCCAGCACCGCATTGCCGATGACGCACGGGGACGGGGTTGGACAATTACTCGCGGCTCCAGCGGGGAATGCGCTCTGCGCAGTGAGTAGCGCGGCCGGAACGGTCAACATTCTGGTGACTTACGCCCAGTTCTAAGTTTTCGCCGGGAACCACCCCGGCATAGCAGTACCTGAAAGGAATTACTATGCCCATCGAAACTCCCGCGGCTCCAGCGGCAGAAACCACCTCTGCCGCATCCGCACCGGCGGTAACCACCCCGTCGGCCAATGAGTTTAGTTCGTTTCTTGGCGTCGAAGCCGAGAATCTGCCTTCCCTCCAACCCGTCCAGCACCCCGAACCAGCGGAACCCGAGACTTCCGGCGATGAGCCGGCAGCCGCGGCTGAAGGAGAAGCAGAATCGGAAGAGACACAGGAAGCAGCAGCATCCGAAGCAGAAGCGCAGACCGAAGAGACCGCGGAAGACAACGACAACTGGCTCCCTCAAGAGCAGGCGAAGGAGTTTCCCGAGGCCACCCTTAAGGAATACGCAGATAAACGGGGCTACAAATGGGACCCGCAGGACGAGAGCCAAATGCGGCTCTTGCGCGACAAGCTGAATACCGACATTTACGTCGAGCAACTTCGGCAAGACCTGGAAAACCAGCAGTTCGAGGAAACCACCACCGAGAATCTGGAACCGGGAGCCGAAGAAGTTGCCACGGCGGAGGCTGCGAACGCCGATCCACGAGCCCAATATCAAGCGCAAGTGGATGCGGTAGTTTCGCAGATCGATCAGCAGGCCACGGAGGAATTAGGCCGCAACCTGCTAGGGGCCATGGGCGTTAACGCCGATGCCCAGCACTTGCAACAGTTACAGGATGCTCTGAGGAATCCGCAAACGACGCCCGCCCAGCGGGCTGAGATTCAACAGCACTTGGATCTGGTGCAAAACGCCGGGAAGATCGGAGGCACGCTTGCCCGAGGAGCGGTTGACCTGATTATGACCACAATTCCGAACCTTCTGCCTCAAATGCTCGAGGCAGCGGCGCCGGGATTGATCGGAGCCTATCAGGATTGGCAGCAAGTACGGGAAGTGGGACAGGTATGGCAAAGTCTTGCGGCAAGCAAGCGCCAGGACGGACAGGCCGCCTATCCCAACCTGCCAGCGTACCAGAGCAAGGAATACTTTGATCTGGTACTCAAGACCGAGCGACAACTAGGCCAGCCGAAGGGTTGGATTGGCGCGCTCAACGTTCCCCTCGATCAAAAGCTCACGATGATTGCACGCGTGGCAAGCGGTCTGCAAGCGCAGCCGGGCGCCACCCGTCAGATTGTCGAGCGAGCCGTGAATGCCGGAAGACAGCAAGAACGCACGCAACAGCAGCGGCGGGCCGTCGGGCGCGCCATGGGTGCGGGGGCAACCAGCCAGCAGTTTACGCAAGAGCCGGATGGAGATCCGGTTCGGGACGCACTCAAGAAAGCGATCGCCGAGCAGAATTCGCAGGCCGATCCTTTCCGCGGCGCCACCAGCCGAGCTTAAGCGACTCTTCGGAAACTAGCCCATAGGCAGAGGAATTTTCAGCAATGGCAGAACAGGCAATTCGAACCTTTCAGGACTACCAGACAGAAGGCACCCTCGTCCGGGATGTGAGCGTGGACATGCTCCTGCTCGAGCCCGACCGGACGCCTTTGTACGTCCTCACCAACAACTCCAAACGCAAAAAGAGCGTTTACAACCCGATCTTTGAATGGCCCGAAGATCAGGATCTGCCGATGCTCGGAACCGTCTCGAACGGAACCACAGCACTGGCTTCAAACGCGACCAACATTCCGGTGCAGGATGTCACCATCTTCGGAGTCAACGATATGGTGCAAGTCCCAACCGGCGGCGACATCGGGACCGGCATCGAGGAATTGGTGCTGATCACTGCGGTCACCATCGGCTCGGGAACGCCCTCAACCACGGCTTATCAGATCGGCGCTGTCGCCGGCACGATTACCGTTACCCGAGGCTTTGCAGGGACCACGGCGGGAACTGTGGGCGCAACTCAGAGCCTTCGTATCCTGGCAACGGCAGCGACGGAAGGCGGAGCAATTCAACAGCCCCGCTCTCCCTATGTGACCCTGAAAACTTCGGCCTGCCAGATCTTTGAGCAGCCGATTCAGATCACGTTGATGGCCGCGGCTTCCCGGACCTACTACGATCGGAACGAGCGAGCAAGACTGCAAATGCTTGCGATGCGCCGGGCGAAACTGGAAATTGAGGATGCCGGGATCTTTGGCGTTTTCAGCCAGTCGGTCAACGGGACTGCCACGCGCCTGTCAAGTATGGGCGTGCGGTCGATCATCTCGCCCTTCGTCACTGACATGGGCGGGACGGTCACGTATCAGTCTTTCCTGACGGCAAACGAATTCACCTTCCGCTATGGCTCTCCGCAGAAATTGCTGATTGCCTCGCCCCTGGTGAAGACGGCACTTGACTATTACGCCGCCAACAAGCAGTTGGTCAAGCCGGACATCGATTTGTTCGGCGTTTCGCTCAAGAAGTTCGTGACCTCAAACGGTACGTTCCTTTTGGCGAACAACTTCAACATGGGAGACTTCAACGCGGTGACCAACTACTCATATGAGGCATTGGCCATCGATCTGCCGTCTCTGGAATTCTGCCCGCTTTCGGACAACGGAATTTCCTGCGACACTCAGTTGAAAACCAACTACGACACCACGAACCCGAAGTTGATCAAGGATCTGGTGTACACGCAAGCGGGCTGGAGAGTTCGCCATCCGGCTCGTCATGCGCGGTTCACGAATTGGACAGCTTTTCAATAACTTACACGTGGCGTGCGGGGTGCCCAACATCCTGCACGCCAGCTTTTCAAGAAGGAGTTTTGCATGAACGTATTTGCCGAGAACTGGAAAGCAAAATGCACCGTCTGCGGGAAAGAAGTAACCTTCGGCAACTGGAAGTGCGAGAAGATGCCGGGCCATCACAAAGTGGCCGAGCAAGTCTACTTTCACTTGGGCGGAGGACACTTGCAGAACTGGCGGGAACGCCGGGGCTGGTCGCCGCAGATGATCCTGAAGGCGGGGATTGAACTGACCGACCCACGCACCGGGGCCAAGATGCTTGAGCCTACCATCCGGGTATTATTCGCCGGCCAGCAGCTCGTCACGGCTGATCCGGAGCTTCAGTTCTATTTGGAAACGAAGAATGATCAGTCTTTAGCCTGGGGCGACGAAGGCCGCAAACTGTGGGAGAAGATCTATCTCACGCCCGACCAGCAGGGTGAACTGGCTAAGAAGGAACTGGAAAAACTGCACAAGCAGATTTCCGACCAAAATGCGCTGCTTGAACAAACCAAGAGCCGGGTCGCAGGAAAACAAGGCTCGGCAGCCTAGTTTGGCAGCTAACAACTCTTCGCGGAGGATTCAACGATGATTTCGATTATTCTGCTGGTGTTCGCTTTCGTGCTCGCTTGCTTGGCTGCTTGGAATGTGGGTCAGCCGCGCTGGTCTCTCGGTTGGCTCGCTTTGGCCTGTTACTTCCTGAGTCTGTTACTGGGAAGTGCGGGGCTGCAATCGCACTGGCGCTGAAATGAGTCTCTGTCGAGGATGTGGGGCGGAGGCAACTCGAACCTCCGCCCGCTATCAAGGGAAAACTCTATTAGGGGAAGTATGCCCTAAATGTGACCCTGTGCGCTTTGCCGGAGTTAAAGTTACCGATCCATCGGACCGCAAAATCTGGGCCGGAACTGAAGTCGAGCCGGAGCGCTACTATGACGCGGACTCTGAAGGCGTCATGCGGGCCAAAGACGAACTTCGGCAAGACACTTGGGACGCGATGAACATTGACGAAGAAGAAGAGGCGCGCGAACTGAAGCGGAAAACGAGGCGAACGACGCCCATGACGCCGAGTGAAATTGCGGCGGCGGAGAACTACGGCAAGACTGTACTGCGACCGGTAATTGAGGCAGGCAAACGTGCCCCCTAAAGCGCTCGACATCTTCGGTTGGATGACAGCCGAAGAACTGGAGTGGTTAGCCGCCAAGGCCGCATATCACCAGCGCATTGTAGAAATCGGATGCTGGGCTGGGCGGAGTACGCGAGCTTTAGCCGATAGCACTTCTGGCGAAATCTACGCCATTGATACTTGGAACGGGGACGGAGCGCCGGGCGTGCAACAAGCCATCCACCGTGAACTATTGCACGGAAAGCCTACGGACTGGCTATTAGGACAATTCAACACCAATACTGCCGACCTAAAGAATATCCACATCATGCAAATGACTTCCCTCGAGGCTGCGGTTAAGCTTCGAGATCAAAAGTTTGACATGATTTTCATCGACGCGTCGCATGATTACGAAAACATCAAAGCCGATATTTTGGCTTGGCGAAGCTTGCTCAGCGAGGGTGGCTTATTGTGCGGCCACGACTACGTGCAGTCTTGGCCCGATGTAGGGCGGGCAGTCGATGAGCTGCTTCCGGAACGAAAAATCTGCCAAGGGACGACGATCTGGTACTGGTATGCGCCCTGAGAACTTAGACGTCACCGACGCCTCGCGCCTGCTTGATGATTTAAAGCGGGAGGGCGAACGGGCGCGCAGCTTCAATAAGCTCGATTTGGCCGACGCGGAAAAGCGCATGGTCAAACTGCTCTCCACGCCCGAAGGAAAAGAAGCTTTCCG
>JBEKXC010000267.1:0-5505 GCA_049512435.1 Terriglobales bacterium | reverse complement strand
CTGGGCAATTCTGTTATTGGCATCGATAGCCGCCGAAAGAATCTCCGACTGCTCGTCGAACCATTCATGGAGCACGCGCTCGGTTTCGGCCGCATCGTGCGTCCTTTTGAACTCGTGGATCACGTCCAGCACCGCCTGGCTATTATCCGGGCCTCCCAGCGCAATCGCCGGAATGGGACTCTTGCGCATGGACATATCGTCATCCGTGAATACTCGCTTGGGTTTGCTCTTCGGGGTGGAGCTTGAGGTGTCCTTATTCTTCTTGGCTACGTCGCCAAGCGACGCCGGGGCGCCCTCATCGCTATTCTGTGCCAACCCCTGCCCTGCGAATGGAAGAATAAGAATCGCTGTCAATAGCCAATTGCAACGCATACCAGTCCTCGTTACGGTAAGAAGTTGTGGGGGGAGACCACGATTTCCGCACTTTCATGATACCTATTCTGCACGAGCGTGAGCAGTTACGTCCGTTATAAGACCATGGTGCCCAACGTTTCCCTTCTCGATGTGAAATCGGGTGCCGGTCGGCCTTTTCCGGAACGGGGGAAATGTGTGTAATTTCATAGCACTGTCACCCTACCTCACTGGCGCTGTACCCTTGGCCGTCAATAGTGGAACCGGTAGCGAAACTCCCCATAAATTTGCCGCGGATCGTTCCAGTGAAATCCTCCAAACGTCAGACTGTTATCGAGTTGCACGCGCCGGTTGGCCACATTCAGTCCCGTCAACGAAATGGTGTATTTCTCGGCGAATTCTTTGCCGAGAGCAAAATCAAACGTAGTGTGGCCAGGCAGATAATCCCCCGGATACTGCACGCCCGGCAACCCGTTGGTAAATCCCGATCCGTAGTAAACGTTCGTTGAGGCGTAGCTGTGCCAGGGAAGTCCGGTGTTGTATCCGACATTGAATGTGTTTCTCTGATCGTGGTCTACAGGCGCAAGGCCGGGCGGAACAGGGAAGACCAAGCCGCCCGTGATCGGCGAGGTGGCCTGCGCGATCTGATTGGCATAGGCTAGGTGCAACTGGCCGCCATGCCAGAGGCGCGGCGAGCGTAAAGTCGTCTCCCACCCTTGAATCAGCGCGTAATCCCAGGTGATGGGCCAAAAGATGTTCGACGCGCCGATATTGTTGTGATCGAGCCAATTGTGGGCAAATGTCTGGTAGGTGTCGGCGTCGAAGACCCAACCATGCACCGGAATCGTGACCCCGTACTGCCATTCCCGATCCCGTTCACCGTGCAAGGGGGCGAAGGAGCCGAACTGTAAGTCCTGCAGTGCGCTGGTAGCCGTCGAAAGGGGGGGCGCCTGATAGTAGTAGCCGTAAAAGCCGCGAAAGACCCAGTTCAGCCGTGGAACGCGAATGGCAACTCCAAAGCGAGGATCGGCGTTGGTTTCTGAAACCGACTCAGTTACTGCCGACGCGGGTGCCCCGGAGCTGAACTCTGTTACTCGTACTCCGGCCAATAAAGTCAGCCACGAAGTCACTTTGAATTTGTCGTTGATGAATTCGGCGGCAACACCTCCATTCACGCCGATCGATGAGGGTTGGATGGTGGGAAACAAAACGCCGTCGTATGTGCTCCCGACCTGAGAGAAATAGTTGTATTGGTGCTGATAAAAACCATAGACGCCGGCTTGGATGTCGTTCTTCCAGATGTTCGAACTTAGGGCCACCTGCCCACCGACATAATTGGCAGTCTGCGTAACGTTGGAGGTCACGGGAATGTCGTTCGCTCCGCCAATGTAGTCCGCTCCGTTGTAGTGATAGAACGGAGAAACGGTAACCAGTGTATTCGGATTGAAGGTGTGCACCCACGAGAACGTCACGTAGCCGTCCGGCTCTCGCTCGGCGTCATGAAGTCCGAAACTCGGCGGCGCCCCTGAGCCGAGCAAAGTCTGATTTCCGATCGAATTCGGGTCGGGATCAATCGGGATCTGGTAGTAGTCCCTCCGCAACTGTGCCACCAGGCGGAACTGGTTCTTGGGATCGGGATTGAAGATGAACGACGCAAATCCTCCGAAACCATTCGCTGCATCGTTGACAACCTGCCCGATTGGAGTCTGCAGTCCGTATTGACTTCGATCTCCGTTCAAGCTGGCGTAGTAAGCGAAGCGCTGGGTGTGTCCTCCGCAACTGATCTGGTCGTTCGTCTGATAGAAATTTCCAGCCGTGATGACGAGATCGCATTCGCGATAGCGTTCAAAGCCGGTTCGAGGCACTACATTGAAGACTCCGTAGGTGCGGTCGCCATAGTCGGCGTCGTAGCTGCCTCGCTGCACTTCGAGGTAATCGATGTCCTTGGGATCAATTTGTGGCCCCAGATTATTGGCAATGTTTGTGTTAGGAATGGGGACGCCGTCCACCAGCCACTCCACCTGATGGCCGCCGCGCATATGCAGCATATCGTGCGTCACGTAGGCTGCCGGAACGTAATCTGTGATCATCTCCATGCCGTTGGTGCGGTCCGCGCCGGGGGTTTCCTGGATGTCGATGCGGTTCACCATGACGGTGGGCGTGACGCTCTCCGTCGTTGCCTCTACGGCAGTTTCCGGCACAATGAGAGTTTCCTTTGCGCCTGCGATGGTCAGCTCGAAATGCAAAACCGGGTTGGTGTCCGATTGCACGATGACATCCTGATGCATTTCCCGGAAGCCTTTCGATGAGACTGTCACCGTGTAATTTCCGAGCGCCACGGAAGTGAAATCAAATCCTCCGCTGTCGCGCGAGTCTTGAGACTGCGTCCAGTCCGAGTTTTGCGCCTTCAACGTGACGTGCGCGCCCGGAATGGGACGGTGCTGAGGGTCATGAACCACTCCGCGCACGGAGCCGAAGATGGTGGCAAACGCGGGAGCGGCGAACAGCAAGACGATGAATGCTGAAAGTCTGAGGGGAGTCATAAATTTATGTGCCCTTAATGTATTTGTCGGTGTGTTGGGCTGGGAACTCGAGCCGCCAGCTTCGAGCAAACGCTTTCGCTCGCAGCCCGAGGTCGGTCGCTCGTAGCAGAGTCGCTATCTTTAAGGGTTTCGGAACGAGGGCCTAGCTGCGGGGTGGAGCGCGAGCGGAATCTTGCCGGCGGATGTCACTTGAGGGCAGTAACGCGTCCTGCGATGGTCGCGAGGGTTCGATCGCAAGGCTTATGAAAGATGGCAGACTGGATGCGGGCCGCGCCCACTCGGATGTGGACGCGCCGCAGCAGCAATGGTTCTGACAGCAGTTGCCATCGTTGGTCGCTCGAAACGCTGAGGATTCTTCGGACTGGGGCGGCTTCGACTGTGCCATCGCGTGATGGCATTGCATTGCAGGCTGCGCCGTCTGCCCAGACCTAGCCTGCCCAGACCCAGCCTGACCAGAGGTAGGCTGCCGCGTACAATGCATGGTTTCCGGCCGCGCAGCGCAGGCCATGGCCATCGGCCCGAAGGCCGGGACCAGCATGACCAGCAGCAGAACTCTGGCGGCCCAGCGGTAAGCTCCCCACATTTGCGGAACAGCATATCAGAAATCAGTTCTCTTCTCAGAAAAACTCCGCACTGAGAACTGGGAACGGAGAACTGGTTTCCTATACCATTTCTCCGTGCACCGGCTGGCGGAGCAGCTGTTGAAGACAATTCGGAAGCGGCAGTCGATGCGGGCAGGCGACCGCGTGGCGGCGGCGGTTTCAGGCGGCGCGGATTCCGTGGCTTTGCTTTGCCTGCTGCTGGAGTTGCGGGCCGAGTTGGGGATTGTGCTCTCGGTTGCGCATGTCAACCACAAGCTGCGCGGCAAAGAGTCGGATGAGGACGAACAATTTGTCGCACAGTTGGCACAGCAGCACGGGCTCGAACTGCATGTCTGCGAGGCGCCGATTCGCGGCCTTCGTATTTCGAGAAAAAGCCCGATCCATAGCTCGATAGCCGGTTCCGGCATCGAAGCAGCCGCGCGTAAACTTCGTTACAGTTTTTTTCGCGAGTTGGCGCGCGCAGGTCGCGTGGCGAAAATTGCGACGGCGCATACTCTCGACGATCAGGCCGAGACGGTGCTGCTGCGCATCTTTCGTGGTGCCGGTATTCGAGGACTATCGGGAATTCATCCGCGGATTATTTTCGAACATCACGGACACTCATTTGGCGAGGTGGTTCGGCCGTTGCTGGGCTTCCGCCGCGCTGCCTTGCAGAACTTTCTGCGCGAGCGAGGCCAGAGCTGGCGGGAAGATTCGTCGAATCGCGATGTCGTCTTCCTGCGCAATCGCGTGCGGCATCGGCTGCTGCCGATGATCGCGGAAGAATTTGGCGAGGCCGCGATCGAACACATGGGTGAACTGGCGGAAATCGCGCGAGCCGAGGAGGAGCATTGGGAGGTCGGGCACCCAGAGATCGTGGCGAATTTGCCCTCGGCAGCTAAACAGGTCGAGGAAAAAGTCGGCTTCATATCAGGGTATCGCTTTAGCGATACCGCAAGCTCCTCGAAATCAGCTGCCCCTTCAGGGGCTCCAGTGCCGCCTGAGCCGCGTCCAGCCGCGTCTCTGCAGATTCGACCGCTGCTTGCGCTTCCGCTAGCGGCGCAGCGCCGGCTAGTGCGCGGATGGCTGGAAACGAACGCGCCAGATTTGAGTATTTCGTTCCGGCTGATTGAAGAGATTCTGGAACTGGCGCGAACTTCGCAGCGCCAACAACTGGAGCTGCCTGGTGGTTGGAGGCTTCGACCCGCAGCGCGAGCCAGCGCGGAGGAACTTCTCCTTGAACTGAAGTCTTCGGTCGGTCGCCAAGGCGAAGTCGCGAATTATGAGTATGCTTTAGCGGTGCCGGGCGCGGTGGAGGTAGCCGAACTGGACGCTTGCATCGAAGCCCGAGTGGTGGATGCAGGCCGCGTTCCCGAGGATGAGCGCGGGCAGTTGCTTGATCTGGCGCACATGCCAAGGGAATTTTTGATCCGCAACTGGCGGGCGGGAGATCGTTACTGGCCGGCGCATACCGCGGCAGCGAAAAAGGTGAAGGAGTTGTTGAGTGACCGGCATGCGACCGGATCGGAGAAGAAACTCTGGCCGGTTGCGGTCGCCGAAGGTTGCGGGCTAGTCTGGATGCGCGGGTTTGCGGTTCCAGCCGCTTTTCGTGCGGCGGCCGGGGCTTCGCAAGCGATTTGGATTCGTGAGATCGCCCGCATGATGTAACATGCCATGGTTAGAGTTACTGCTTCGAGTTAGCACGCCGGAGGCGCCACTTCCGCTATGAATGCTTCGCCAAATGCCAGGTTGCGCCAGGTGATCTCGGCCGACCAGATTCAGAAAAGAATCCGCGAACTGGGTCGGCAGATTTCCGACGACTATCGCGGCCAGACCCTGATCGCGCTGGGTATTCTGGAAAATAGCTTCCTTTTCATGGCCGACCTGGTGCGCGCGATCGATGTACCCGTCATCTGCTCCTTTATCAAGCCGAGTTACAAGCAGAGTCAGCATGGTGAATCTGCTGTGTTGGAGATATTTTTCAGCCACGAACTGGCGATTGCAGGCAAGCATGTGTTGCTGGTCGAGGG
>JBEKXC010000266.1:0-5553 GCA_049512435.1 Terriglobales bacterium | reverse complement strand
CGGGGCGAAGGCAACGCGCTGGGCAACCTCGGCAGTACCTATCAGTCGTTGGGCGAATACCGCCGCGCCATCGAGTACCACGAGCAGAGCCTGCGTATTGCGCGCGAGATCGGTGATCGGCAGGTCGAAGGCATCGTGCTTTGGAACATGAGCCTGTCGCTCGACAAACTCGGCGATCGCAAGGAAGCCATCAAGCTCGCGGGAGCCTCGCTGAAGATACGCGAGGAGATTGAAGATCCGTTCGCCCCCACGGTCAGAAAGACGCTCGAAGAATGGCGTAAGGGGTGACTCCTGTTGGCTGGCTGACCCCGGACGAATGCATCCGGGGCTACGTGGGCGCTGCTAATTCGGTCGTCCCTCCGGGACTTAATCGTTTCTCCGTTTTTCCCAACGCTGAAGCGCTGGGCTAAGTTTGGTCGCCCCTCCGGGGCTTGTTCTCGGATGCTGCGGGCTACTGCCGGCGACCTTCCCATTCACTGGCCGGTTTTCGCCGTTTGGTGCTAATCCTCACATCCTCAAAGGCTTACATTGACCTTGGGTGCATCTTTCGATACCCTTACTGCATCTTTTACTTTGAGAAAGTGTACCCTAGTGGGTGGGGGAAGCTGCTTGTCTGAGGCCAGGAATTTGCATACTAAGACCTTACTGCTTTTGAAGCCGCGCGGATTTTGCGCTGGAGTGGTGCGGGCGATTGATATTGTCCGGATTGCGCTGGAGGCTTTTGGGCGGCCGATTTATGTGCGCAAGGAGATTGTCCATAACCGTTTTGTGGTGGAAGAACTGCAACAGAAGGGCGCTATTTTTGTTGACAGCGTGGACGAAGTGCCCGAGGGCGAACGCGTCATTTATAGTGCCCACGGCGTTTCTCCGGAAGTGCGCGAGGCTAGCAAGTTGCGGAAGCTGCGGGTGATCGATGCTACCTGTCCGCTGGTCACCAAGGTGCATGTGGAGGCGGTGAAGTTCGCCAAGGAAGGCTATTCGCTGATCCTGATCGGGCATCGCGATCATGACGAGGTGATTGGCACGCTGGGCGAGGCTCCGGCGGTTACTCAGGTTGTGGGGTCGCCGGCGGAGGTCGCTTCGCTGACGTTGCCTGACCCCGGCCGCGTCGCTTACTTGACGCAGACCACGCTTAGCCTGGATGAGACGCGCGACATTATTGGGGCGCTGCGCGCGCGGTTCCCTCACATTAAGGGTCCGGCGGCTCAGGATATTTGCTATGCCACGGAGAACCGGCAGGTTGCGGTGAAACACGTGGCCTCGGATGCGGATTTGCTGCTGGTGGTTGGCTCCGATAATAGTTCAAATTCCAAGCGATTGGTGGAAGTGGCTCGCAGTTTGGGCACTCCGGCGCATCTAATCGATGATTGCCGCGACATTCAGCCGTCGTGGTTGCATGGGGTTAGGACGGTGGCCTTGACTGCGGGAGCGTCGGCTCCTGAGCATCTGGTGCAGGAAGTGGTCGAGTACCTGGCGGGACAGGGCTTTGGCGATGTGCAGGAACTCGAAATCATGCCGGAAAATGTGCGTTTTGGATTGCCGCCGGAGATCGTCGAAACGATCGCCGCGGCGCCGGCCGTAGCCTTGGAGTCATAGTTTGGAGTTATGTCTGGAGTTAGGTCTCGAGTTATGTTTGGAGTTATGTTTGGAGATGTGTTCGGAGATACGGTTGGAGTTAGGTTTGGAGTTATAGATGGAAGAATCCTCCCCCTTTAGATCGGCCTCGGCGCCCCACCCCAGCACGCCAAAGACGGGCGCCCTGCCACCCCAAAACGCAAAAGAACGCGTTTTGAGGACCCCGGCGCTGGGGACCCCGCAGATGCGATTTGGCAAGATTGACGACTTGGGCAGCCGGGTCGCGGTTGCCGTCGATGCGGCTCGCAAATATCTTTTCTCGCAACAGCACGAAGAGGGTTACTGGTGCGGAGAACTGGAAGCCGATACTACACTGGAATCGGATTACATCCTGCTCCATGCGCTGCTCGGCACGGGCAGCCAGGAACGCTTCGACAAGGCCGCTCGCCACATCCTGAACCACCAGAATAAAGATGGTGGTTGGAGCACTTACGCCGGCGGCCCTTCCAACATCAGCGCTTCGGTGAAGGCCTACTTCGGGCTGAAGTTGGCTGGATTCACAGCCGATCACCCCGCGCTGGCGCGCGCCCGCAAGAAAATTCTTGAGATGGGCGGCGGGACCGAAGTCAATACATTTACCAAGATCTATCTCTGTTTCTTTGGGCAATACGATTACGATGCGGTGCCGGCGGTTCCGCCGGAGATCGTGCTCTTTCCGAACTGGTTCTGGTTCAATATCTACGAAATTTCTTCCTGGTCGCGCGCCATTCTGGTGCCGCTTTCGATTTGCTACGCCAAGAAGCCGTTCAAGAAAATTCCCGAAGAAATGGGAGTGGAAGAGCTTTTCGTTGGCGGACGCGATAAGTCGCGCATGCATCTGCACTGGGCCAAGGAGCGGATTTCTTGGCGCAATTTCTTCTTGTGTTTCGACCGGCTGACGCATTGGTTCGAGCGCGTGCATATTCGTCCACTGCGTTCGCTGGCTTTGCGTCAGGCCGAAAAGTGGATGCTGGCGCGCTTCGAGATGAGCGACGGCCTGGGAGCGATCTACCCATCGATGATGAATGCCATCATCGCCCTGCGCTGCCTGGGGTATTCGGTGGATGATCCGCAGTTCATCCGCGCGCTCGACGAGTTCGAAAAGCTGGGGATCGAAGAGGGAGACACTTTCCGCATGCAGCCCTGCAAGTCTCCAGTGTGGGATACCGCATACGCGCTCTTTGCTCTGGGCGAGGCGGGAGTTCCGGCGAGCGATTCGCGGCTCGTGAAGTGTGCCGACTGGATCCTGCAGAAGCAGGTGCGCAAGCCGGGAGACTGGAAGATTAAGAATCCGAAAGGCGAACCGGGCGGCTGGTACTTCGAGTTCAACAACGAGTTCTATCCCGACGTGGACGATACGGCCATGGTGTGCCTGGCGCTGAGCCGGGTCGAGCATCCGAATGGGCGCTATCAGAGCGAGTCGGTGCAGCGAGCGATTGATTGGATACTGTCGATGCAATGCAAGAACGGGGGCTGGGCGTCGTTCGACAAAGACAACGACCGCATGGTGTTTCAGTACGTGCCCTTTGCCGATCACAACGCCATGCTCGATCCCGCAACGGTTGATATCACGGGGCGGATTCTGGAATGTCTTGCGACCTATGGATACGATCAGAATCATCCAGCGGTGAAGCGGGCGATCAAGTTTATTCGCCAGGAGCAGGAGCCGGATGGAAGCTGGTTCGGACGCTGGGGCGTGAATTACATCTACGGCACGATGCAGGTATTGCGCGGATTAGAAGCGATGGCCGTGGATCGCAACGATCCCATGATCCAGCAGGCGGCGGAGTGGCTGCGCTCGGTGCAAAATGCCGATGGTGGCTGGGGCGAGACGGTGGGATCTTATGACGATCCGAACCTTCGCGGGCAAGGCGATAGCACGGCTTCGCAGACCGCATGGGCAATCATGGGACTGCTCGCCGTAGGCGACACACGCAGCGAATGTGTGGCCCGCGGCATGGCGTATCTGCTGCGCACACAAAATAAGGATGGTTCCTGGGACGAGGCTTTCTTTACCGGAACTGGTTTCCCGCGCGTGTTCTATCTGATGTATCACCTGTACCGCGAGTATTTCCCGCTGCTCGCGCTCACGACTTACTCGAAGGTGATGGCGGAGAAAAGTGCGAGCTAGTTCTCAGTTCCCAGTTCTCAGTTCTCAGAGAAACCAGTTGATGAAGTGTTTAGCTTGGTCCTCCGGGTTCTTACTGAGAACTGAGAACGGAGAACTGAGAACTGGTTTTGAGAGCTTTTGTTACTGGCGCGACGGGATTTCTCGGCAGTCATGTAGCGCGTGTCCTGGCGGAACAGGGAGCCGAGTTGCGGCTGCTGGTGCGGCCTACGAGCGACCTGCGCAACATTAAGGATCTGAACGCCGATCGCGTCGTGGGCGATTTGCGCGACTCCGCTTCGATTGAGAAGGCGCTTTCCGGCTGCGAGGTTGTATTTCATGTTGCTGCCGATTATCGGCTGTGGGTGCGCGGGCGAGATTCCGGTGAGATGTATCGCTCCAATGTCGAGGGCACGCGTGGCTTGATCGAAGCGGCTCGGAAGCAGGGCGTGCGGCGTGTGGTGTACACGTCTAGTGTCGCGACCATGGGTTTCACTTCCACCACGAACAAGGGCAGCGTTGCCGACGAAGAGAGTCCGGTGTCGCTGGCGGAAATGATCGGACACTACAAGCGTTCGAAATTCATGGCGGAGCAAGCGGCGGTCGAGGCCGCGAGATCTGGAGTCGATGTGGTGATTGTGAATCCCACGACCCCGATTGGTGAGCGCGATATCAAGCCGACTCCGACGGGGCGCATTGTCCTAGATTTCTTGAAGCGAAAGTTTCCGGCGTATGTGGAGACGGGATTGAATCTGGTGGATGCTACCGAGTGCGCGCGCGGTCATGTCCAGGCGCTGGAGAAGGGAAGATCGGGCGAGCGCTACATTTTAGGCGGAGAGAATCTTACGCTGAAGCAGATTCTGGACCGCCTGGCCGCGATCACGGGCTTGAAGTCGCCTACGGTGAAACTGCCTTACTTTTTTGCACTGGCCGCCGGAGTCGTGGATGAGACGGTTACCGGGCGGCTTCTGGGCCGCGAGCCGCGCGCTACGATTGACGCCGTGCGTATGGGACGCAAGATGATGTTTGTGAGTTCAGCGAAAGCGGAGCGGGAACTGGGCTGGCGGACGGTTCCAGTGGATGGAGCGCTGCGGCGGTCGGTGGAGTGGTTCCGCGCGAACGGCTATGTCTAAGGTCGTCAAGATCAGGATTGCGATCGTCGCCGCGATGGAGCGGGAAGTGGCGCCGCTGATCCGTGGCTGGAAGATCAGGACAATCGAACACAGCGGACGACGATATCGTCTCTTCGAAAGTGAAGAAGCGGCCCTGATATGCGGCGGCATTGGAGCGGCAGCGGCGCGGCGCGCGACCGAGGTGCTGATTCAGGAGCTTAATCCCGAGCGGGTGATCTCAGTTGGTTTTGCGGGAGCGTTAGATTCGTCCCTGCAGGTCGGGCAATTTTTTGAGCCACGCATTGTGATCAATGCTGCCGACGGCGTCCGCACCGAAGTCGGCGCGGGGGAGGGAATTCTGGTGAGTTCCGCGACCGTGGCTGGCAAGGAGCAGAAGATGCGACTCGCCAAAGCTTATGGCGCGAACGCGGTGGATATGGAAGCCGCAGCCGTGGCTTTGGGAGCGCAGGCACGGGGTGTCGAGTTCGGCGCTCTGAAAGCCATCTCCGATAGCGCTGATTGCAGCTTGCCTCCGCTGGATCGCTTTGTGGCGAACGATGGGAGTTTTCACTCCATCAAGTTTGCATGCCATGTTGCGCTGCGCCCGTGGCTGTGGGGCTCCACCGTTGCGCTGGCGCGAAACAGTTCCAAGGCGAGCCGTGCTCTTTGCGCGGCGCTCGCGAGTTACCTGGATCGCGAAAGTCGCCTGCTTCAGACATT
>JBEKXC010000265.1:0-5612 GCA_049512435.1 Terriglobales bacterium | reverse complement strand
TGTCATTTCGCAAGGCGGTGAAAGCCGGAGTGAAGATCGCGTTTGGAACGGACATGGGGGGAATGCCGTGGACGGAGCCGATTGCGCAGGAGTTTCCGCGGATGGTCGAATTCGGCATGACGCCGATGCAGGCGATACAGAGTGCGAGTTCGCGGGCGGCGGAACTGCTGGAGATGAAAGGACGGCTGGGCGTGATTGCGCCGGGCGCCTATGCGGATGTCGTCGCGGTTTCCGGCGATCCGTTGGCGAATGTCAGGATCCTTGAGAATGTCGGCTTTGTGATGAAGGACGGCCAGGTGTTCAAGAATGACCTGGCCGTAAAGAACCCAGCATCGAAGAATGACGCGGGACAAGGAAGGTGAGCGATGAAGATTCTGGAAATGTGCGATGCGGAAGCGGCTTCGGTTCCGGGTGATGCGACGGCGGAGCGGGCGATCCGGACGATGCTGGATCGGCACGTGGGAGCGGTGGCAGTCATTGACGAAAACCATCGCGTCGCCGGAATTTTTACGGAACGAGATGTGCTGCTGCGGCTGTCGCTGGCCGAATCCGACCCGCGGAAAGTTTCCGTTCGCGAAGTCATGACGACGCCCGTCGAGATGGCGACCCCGGCTACCACGGCAAGCGAAGCGCTTGCCACCATGGTAGAGCGCCACTACCGGCACTTGCCGATCGTCGATGACGATGGACGCTTGCTGGGGATGCTTTCCATTCGCAACCTGCTCCAGGCACAGATCGACACGCTGACGCGTCAACTGGATCAAGCACGGTCGGCTGTGCAGTAGCGAGTTTGCCGTTGAGGGACGAAGCCGTCTTTATCTTTGTCTTTGTCTTTGTCTTAAGTCTTACTGGTGAGCGTGTGGACTTTGCGCCGGGTTCTTGCTCGGCGCGGGCGGAGCCTTGGCGATCTTTACGTCGAAGCTGACGGGTAGCTGTTTCGGCGGATAGCACGCCTGGTTATCGCAGGCTTGGTATTTCAGGGTTCCGCGGACGATATATTTGCCGGGTTGCACGGAGTGCAGAGGACGCACCAGCACATCCACTTTGAAATCTCCAGTGTAGACATTGAGTTTATCGTCGGGGGCGAAAGCAAAACTCATATCCTGGCCCGCGGGATAAGTGGTTTTGCCGATGACGATGTCGGTGGTCGCTTCTACCTTAAGCACGGTCGGAATCAGGAACTCGGCCTTGGGCTGGTTGGAATTGATGTGATATCCGCTGGCCACGCGGAACAGGAGCGAGACCGTAGCCGGTTTGCCCTGTACGGCGGTCACGACCGGAGCGGGCGCCAGCTTTACGACAGGGCCCTGAGGACCGAGGTCGTCCTGCGCCCAAGCCCACATGGACAAGAGGAGAAACGCGCTTGCGAGAAGAATTTTCATTGGCTCCAGAGTACCCCAGCTTCACGTGCGGTTCGTAGTTACTTCTGAGCCTGTACCGATTGGCCTTGGCTGAGGGCCTTTTTGATGTGGTCTACGAAGACGCTGCGGCTCTGCAAGCCGAATTCGCGAGCGATGAGCTTTCCGTCGCGATCCACAAAAAATGAAGTTGGCAGAACACTGACTTTGTAGCTATCGCTGACGGAATCCTTGCCAATCAGAATGGGATAGTTGATGCCCATTTCCTTAGCGAATTTTGCGATGTCTTCGGTGCTGGCGTCGTCATTGGCTACGCCGACGATCTGAAATCCCTGCGAGCCGTACTCTTTTTGCAGCTCGACGAACCATGGCATCTCGACCTTGCAGGGTCCGCAATAAGTCGCCCAGAAATTTAGCAGAACCGCTTTGCCGCGAAGGTCGGAGAGCTTGAGGTTCTTGCCATCGAGCGTTTGCAGTTCAAAGTCAGGCGCCAAATTGCCAATGAGTTGTCCGTTGGCGGGACCGTTGGCGCGATTGTTGCGAGCGGTGCGAATGCCGGCGAATAACATGACCAAGACGATGGCGGCGATGAAGAACAGAATCAGAGGATTTCTTTTCACAGCGACCTCGACCTTCCTTAAGTGCTTGGTAACGGGGCTCGGCCCCGTCCCGGCGGAGCGAAGCCCCGCCACCACACAAGATACTTCCCTACAGCGCGAAGCGATTCAAAAACGAAAAATAGCCGGAGATGAGCGCGAAGCGGCCCATCACCAGCAGGATGCCCAATGCGATCAGCAAGCCTCCGCTCGCTACTTCCACGGCGTGCATGTGGAATTTGAAGCGGTTATAGAACTTTAGAAAGCGCTCGATGCCAAGCGAAGTCAGCAGGAAAGGCACGGCCAGTCCCGCCGAATAGATGGCCAAAAGAAAGATGCCTTTCCAGACTGTGTCTTGAGCGGCGGCGAATCCGAGCACGACCGCGAGGATCGGGCCGACGCACGGCGTCCATCCAAAGGCAAAGGCGAATCCGATGACAAACGCACCCCAAGCGGATGAACTTCCCTTAAGGCTATGCAGTCGCGTGTCGGCGAGCAGCGCCTTGATTTGCAGGATCCCGGTCAGGTGCAGACCGAAGAGAATGATGACTACTCCTGCGATTCGGGAGAGCAGGGTCTTGTATTGCGCGAGCACTTGGCCGACTTCCGTCGAGATTGCGCCCAGCGTAATGAAGACGATGCTGAAGCCGATGATGAACGCGGCGGAATTGAGCATCACTTTGCGGAAGAGCTGTCCTTCTCGCAGCTTCAGTTGCTCGACGCCTACGCCGGAAATCAGGGAAACGTATCCGGGCACGAGCGGGAGCACGCAAGGCGACAGGAACGAGATCAATCCTGCGACGAAGGCGGCGAGCGGTAAGGGCAAACTCGTCATATCTCTCTATTCTAGCGACCGGAGGAAGTCGTTACCATTCCAGCCCTAAAGGGGCGTCTAATCTCGATGGACTGCGGCATCGCTCAAGCGATGCCCTGATACGAAACGAGAGCTACACCGATTATTAACAGATGCTCTGAACGGTTGGATTGTTACAGCATTTCCGCTTTCATACATTTAGACGAGGTCATCCGAATGTCGTTATCGCGGACCTTTATATTGCGATCCAGGCTTTTGCGGAGGATTCGGGGCCGACGGCTCTTTGGGCGGCGCAGTGGTCGTGCTGGGCGCCACGGGCTCGGGCGATGCCTCGGTCAGAGCCTTACGGATGAATCCCGCCGGCAGGGTTGCGGTGAGAATTGCGCGACCTCCGGACTGTTCGACCTTAAGACTGTCGAAGAACGATCTTACATCTGGATCCGTGCCCTGTGCGCCAACGCTGCCTTCGGCGGCGTGAAAGAGGTTGAGAAAGGCGAGGGTCTTTTCGGTGATCGCGTGCGCGTCGTCCGCACTGTCGGTGAATGCTTCTGCCCGCAGGTGAAGAGCGCTGGTCTGGAAGGTGGGAAGATATCGGGCTGAAATTACGGCGACGGCAGGCTTGGGAAATAGGAGGCTCCAACTGCCCAGTCCGCCGAAGGAACTCATTTCGGGTTTCACGCGCAAAATGGCAAAAGATAAGCTCGCCAGAGGAACCTGCCGGTAGAAGTTGCGCAGCAACCGCGGCCCGCCAAACGGGGAGGCCAGTTTACGGGAGCGGTCGAGGATTCCGTGAATTACGTCGGGGTTCGGATGGTTCGAAACTGCGACGCTGTCGTACGAAAGAATGACAACGCGAACCGTGCGCCCTTCGAAGGGAATGTTATAGACGTCGAAGCCTCTGTAATTGTCGACGGAAGAAGAGAGCATCTTGAGGTACGTAGTCAGGCGGCCGGAGTCGATCTTGCCGACGAATACCTCCGAGAAGCGCGGTTCTGCAGCCGATCCGGCGGTCCCATCCCCCCAACTCTGCGGATAGTGAATGGCAAATGCGGCTTCGTCCAGATCGCGTTCGAACTGAAAGCCGGTGTCTTCGACGAACTTCTGGTATTCGGGATCGCGGGAAACCAGCGGCAGTTGGCTGGCGGCGTTGAAGGTCCGAATCCACTTCAGATTGATGTAGAAGAATCCGTCCGCGCCCGGCAGCAGGCGGGCCGCTTCCGGAGGAGCATGCTTGCGCAGAACAACGATCAACGCTACGGCGGCCACGATCAGCAAAACGGCCAGGGGGATAAGGAGGTGGCGTCGAATGCGCATCGAATTTCGAGCGGGAGCCTGATAATCATAGCACCCGATCGAGGTGGGGTTTGGTCCTGGGCCGGCACGGGAGAAATCGCGGCACTTCGGAAGGATTCGAGCAGGCGTCCGGTTGCACGCAAAATGCCCTTGTGATAACTTAAATAATTGTCCCGGACATCAGGAAGGGATCAGGGAAGTATTGTGCCCGGAAGGACGTGCTTCCACCTGCTGGCGTAGCTCAGTCGGTAGAGCATCTGATTTGTAATCAGAGGGTCGGGGGTTCGATTCCCTTCGCCAGCTCCAGAAAAACAAGATTCCGGAAACAGAAGCGGTCAGCGCGGCGACGCGCACTGGCGGCGCAGCTTATAGGCACTCCGTTGAAGGCACTCCATCCGAGTTTTTCCGGCGAGTGATTAGGTGTCGGGCGGGAGTTCTCGCATTCAGTTTCCCGAGCTGAGAAGTGTTGTCAAGTGTCGGTGTTGTTGTTTGCGCGGGTGCCTTTGCCGGCCAGAGGTTTTCGGATTTGCACAGGTGGGTGAGTGGTTAAAGCCAACAGACTGTAAATCTGTCCCTCTCAGGAGGTACGGAGGTTCGAATCCTCCCCTGTGCACCAGAATGACGAAAGCAGTGGCAAGCTTCAGTTGCCGCTACAAGAAGTTGACGGTCAGGTGTTCGACGATCAAGCAGTGACGATCAAAAAGAAGTTCGTTCTGGCTCTTATCGGGTATGCGGTGTTCGGTGTTTTGGCCTGGACCACGCTCTCGGACGAGCCGATTCGAGTCTTCAATGGAAATGTGAGACTGAGGACCGGAACACTGATTATCCTGGGACTGTTTGCTTTCCGAACGTCGCTGCATTATTGGCGAACCCGGATCGAAGAAGAGCGGGAAGGCGCGAAGCCGGCGGATTGAAGAGTTAGAAGTGCAGGGCGGTGCGGACAAAGAGCAGGTCCTTCGCTTCGCTCAGGATGACAAATAGGTTTTAGGCGAGCCGATGTAGCTCAGTTGGTAGAGCACTCCCTTGGTAAGGGAGAGGTCATCAGTTCAATCCTGATCATCGGCTCCATAAGATTGAGCGGCGAGTTGCGAGAATGCGATGACGGGTTCATGGCTCATTGTGAAGTGGTTGGGCATAACGGTGCTCTCCGTCTATCTAGTGCTGATGCTGGTTGTATTTCGGCGGTTTCGCAGCAAGCTAGCCGAGCTACGCGGTGGTTTGATTTGGCCGATAGTGGTGGGCAACTTCATCGGAATCTGCCTTCCGTTGTTGTATGAAAACGTGGCCTTTAAACGAGCCTGCTTTGTCGTAGCGAGCGCTGTTTATGCCTGTGGTATCGCGCTTTTGGTAAGAGGTTTACGACAGCCAGGCAATACCGGCTTCTTAAAGAAGGGCGGCGCTGAAGATTACATTCAGCCGCTTAAGTTGAGCTGAGAGCTGACAGCTGAGAGCTGACAGCTGGTTTCGAGGGCGGGAGTAACTCAGTGGTAGAGTCACAGCCTTCCAAGCTGTTGGTCGCGGGTTCGATCCCCGTCTCCCGCTCCAGAGTTT
>JBEKXC010000264.1:0-5642 GCA_049512435.1 Terriglobales bacterium | reverse complement strand
CGCACGCTGACCTGGGTACAAATTGGTCGATCACCCTGGAGGTACGTGAGCAGCATCGACTCATCACGCAGGGCGTTTATCGCCGTATCCGCCATCCGATGTACTTGGCGCTAGCGCTGTATTCCATCGGCCAGGCGCTCGTCATCCCGAATTGGGTGGCAGGTCCGTCGAACTTGATCGCGTTCGCGATCCTCTGCGCGCTTCGTGTCCGCGCGGAGGAGAGGATGATGGTTGAGGAGTTTGGCGACGAATACGCGGCGTACTCGGCACGGACGAAGCGTCTCATTCCTGGCGTCTGGTAGACAATACTTACCGGTTAGCAGGCGCAGTGCGCCACTTGGCGAGTTCGTCGGCGTCTTGTAGACGCTCAGTCGGCCTGAATCTCTCAAGATACGACGTTCTGGGAAGCCAGATTCGGATTCCGTCCGGATTGTCGGCGAACCGGAAGTGATCCCAGCCAAGGTCGGCGACAAATTCTGAAAGTTCCTCACCAAGTTTCGACACCAGAAGCCGACCGCTGAGAGCTGAGAGCCGGCGTGTTAGATTCGAACGATGCGCTCCATTCTGCAAAAACGGTCCCGGTCCCTGCGATTTGTTTTTGCGGCGAATGTGATCTCCATGCTGGGCAGCGGGATGAACTCCGCCGCCGTGGCGTGGACGATCTTGCAGCGCACTCATTCTGAAATGGCTTTGGGCACGTTTGCGGCGCTGCAAACCATTCCGGCCATGCTTATGCTTCCCTTCACCGGCGTGATCATCGACCGCGAAGACCGCCGGCGTCTGGTGATGTGGCTGGATGCTTTGCGCGCCGTCGTCATTCTCGCCGTCACCGTGCTCGCCTTTCTTCATCGCGTGCAGGTGTGGGAACTCTACCTGATGAATACGCTGGTGGCGGCGGGCTTCTGGATGTTCTGGCCGGCGATCACCGCGCTGATTCAGGAACTGACGCCCGAGGGCGGGTTCGTGCATTCGAATACGTTTCTGCTGGCGGGGGTCCAGGGTGGATGGCTGATTGCCGGCGCGCTGGTTGGATTTGTCTATGAACACATTGGCCTCGGCGGTGTGTTGCTGATCGACGTGAGCACCTACGTCGTTTCCTTTTCGTGCTACTTCGCGGTGCGGCAGGGGCGGCATGTAGTGCCGCGCGCGGTCGAACTTCGTCATGATATCGCGGCGGCGGAAACCGCGGTGGGACGCTTTCTGCGCGAGATGCGCGAGGGCCTCGTCTTTCTGCGCGAGCATCGCAGTGTGGTTTTTCTGGGCACGAGTTGGGCTTTATTTCTGGGCGCGATGATGACGGGAGTGGTGGTCACGGCTCCGCTGAGCGATCGTGTCTTCCATGCCGGCGCGACGGGCTACGGATGGCTGAACGGGGGATGGGGCGTGGGGGCATTCCTGAGCGCTCTCTATACCCCGGCGCTGATTGCGCGGGTGGGAGCGCGTTGGTCAATTGCGCTTGCCATGCTGCTGCTGACTTTTTCCATGGCGCTCGCGCCGTTCTCACCGTGGCTGGCGATTGCCGTGCTGCTGTATGGGCTGATGGGATCGGCGCGCGGCGTCAGCGGCGTGGCCATGAATACCAGTCTGATGGAGCAAGTGCCGCCGCATTTCATGGGGCGCGTCCAGAATACTTTTTATTTCTTTGGCACGCTTCTGCAAGTTTCGCTGGGGCTGACGGTGGGCTGGATCGCGTCGCGGATCAGCCTGGCGGCCGGGTTTGGCGTGATCGCGGCCGTATATGCGGTAGCGTTTGGCAGCGCCTGCTGGCCGATTCGAGCGGGGAAGGCTGTGGCTGCTGTGGCGGAGTAGCTTTTGTGTAGAGCGGACGCTCTTGTCCGCTGATTTTGATCTTGGGGTTGATCTTGATCTCAAGAATCAAAATCAACATCAACATCAAAATCAACATCAACATCAAGAGCAGCGGACAAGAGTGTCCGCTCTACACGAGATGCTGTTATTCTTTCCTTCATGTTTGATGACTTGAAAGGCCGCACGGCGGTCGTCTTCGGAGTGGCCAACAAGCGCTCGATCGCGTGGGCGATTGCGCAGGGATTGCACGCGGCGGGCGCGAACCTCGCCATCACCTATCAGAACGAACGGATGGAACTGGAAGCGAAAGACCTGATCCTGTCGCTGCCGGGCGCGGAAGCTTTTATGTGCGATGTTTCGAAGGATGAGGAAATCATTCAGCTCTTCGAAAACCTGCAAGCCCGCTACGGCAAGCTGAACGTGCTGGTACACAGCGTGGCCTTCGCTCCGGCCGAAGAACTGAAAGGCGACTTCGTGAACACGACGCGCGAAGGCTTTCGAGTGGCGCATGACGTGAGCGTGTATTCGCTGATCGCGCTGTGCCGCGCGGCGGCTCCGTTGATGGAAGACGGTGGCTCGGTCATCACCATGACTTACTACGGCGCGGAAAAAGTTGTGCCGCACTATAACGTCATGGGCGTGGCCAAGGCGGCGCTCGAATGCACGGTGCGGTATCTGGCGCAGGATCTGGGCCGGCGGAAGATTCGCGTCAATGCGATTTCGGCGGGGCCGATCAAAACGCTGGCTGCGCGCGGCATCTCCGGCCTGGGAGACATGCTGCGTTCCCATGCGGAACGCGCGCCTTTGCAACGCAATGTGGACGTCGGCGAGGTGGGCAGCACGGGCGTTTTCCTCGCTTCGGATGCCAGTTCGGGCATCACGGGCGAGATCATCTACGTGGATTGCGGATACAACATTATGGGATTCTAGCGAGGGCAGAGGTCAGAGGTTAGATTGCAGAGGTGAAAACCCACGACTCGCAGCGAGTGATTCTAACCTCTGCAATCTGACCTCTGACCTCTAACCTTACCAGTCTGATTACTCCCGTTACTTTTGACAAATTATTGACAAAAATCCTTGGACAGCAAGCGGTAAGCTTAAGTCCTATGAAGTACCCGCGGATTCTCTGCCTCTGTGCCTGGGTCACGTTGTCGCTGACCCCTTGTTTCGCGCACCACATGGCGGTCGTGGTTAACAAAGACAACGTGGTTCAGAACTTTACATCTGCTCATTTGGCCAAGATTTTTGCAGGGGAAGTGAAGAAGTGGCCCGACGGCAGAAATGTGGTGCTGGTGTTGCACAGCTCTTCGCCGGGCGAGATCGCCACGCTGGAACATCTGAACAAAATGACCGAAGCGGAAGTGAAAGCGCTGCTCGCCTCGCATAAGGATTCGATCCGGACGGTCGGGTCGGATGCAGATGTGATTGATGCGGTCGCCTCCACTCCGGGCGCGATCGGATTCATTGAGGAACACTCCATCACCGATCGCGTGGTTGTCGTCAAGGTAGACGGTAAACTGCCGATGGAGGCTGGCTATCTGCCGCATTAGCCGCGAGTGATTTTAGCCGGGATCGGTGCGGCAGCTCGCCGCGAGCCAGCTCTTAAAGTATCGACGCCAATCTGCCGATTACCCAGCTATGTGGCAGAGCGCTGGCGTTGAGGAACAGAAGTCACCCTCGACACGGTTCTGGCGCTCGCTTTTCAAGTGGCGTGAAGCCGATCTGTCTTCTGCAGAACCGTCTCCCGCCGGGCTGTCTCCCGAACTCTCTCCCGAACTCTCTCCCGCCGATCCGCTCCACTGCGATGCACCCGTGCTCCGTCACGCCGAGATTGCCGCGGTGTACAGCGGCCAGCGCGTGGCCGGCGATTTCTATGAATTCCTGAGGGTGGGTCCGTCCCGCATGCTATTCGTGCTGCTCGACATCGCCGGCCTGCGGGCGGACACGCGTGAAATCCTGATTGCCGTGCAGAAGACGTTTCAAACGCTTGCGCCCGAACTTTTTGCCGGAGAGGACTTCAACGAGACCACCGCCATGATCGAACTGTGCATCGAGATGAACTTGACCATTCTGCGCGGCGGTCTCCGTAGTTGTCCGGCGTTCATTGGCTGTTACAACGAAGATCTGGGGACGGTGTGCTATGCCAATGCCGGCCATACTCCCGGTCTGCTTCGTGACCACACGGGAATCACGCTGCTCGAGGCAACCGGCTTGCCGCTGGGCCTGTTTTCTCACACCACGCAGAGCGCGGCTGCCTGTCATCTTGTGCCCGGCTCGGCTCTTCTGGGGGTCTCACGCGGGATCGTCGAATCGGACTACTTCGACGCTGAGCGCCACCGTGCGGATTTCGGACTGGACGGGGTGAAGCAAAGCTTTCAGCACTCCACCGCACTCAGCGCGCGAGAGCTGTGCCTGACCGTGCTGCAGGCGGCGCGGATGTTCACACCGGCAACTCCCACAGAAAACGATCTGACGGCGCTCGCTCTGGTGCGGAATGCGGCGCAAGATGTAGTTTGAACCCTGCAAGTTTGAAACCTGGCAAGGGTTGAGGAAAAGTGCCGCGCCCCGCTACAGCGATCTGCCGGGGGCCGCGATGTACCAGCCTTCCGCGAGGAATTGCTTGATGGAGCGTTCTTGAATGCCTTCCTGCACTCGCAGTTCGTCATTCAGAAAATGGTAGGAGATGGTTCCGGCATCACCGGCCACATCCATATCAATGCGGTCGATGCGAATGCGATTGCCGTCGTGATCGGCGCAGATCAGGCCCACTTCAAGATCGGGCTCTCTAGCTTTCGTGACGGGTGCTTCGGGTCTCGGTGCCATCGCCGCCCATCATTCGGAAATACGTTCGCAACTATCTGGTAGTGGCGCAGTTTGAAAATTGCCGTCCCTCAGCGGCTAAAGCCGCATTCAAAACAAGGCGGTTATCGCAGCGGTAAACCGCTGCGCCACCCAAAATCAAGTGCTCTTTTCCAGCAGCCTGTAGAGGTTGCGGGAAAAGTGAATTTTGGCTGCGCAGCCCCTAAAGGGGCATCTGATTTTGAACGACTGGCGGTATCGCTAAAGCGATACCCTGATACGAAACCCGAGTTTTTCCGCAGGCTGTGAAGCCGTGCCCTTTCAAAACCGATTCAAACTGCACCACTACCGAATCTCTATTAATGCTGCTTCTTCAGTTTCCGCCGGACGTCGGGCCAGAACTCCTTGATCACGAGCGTAATCGTGTCGTAGCCTACCTGCGATCCCCAGACGCTGGCCGTGTTCTTCAAGGTGCGGTCACTGGCAATATAGGGCGCGGCTTGGCCGGGCGTATAGCCGGGATGGGGATGGTAACTGTAAGTTGAAATGGCCGACGCCATGGCCGCGCCGAAAATTTCGGAATAGTTGAATTGTGCGTGTCCGGAGTCGGTGCGAGTCACGACAATCCGGCTGACGGCATACCCGGCGCGGTGAAAAAAGCCGCCGCTGGGTTTCTGAAAAAAGCGCGGATCCTGGTGCAGTATGGAAGGAAGAATCGCGCCCACAAAAAAATTCTCGATGGTGCCATCGGCGGCGTAGGCGCCGTAGCGCTTGCCGTATGATTCCCAGCCCTGTCCGAAGCCGGGCTCACAGTTCTCGGCTTGGCAAATACCGGAGAGCGCAGCGTACCAGACAATCTGAATGGGGTCGAACGATCCCTTGGCGACAACTTTGTATTTTTGCCAGGCCGTTAGGGGTGGGACCTGGCCGGCATTCTCCAGGGTCAAGAAGTTGGGTAGAGCAAAAAAAAGCCGGTCTTTGGATGTGGCGGATGTGGTGGAGGCTGGGCCGTCACCGCTCTTACTCGGGCTCGG
>JBEKXC010000263.1:0-5679 GCA_049512435.1 Terriglobales bacterium | reverse complement strand
TGGTGCTCCTCAAGCTGTACTCGCTGACCGGGATACCTCGGACTGATCGCGGACTGCGGCACTTGAATAGCTTCTACTTCGGGCTGGACGATCTCTGGAACAGCCGGGTCGATGGGGTCATCGTCACGGGAACTGAGCCGCGGCAGCCCAACCTAAAAGACGAGCCCTACTGGGCTTCCCTCACCGATGTCTTTGACTGGGCCGAGCACAACACGATGTCTACGGTGTTGTCATGTTTGGCGGCACATGCGAGCGTTCTCCACGCGGATGGCATCAGCCGCCATCGGTTGCCGGACAAGCGGTTCGGCGTCTTTGATTCCACCAAGATCTGTGACCACCCGCTGAGCAGCCATGTCGCGGGCCAGATCCGCTTCCCGCATTCTCGATGGAACGAAGTGCGAGCAGATGAACTGACCTCATGTGGTTATGCAGTTCTTACCCAGTCAGCAGAAGCCGGCGTCGACTTGTTCGTGAAAAAGAAAAAGAAGAGTCTGTTTGTGCATTTCCAGGGACATCCAGAATATGGCGCCCGTACCCTCCTAAAGGAGTACCGAAGAGATGTAAAGAGATTTCTTGGACGAGAGAGGGAAACATACCCGACGATGCCCATGGGATACTTCGATTCCGCAGCGACTCGCCTCTTGAATGATTTTCAAGGTACTGCTCTGTCGAATCGGCGGGAGGAAACCGGGGCATTGTTCCCGGAAGCCGCGGTCGCCGACGGACTCCAGAATACGTGGCAATCGTCGGCCACCTGCGTGTATCGCAATTGGTTAGAGTATGTGGAGTCGAGAAAGACTGAAGCTCTCCCGTTTGCCGGTATGGCGCGGACCGGACGTGTACGACCAACTGTGGCAAATGGCGAAAGGGCATAGCGAAAGGGAAGCGTTCTCAGCTTAACTAAGATGAGCCGTATCCAAGAAAAAGTCACCGCTTCGATCCTGAGCCGGATTCGGGCGCGGCGAAAGTCAGCCTCCCCTATGCAGGGTGATCAGCCGTTACGCTCCCCCGGTGTTTTAGCGCCAGCTGCGATTAGGGAAGCGTCATTCTCGGATTTCAGCGCTGTGGCAGCACTCAAACAGCGCTGGGGTTTGTATGCAGATTCCTTCGAGAATTGGGAACGCTTGTGGCGCCGCAACCCGACCCTGGCTCATCATGAACGCGATCGTCCCATTGGATGGGTACTAGAAGCGGATGGGGTCGTAGTTGGGTACTTAGGGAACATTTCGCTGCAGTATCGCTATGGCGGAAGGACTCTGACTGCGGTCACCTCACACGGACTCGTGGTTGAACCTCCGTACCGCGCATCCGGCCTAAGTTTGGTCGCGGCGTTTTACCGTCAAAGATCTGTCGATCTTTACCTCACCACAACCGCGATTCCGGAGGTTGGAAGGCTCGCGAAGGCGTTCAAGTCCGATGCTCTTCCCCAGGCAGACTACGAAACAGTGCTCTTTTGGATTCTAAAACCCTACCCCTTCGCCCTGGCGATGATGCAGAAACTAGAACTCAAGCCAGGCCTCGCGCGCGTGGGAAGTGCGACTGCTTCGCTTGCGATAGGGATTGACAAGCTTCTACGCAGACGATGGCCAACGCAGCATTCAACCCTCACGGTGAGCGAGATCGGGGTTAATGAGATTAGGGAAGACGAGTTCCAGTCTCTGTGGATGGGGAAAGCGACCGAAGATCCGCGTTTATTTGCCGACCGTAGTCCGGCTGTGCTTCGCTGGCACTTTGACATTCCTGGCGATAGAGGGAGTACTCGGGTGCTCTGCTGCCGAAGGAAAACGGAGCTGCTCGGATATGCCGTGGTTCGCCACGACCCTCAACCGAACGGCACGCGGAAATCCCTGGTCGCAGATATTCTGGCTAAACAGGATGACCCGGAAGTGCTGAGAGCCCTGATGACTGCTGCCTATGATGAGGCAAAGAGTGCCGGGAGCTATATTCTTGAGGTGCTGGGTTTTCCGCCGAACATTCGACGCGTATTTCTGCAATGGAATCCGTATTCGAGGAAGTATCCTGCTTGTCCCTTTTATTACAAAGCGGCCGATCCGGTGCTGCACAAAACCCTCTCGGACGGCATGGCATGGTATGCCACCCCGTTTGACGGTGACACAACCTTGATAAGGCCCTCCTTTTCGATCTCTGATCCACCACTCGGTGGCTCTGCGGTGCACATCAAAACTACATTGAACAACGTCGCAGCTGACGTTAATGAGCGGGTGCGGAGCGAAGTTTTCTGACTCCGTACAAATAACAAGATTCATCGCACGAGGTAAAGCGAGGAACGAGCCCCCGAAGGGGATTAGCATGTGCGGTATTTCTGGACTTTTTAAATTCGACGGCATCCAGGCTAATACAGGTCAGCTTTGAGGTTGAAGCTGCTGTTGTCGAGAGATTTTCGTTCCGAGATTGGAGAGTACGACGCGATTGGTGAGCTTGGGAAGGATCTGCCCTCGGCAGTTCAGCACCCGGCCGCATTTCGCGCAAGCCGAATACCTCGAAGCTGATACTTCATGTCTGGTTACCTCTTGTCGTCGCAAGGCGACCAGCAGCGTGAAGGACGATATGGCAACTGGTCGGTGTACTCTCGACTCAACTGCTGGCTTCACAATTCACAAACTGACCGAAGAGGATGATCCAAACAATGCAAACAACAGAGATTGAGCACGAAATCCGAAGCTATCTGGTAGACAACTTCTTGTTCGGCCGTGCCGAAGCGCTCCGCGACGATGCGTCGCTGCTTGGTGGCGTGATCGATTCCATGGGCGCGATCGAATTGGTAACGTTTCTTCAGAGTCGCTTCGCCATCACGGTGGAAGACGAGGAGGTCGCAGTGCCGGAGAACTTCGCTTCCGTGAAAAACGTTGTCGCATTCGTCGAGAAAAAACTGTCAAGCAAAGCTTAAGCGTGCCTGTCGCGCGCGGATCGCAAATGACGGACGAGCAAGAATCCGAGATGTGCGTGAACCTTCCCGATCGCATCAGCGATGTCGTGAAGCCTTGGGCGGAGCATTCGCCGGACCAGTTGGCGCTTGTGGAAGATACCGGCGCCTGGACGTACCGGCAACTGGCTTCGGCAATCTTCAACACTCAGACTTGGCTCCGAACACTGGGTGTGCGTTCCGGCGACCGGGTCATGATCGTGGGCGAGAACTGCCGGGCGTTCGTAACAATTCTTTTGGCCTCGGCTGCCCTCGATGCATGGCCTGTACTGGTAAACCCCCGGCTCTCGCCGCGTGAAATTGACGAGATACGGAATCACTGCCGAGCTCGACGGGTCCTCTACGCAATCAGCGTGTCGCCGCACGCTACCGATCACGCCAAGCGGCACGGCGCTACGGTCGAAGAGAGAGATGGCTTTGGTTCGGTTGGTATCGGTCCTCTAAACGAAAGCGTCCAGCCGGAGCCACTCGAAGCAAACATTCCCGACCGCGTCGCCGCTTTGATCTACACGTCCGGCACCACAGGCGTTCCTAAGGGCGTCATGCTGTCCCACAGGAACCTGTTGTTTATGGCGGACGGGTCGGCAAAGGTCCGATCAGTGACGCCGGTGGACCGGTTTTACGGCGTGCTACCGATGTCCCATGCGGTCGGACTCTCCGTGGTGTTGCTGGGTTCGTTGATCGCCGGCGCATCGCTCTATCTGACGCCGCGCTTTGATCCCATGACTGCGCGCGTGACCCTAGAGAAAGAACGCATAACCTTGCTGTTGGGGGCGCCAGCAATTTTTAACCAGTTGCTCCAGTACGCAAAGCTCAGAAAGATTTCGTCCCTGAGGTTTCCCGCACTTCGTATCATTTCCTCTTCCGGCGCTCCGCTCGATCCTGCTATCAAGTCGGGAATCGAGAATCTCTTTGGTATGGTGCTACACAACGGTTACGGTGTAACGGAATGCTCTCCTACGATTGCCCTGACGCGACCCGAAGCACCTCGGACCGATACCTCAATCGGCGCGGTGTTTCCGGGAGTTGAGATTAAGCTCGTGGGAAGCGATGGCCAGGCGGCGTCGGCCGAGGAAGTGGGTGAACTGCGGGTGCGCGGCCCCAACATTATGAGGGGTTACTATCGCGCTCCAGAAGAGACCGCCGCTGCGATCGATGCCGAGGGATGGTTTAATACTCGGGACCTCGCCCGACTGGAGGACGGAAATCTCATTATCGTCGGGCGCACGAAAGATTTGATTGTCCACCGCGGATTCAACGTCTACCCGGCCGAGGTCGAAGCAGTGCTGAATGCTCATCCCGCGGTAGTTCAGTCCGCTGTCGTTGGCCGATCCGTAGCTGGAGACGAGGAGGTCGTCGCGTTTGTTCAGCCGCTGCCCGACTCACTGCTAACGGTTGCGGAGTTGGCAGAATATGCTCAACTACATCTTGCATCGTACAAACGGCCATCGCAAATTCTGCTCGTCGCGGCCATGCCGCTCACTCCCACCGGCAAAGTTGTCAAGGCTGAGCTCGCCAGGATGTTCGAACCGGCGCCCGCCGCGTTGACCACGTAAGCCGAGCTGGGCACTTCGATCAGGCTCGGACCCCCGCTTTCAAATCCTTCCCGCAACGCCTTCGCACAATCCCTTCCAGCTGCAGAATCTATCAGGAGCTGTATCAACAACGTGCAGCTAGCTCGGAGAACTTTGTCCCGCCAGGAAGCCGCCGTCGAGAACTAGGGACTGGCCCGTCATGAAAGATGCCCGGTCCGAGCACATCCATACCACGGCTTCGGCGATTTCCGCCGGTCTTCCAAAACGGCCGATAGGATGGCAACTAAGCACGTATTTGTGGACCGCCGGAGCGCCGTAAATCCGCGCAGCCATAGGCGTTTCGATCGCTGCGGGACACACTGCGTTGATCCGAATCCCACTTCGAGCGGTTTCCAGCGCGGCGGTCTTCGTCAGGCCGATCACTCCATGTTTGCTCGCACTATACGCCGCTGCCCCAGCAGAACCGATCAGGCCCACAACCGACGCCATGTTTACAATAGCTCCGCCACCGCCTTGCTTGAGCATTTGCCGAATTTCGTACTTCAGGCAGAGCCAGACGCCCTTGAGATTGATGTTGATGGTCCGATCCCAGTCTTCTTCGGATTGTCTGACAATGGGTACCCAAACACCCTCGATCCCGGCGTTATTGAAGGCGACGTCCAGGCGGCCAAATTTCTCCACCGCCTTTTGAACGAGCGCATCAACTTCGTAGGCTTTCGACACGTCGGCTTTCACAAAAAGGCCATCCCCGCCGGCGGCGCGGACTAGTTCAATCGTTTCCTCGCCCTCTCGTTCGCGCCTGCCCGAAATCACTACTTTGGCACCCGCCTTCGCGAAAAGTACTGCTGTCTCGCGGCCAATACCCGACGTACCGCCGGTCACTAGTCCAACCTTGCCTTCCAATTCCGTTGTCATAGTTTCCTTCACGAATCAGATCTCTCAAGATAGAAGCGGAGAGTTTAGGCTCGGGGTGAAGCTTGCGTCAAACAGGTATGCTCGAATATTTTCAATGAGAAGGCTGGTGAGTGCCAAGTATGGTTTTCTTCTTTCTTCCTGCTGCTTTTTGACGAGTGCGTGTACGCTTCGCGGACATAGAATTACAAGTGGGGATTCAGGAATGAGAACTGCAGCTGATGTGTCCGGGCCTACAAGCGACAAACTTGTGGGCACGTGGAAGCTAGTATCCGCCTCGAGCACCAC
>JBEKXC010000262.1:0-10142 GCA_049512435.1 Terriglobales bacterium | reverse complement strand
ATATTGTACACGAGTGCGCTCACTGAAAGGTGGAATGACAAATGACAAATCTGCGGCCTGCAACGTGTGACTCGATGCGATGATGAAGTGGCCCTCCCGCCAAGAATCGGGCGGAAGGGCATCCCGTTTTGCGGTCAGACCGCAATCAGACTTCGGGAGAGATCCGGTTACTGCTTGTCGTACACGGCAGTAGATTTGACCTTGTTGCCCTTAGCATCTGTTCCGCTCACCGTGACGGTGCGGCTCTTGCCGTCGGCCGACACGACAATTCGACCCGTGACCGTAACCTTGCCACCTTTCTTATTGGTTAAGTCGGTGGTGTTGCCGTTCACTTTCTTGTACGACCGCGTGTCTGATGCCGGATCGCCGGTGATGGGGTAGTCCTTGCCGTCGAACTTTCCCGTCCACTCGTTATGCGTGGGTTTACCGTCGCCATCGATGCCATCCACCGTTACTTTCACGTTGTCTCCCGCCGTTTCGTACACAACCATGGTGTTCTTCGGTGCCCCAGCCGGAAGCTTCGACTTGGCCTCGTTCAGCTTCCACGTGCCCATATTTGAACTTGAGCCGGCAAAGCAGACTGCCACTGCAATAAAGCACAGAGCTACAGTCAATACAATCGTTTTTGTTTTCATGTCTCTCCTGATTGAGAAGCAGATTTCAGACTGATTGAAGCGGGAGCCATTCTAGTGGTGCATGGCAGATTCAGCAACTCGCAATTCCCTCGGGTAGTGGCGCAGTTTGAATCGGTTTTGAAAGCGCACGGCTTTACATTTTGTGGAAAAACCCGATGTTGCGCTTGATTTTGGGTGGCGCAGCGGTTCACCGCTGCGATAACTGGTTCTATTTTTCGTTGCGGCTTTAGCCGCGGAGGGATGGCAATTTTCAAACTGCACCACTACCTTCTCTCGATACCTCGATTCCTCGAAAACAGCCATCCTCGATTTGTTGTTATGATTCACTGGATTGTGAGTCACCATATTCCCACTTCAATCCGCGGTGTTTTGCTTATTCTTTGCCTCATCCCTGCCGTCACTCACGCGGACTCGGCTCCCGTCAGCGCACGCGACGAGGTTACGACAGCGTCGGTCATCGTCATCGGTTTCGTCGGCGGATTTGTCAAGCACGATGACATGGTCCATAGCGCGGTCCAAGTCGCTGCGCATCTGCGCCAAAACTACCCGTCGGGCGTATATACAGAGGTTCTGGAGAATCATCGCCCGGGAAAAGCCTATGCAGAAATCACGCGATATTTAGATACCGACCACGACGGCACCCTATCGGCCGAAGAAAAGCAGAACGCCCGCATCATCCTCTATGGACACAGCTGGGGCGCTTCGGAAGCGATTACGCTGGCGCGGGAACTGGGAAGACAAGGCATTCCGGTTTTGCTCACCGTCCAGGTGGATAGTGTCGCCAAGCCCGGCGAGAATGATAAGGTCATTCCCCCGAACGTGGCCGAGGCCGCAAATTTCTATCAAACGAATGGCTTTGTGCACGGCGAAACCCAGATCCGCGCTGCCGATCCGGCACGCACCCACATCCTCGGAAACTTCCGCTTCGACTACAAGGCGAATCCCCTTCAATGCAAACAATACCCATGGTACGACCGTCTCTTTATGAAGTCTCACACCGAAATCGAGTGCGATCCTAAAGTTTGGACTCAGGTGGAAACCCTGATCCAGTCGAGATTGTTCGTGCAGCACCAATAATGCTGACGAGTCCGTAACCTGTTGTTTGATGGGAAAAGACTCGATGGGAAAAGATCCGATGGGAGAATATTCGATGGGAAAACAATGGCGTGAAAAAACGAGTTCCGAGACCAGCGAGAACTATTGCAAAAGGGCCCTGGCCGGAGAGCGATTGTCCTTCATGGAGGACTTTGTGGCGGGAACTTCGCTCTGCTGCAGTGAGAGAAGCTGCCGGAGCAGCGCCAGATCTCTTTCCACGTCGCTCGGCGAAGTCTTGCGGGCCGTGGCGGGCCGTAATTCCTGGCGAAGCCGCGCCTCCACAAGTCTCGCGGCAAATTCCGCCGAATTAGAAACGCTCAAGATGTTGGCTCGCGAAATGCCCACTTGAGCCAAATCATCCCCCAAGTGCAACTGCAGGACAGGTTGCCCGGAAGTATCGATTCCAAGTGTGGCGCCCGCCTCCAAACGCTCCCAGACCTTCGCTTCTTTCCCTTCTTTGGCTTTTCCCTCGCTCGTCTTTCCTTCGCTCGTTTTTCCTTCGCTCGCGGCATCAGTCACGGAAAGAGTTTCGCTCATTTCATCCAGTCGACTCTGATAGCGAAGGCGCTCATCGCGGGTCATAGGCGGACCCAACTGGTTTTGTGAATCCAGGATCAGGGCATTGCGGGCCGGGTCGAAGCGCCGGTGGCCAAAATACTCGACCAGCAAGCCGCCACCGATGTAAGGATGCAATGCGACCAGCGGTATCATATATTTCTTCGCTGCCGTGACTGATTCCAATACACCGTGGACGGGTTTGCTGCGCCGCACCGTTCCTGGAACCTGCGGCACCAGAAAGTCTGAACTCCCTAACTCCGGGTGGTGATGGCTGTATTTCACCAGCATTTTCGCGATCTGCTTGGGAGTCGTAACCCCTAGATCGCCAATCAGACTGCGATGCAGCGCGTGCGGATAATAGAAATCGATCACCTCGCGCACAAAGTCGGCGCAGTTTCTCTTCACGAAGTTATAGCGCTCGCGGTTGGGCTGGCTGTTGAGTTTGCGGATCAGCAGCGCATCTTGTTCCGGGCTGGTCTCAATCTCGAACCCATAAATTGTCCGGTCATAAGCCGATCCGACCATTTCATACCAGTTTCCCTCCGGCGTTCCACCGTCGGGGAGATCGGGGGCAAGCGTTTCCAGGTAATCGCGACGGTATTGATCTCTGAGAAAAGCAACCAGTTTTGCGTCGGCAAACAGCGGAATGGCCTCCGGCCGATCCACCGCGTACAGATACGGGATGAGGGGAGTCGCAATCCAATCGTATCCCGCGATCCCGTCGTACCGGCTAAGGACGACGCCGGATTCGCCCTCGCCGCACAGACGCAGAATTACCGGCGACTCAGCACAAACATTGCTCAGATAGACTGCCGCGTGGCCAGTTCCAGCGAAAGCGCCATCGTAACTGTAGGGCTCTTCCAGAAGCAGCGTCGCTCCGGCGTGCGCGAGCGAAATGCTGCCGAGGCAAAAGAGCAGAATGGCGCACAGCTTCGTGAGGCTCACAAAGCCAAAGCCCTTGCCCGGCGCAGCCCATGATTTCGCGAAAGCGTGCATTTAAATTAGATGGTTAGAAGCCCCGTCCGGGCTGCCTTTCTTCTAATATGCACCATCTAAAGGCACAAATCGCCTGACTTCAGTGTGGTGAACCTCCTGCAACGGATGCGCAGAAGTCCCATGCTCGTCCTCGGCTTTTGGTAATAGGGACCGAGAGGTCGCGCGGCCCCGGAATTGCCCGCTCAGCGCTTCGGCGCGCGCTTCTTCTTAGTCTTTGCCCCTGTATTCTTTTCCACCCGAAGCTTCCAAGCCGCGCGCAGAGCGCCAGCCAGCACATCCGCACTGGCTTCAGCGAGCCGAATGTGGGTCGCTCCCATCCTTCCCCATCCGCCATGAATGGGCAGGAAAACCTCCGGCAACTCTCCGACAAATTCCGCCTGCAGCTCCGGCGTGAGCATCAAGTTACCGTAGCCTTGCTTTTCGGAGGCAAGCGTGGCGAAGATCCTGCCTCCCACGCGGAAGTCGACCGCCCCCATGTGCGAGCCTTCCTCTGCGCCTTCGAGGCTCAGAGCAATCCGTCGGAAATCGGCTGATGTCATCGGCAAGTAATTCTACAGGTTGAAAAAGGAGGTGTCAGGTGTTAGGTCTTAGGAAACTAGCTGAATGCTGCGATCTGGAACCTGAGACCCGACACCTGCCTTCATGATATGTTGTCGTCGAGCAATCCCATGATCCGCTCCTATAAAGGCATCACCCCCCAATTCCCCAGCACCTCTTATATCGACGACTCCGCCCAACTCATCGGCGACGTCATTGTCGGCGAGCACTCCAGCGTCTGGATGAACGCCGTCCTTCGCGGCGACGTCCACCAGATCCGCGTTGGCCACTACTCCAACATTCAGGACAACGCCGTCCTCCACGGCATGAAAGAACAATACGGAGTCTACGTTGGCGACTACGTCACCGTGGGCCATAGCGCCATCCTCCACGGCTGCACCATTGAAGCCCGCTGCCTCATCGGCATGGGCGTCATCATCCTCAACGGCGCCGTCATCGGATCCGGTTCCATCATCGCCGCCGGCACCCTCATTCCCGAGAAAACAATCGTAGAGCCGAATTCCCTTTGGATGGGCTCCCCAGGAAAATTCCGCCGCCCTTTGGACGAAAGCGACCAAGCGACCATCCTCCGCTACGCCGAAAATTATGTGGGCTACAAGAAGTCGTACTTGATGGAGAGAAAAAGCTCCTAGCTCTTAGCTTCTCGCTCTTGGCTTCTGGCTTCCTAGCTCTGAGCCTTTGGTTCGTATCAGGGCATCGCTTCAGCGATGCCGAAAGCTGTTTATTATCGCAGCCTCTTTAGGGGCTGAGAGCCTTACCAACCCGTCCGATTTTTGAAGCTCGAAGCCGCGCCCAGCCCGTTCATAACCGCGCCTCCAGCCAGCACTGCACGCCCCAAATTGTCATGGCGTCTCCGGTGCAAAACAAAAGCCGTCGCGATTTCCGCCGCGAACAGCGCCGCCGTAGCCGCCACCTGCACTCCGGTCGTATGCACGAATGGACGTGCCAGCGCATCATATTCTTCGCCCTTATTGTCGATGTTCTCGCGCGTGGCAAAGCTGTCTGCCGCCTTCGCCGCTCCGTCCAACGTTACCAGCGCAATTGTGGACGGCGACCAGAAGCGGGAAGCGGCCAGGTCTCTCCGCGTGATGTAAGGATGCACCAGAAAGGCGTTACGAGCCACCTGAGCCCGCATTTCTTGAGCCCCCACGCCAGCGCCCATGCCTTGAGCGCGAAGACTGACAGCCATCGCCGCCAGCACCAGAATTACCAGGAGCATTTTCATCGGAGAGCGGGTCGCGCACACCGACCCTCCTATGCTCATCGGAAGACAAATTGAATTCTTGACCGCCGGAACTGAATTTAAGAAACGAGAGTAACTGCAATGTCAGGAAGCCTCCACCCCGCCGTTGCAGCGTGCCAGGCATATTCCTCGAGTAAGCGGCTTCTAATATGAATTTTCTCGGTTATTATTGCCCGGCCCGCCGCTTGGGTGGCGGCTGTGTGGGGTCGTGGGGTTTAGGCCGGGCAATTTCCTTATTCCAGGATTGCAATTGCTAATTTTATAGCGCAGCAAGCTTCGCTTTGCCTGTGACCGCAATCACCCAACTGTGTGATAAAGACACATCACACGGTGATAAAGATCACCGCCAAGACGGACCCACCACCCTACGATAGGAGGCGATAAAAGCGAAATCTACTCCAGTAGACAACTCAGGTCTGTCCCACCGACTGCATTCATCCCAAGAAAGACGAGCCCCAGTTCGAGGAGGCAACCCAGCTTTATGTCGACCCCGAAGGTTGCATCGATTGCGGCGCCTGCGTTCCCGCTTGCACCTCAGATTCGATCTTCGTAGCCGAGGAGTTACCGGAAGAGAAAAAAGACTTTCTGGAAAAGAACGCCGCCTATTACGCAAGCAAGTAGCGTTCGCAATCATGCGCGCGGGTTTGGGAATTATGATTTGTCATCCGGAGCGAAGCGAAGGACCTGCTGTTTCGCCGCAAAAAGCAGGCCCTTCGGCTCCCTCAGGATGACAAACCTCCCCAAGCCAGCCGAAGGCTTGCTTACGTTGTGATCTATCTCCTTTGCCCGGACTGGAAACTCGTGCATACTGCAGATGCTCTTTCATACCAGGGCTCTTCTTGCCATGGCTTCTCGAATCATACTTGCGACGATTCTGGTTGCATTACTTGTTCCTGCCTACGCTGCCGATAATCCTGTCACTGCCCCGAACTCCGACCCTACTTACCAGCAACTTCGCAACCTGACCGTGGGAGGCGAGGCGGTGAGCGTCACGAACTTTGTGTTGAAACGCGACGCAGGTACTTTCCATCTGCACTCAGGAACGGTGTGCTTTGTGAATCCGGTGCAGGGCAAGGTCACAGGAGCGGTTTTCGTAGGCGAAGGCAACTTCGTCCTCGACCCGCCACTCGAATCCGAGCGTCAGAGTTTGAAGCTGCTCACCAAAGAGAACGAGTTCAGCGAGAAGTTTAATCAGGCGGTCCTGCGCTTTACAGACTCGACCTATGGCGAAATCAAGAAAAGCGGCACCCCGGCGCCCGCCGGTTGCGATCCGGGCTTGCTGAAAGATAGCCAGAACACGACGCGCCACAAATTCAAGAACAACCTGGAGGCCCGCATCCTGGAAGATGTATTGAGCCCCGAGCCCGGAGGGCTGTTCTTCGCCTTCATCCGCGGCAAGCGCTACAGCGACAAAGAAATCTATGAGATTGAACCGAACCGCGGAGGCGACCAAGTCAGCTTCCGAACCTATGAAGAAAATAAGTGGGGTAACTGGGCGCAGTTCAATTTTTCTGGGGAACACGCGCCGGGCACCATTGGCCGGCTGATGCGGATCGAACATCAGCAACTGGATGTGACCTTCGAAAAAAACGGCTCCCTCTCCGGAAAGGCTACCGCCGATTTCGTTGCGCGCCGCAACGGCGTGCGGGTCGTGCCTCTCGACCTTTTCCGGCCTTTACGAGTGCAGAGTGTAACCGCGAACGGCCAGCCTCTTGCCTTCATTCAGGAGGACAAGAACGACGATGGCAACTTCGCCGTCATTTTGCCCAAGCCTCTCAGCGCAGGTGAGAAATTGACGCTCACCACGAGTTATGCCGGCAAAGAGGCCGTGAGCAATGAGGGCGGCGGCAACTACTATCCCGTCGCCCGCACGAACTGGTATCCAAACGATCCCGGCGCGGGTTTTGGAGAATATGTGCTCTATGACATGACCCTTCGCATTCCCAAAGGAATGAAGATGGCGGCGACCGGGGTACTCGTCTCCGAGAGCAATGAGGGCAGTCAGAATGTAACCGTGTGGAAGAGCGAAAACCCGCAAACCGTGGCCGGTTTCAGCTTCGGCAGATTCAAGGAAGAGGAAGTCAAGTTGACCAAGCCCGAGTATTTCATCCAGTCGTTTGCCAACGAAGATTCTCCCGACTCGATTGCAATGCTGAAGCGCTCAGGTGCCCCGCTCGGCTCAATGAACACCACTCTGCTCAACAAGAAAGCGCTGGCGGAAGGTGAACTCGCGGTGCAACTCTACACCGATTATTTCGGTCCTTCGCTTTTCAAGCACATGCAACTCACACAGCAAACAGCGTGCAGCTACGGCCAGTCGTGGCCGGAACTGGTGTGGATTCCGATCTGCTACTACTTTGACACCACGGTACGTCACTCCCTCGGCCTCGACCAAGCCGATCGCGGATATTGGAAGGTGGTTACCGCTCACGAAGTAGCGCATCAATGGTGGGGACACACGGTCGGTTTCGCCTCCGGCCGCGACCAGTGGATGAGCGAGGGCTTCGCCGAGTTGTCCGCATCCCTCTACATCAGCATGATCGAGAAAAATCCGAAGAAATTTATCGAGTTCTGGAACGACGAGCGCGAGTTACTGTTGGAACGAGATGCGCAGGGTTTTCGCGCCATCGACGTGGGTCCCCTAACTATGGGATACCGGGCCGATAACTCGCGTACCGGGTTCGGCGTAACTCGGCGCCTTATCTACCCCAAGGGCGCCTACATTCTCCACATGATCCGCATGATGATGTGGGACCAGAAGACGGGCGATCAGAATTTCAAAGATGCCATGCAGGACTTTGTGAAAACTTATTCCGGCAAGGCAGCCACGACCGAAGATTTCAAGGCGATGATGGAAAAACACATGACCGCGGCGATGGATCTCGAGGGCAATCATCGTCTGGACTGGTTCTTCAACGAATATGTCTACGGAACCGCACTGCCCACCTACAAAATCGACTCCACGTTCAGCAAAGACGCAAATGGCGACATCGTCTTAGGCTTCAAGATCACGCAGTCCGGCGTGGATGATAAGTTCCGGATGCTCGTTCCCATCTACCTGGAACTAGCCGACGGCCGCACCGTAAACCTGGGGCACGCGCGCCTGACGGGAAACAGTTCGGTGGATCAGAAAGTCCCGCTCAAAGGATTGAAAGATGTGCCCAAACGCGCGCTCGTCAACTACAACGACGACGTGCTGGCCTCCAATTAGCGATGGCCAGGCATCGAACCGCAGCCTCTGCACGGTGGTCGGACGTGACCAGCGTCACACATTGCACTGGGAAACAAGATCATAATTTAAATGGAAATAGGACTCGTTCGTAATCCCTGGGTAAGGGAGGGGAGTATGCAAACAGAAGCGTTGGGAAGGGATGCTGTAATGATGCTCAGCCACAGGTTCGTGCGTCACATCGAGGACCGCTCTGAGGCCCTGGCCAGCGGCCTCCTGCATAAGCTTCAACGGTCCACCCGTACCGAGGCCTTCCGCAAAGTTCCGCCAGACGAACTTACCGATCGGGTATCCGAAATCTATCGCCACTTGGGCGAATGGCTGCTGGACAAAAGTGAAAGTGATATCGAACAACGCTATACACAAATTGGAGTGCGCCGCGCCCAACAGGGTGTGCCGCTGAGCCAGTTGATTTGGGCAATCATGTTGACCAAAGACAATCTCTGGGAGTTCATTCTGGATGACTCCTATCCGGACCGCCCCATCGAAGTCTTCGGCAAGCAGGAATTGTTGCAGTTGCTCGACCAGTTCTTTGAGCGGGCCATTTACTCGGCTGCCGTAGGTTATGAGTCGGCTGCGGAAGCGAAAGTTGAAGAGAAGGCACGGCACGAAAAACCCGATAGGAAGCGGTGGGCTCTTCATCAGCCAACTGACGCCCCTGCCTGCCGATAGCCAATCAGATACGTAATCGGCGCCCTGCCACTTGAGAACTCGCCGATCTCCCACCGATACTCGCTAGCGGTCAGCTGGGAGACGATCTCACGCAATTCCTGTGGCCGATAGGTCCGAAGACAGGACACCACGCCATCGAACAGCAAAACGAAGGGAATGATCGGAACCAAATACGTCCAGAGCAACCGCGACCAGCGAAACGGGCGGATCCACGGCGTGCAGACGAACAGCATTAGAACAAAAACGAACGTAAGGCCGATGGTTGACGGAGCCCGCCTCGCTATCTCAAATATGCCCATGCCTTCGCCGGCGTCGACGGCATCCTGGAGTATGGCGCGTCCCTCCTCCGGCAAAAAATGATGGAACGCAGTGAACATCGTTCGCATCCCCTTCAATTCGCGAGGAACCTTCGCTGCATCCACTGATCCCGGATAGAACGTAACGCGACCCTCGGAAGCCGCTTTGACCTTTTGGAATGCCAGAAGGTTCGGGTATTTATCGGTGAGACAAATCTGCAGCGCGGGAGCGTTTCCCGGAGACTTACGAGATTCGAGCCTTCGAGAGAGGTCCGGCCCGAGGTCCAACCGGAGTTCCAGCCAAGGTCCGCCGGCGCCCGAACACATGTCAACAATCGATCGGCTTCCCGTAGAATCAAGCACGCCTTGCAGCAGTGGAGCGATGGGCGCGTAGACCCTGAACAGATTGAACCCAAACTGCAGCGCATCCGTAACGTAATCTCGAAGTGCTGACGGGAACCACGGTTGATCATGGAATTCAATGAAATGTACGCGACGCATGGCAACTCGGTCTCGCGAGTAGTATCGACGAGTAGTATCAACCGTCCGAACATTCTCGTCCATTTGCCAGAATCTGCCGGTTCGAAGTTAAACTGAAGTTAAACTAAAGAAGGGAGCATCCACCGAACATCGGTAGAGACGGGGCTTGCCCCGTCTCACTCTGTACGACGAGCGGCGAATAGCGAACGACGCAATGATCAAATCCCCCCGAGGAACCCGCGACCTTCTCCCGCCCGATACGGCGCTCTGGAACTTCGTCGAAGCCACCGTCCGCGACGTCTTCCGCGCCTACAACTTCCACGAAATCCGTACCCCCATCTTCGAGTCCACCGAACTGTTCGCCCGAGGCGTAGGCGAAG
>JBEKXC010000261.1:0-5714 GCA_049512435.1 Terriglobales bacterium | reverse complement strand
GCTGGCGCAGTTCAGGCAGGCGCTCTTTTACGATCGTCCGCCCCGGGCGCCCAAAAATGTCACCGATGAAAAGGATCTTCAAGATTTGATGGTAACACGCTGAAAATTGCAGATGCCTCTCGCACTGGCAACTGAAACCGGCTACTGGCTACTGATCTCAGCCGTTTTCAGAAAGTCGTAATTTCCCGAAGGATTCATGGTTAAGTTCCGGACGCGCCGTGTGTGCACCACCACGTTGTCAAGAAACCAGAGGTTAATGTATGGCAGGTCGGTGGCAAGGATCGTCTGGATGTCGGCGTATACCGCCTTGCGCCGGTTGGGATCGGTTTCCGAGCGGCCCTCTTTGATAAGCGCGTCGAGCCGTGGGTTCACGTAGAAGCTGCGGTTAGCGCCGTGCGGTGGGAATTTGTCGGAGTGGAAAGCGTATTCGAAGATGTCCGGGTCTTGGTTGCCGCCGATCCAACGCAGCGAATACATTTGGTAGGCGCCGCTGGTGACATCGGCGAAAAACGTAGCAAACTCGAACGTGCGGATGTCGAGCGCGATGCCGACATCTCGCAGCTGCTGTTGTAGTACGGCGACCATCAGCCGTGTAGATTCCTCGACGGTCGAAGTCTTCATCGTCAGGTGGAAGCGCACGCCGTTTACGGGCAGGTATCCAGCGGCATCGAGGATCTGGCGTGCTTTCCCAGGGTCGAAGGCATATTTCGGCACGTCGGCGTTATATGCCCAACTTTGCGGCGGGAGAATGCTGGCAGCCGGCTGGGCGAAACCGCGCCACAGATACTGAATCATGGGCTGACGGTCGATGGCGTAGGCGAGCGCCTGCCGGACGCGCACATCGCGCAGGATCGGATCACGCAGATTGAATGCCAGATAGCTGAGTGTGGTTCCCGGCGCGCGCTGGACGACGAGGTTCGGCTCCTTTTCGAGAGCCAGTACCATGTCGGAAGTCAGCGCGTTGCTGGCGATGTCGGCGCTGCCTTTGCGAAGTTCGAGAGCGCGGGTGGTGGTGTCAGGCACGACCACGAAGCGTACGCGGGGCACACGCGGTTTATCGCCCCAGTAGGCGTCGTTGCGTTCGACGACAACTTCCTTGTCCTGCTCCGCGCTGACGAAGCGAAACGGGCCGGAGCCGACGGGATGGGTCGTCATCTCGGTGAGCGTGCCATAGGGAACAATGCCCATCGCGCCATCGGATAAGTTCCACAGCAGAGTCGAGAACGGTTCCTTCATGCGAAAAATGATCGTATAGGCGTCTGGGGCTTCAACGTGATCGACGTAACGGTAGGCCGCGGACTTAGTGGTGCGGATTTTACTTTCGAGCAGGGAGTCGAACGTCCACTTTACGTCGCGGGACGTGAGGGTGCTGCCGTTGTGAAACTTCACGCCGTGGCGGATGTGAAAGATGTAAGTGAGGGGATCGGGAACCTCCCAGCGCTCGGCCAGCGCCGGCGTCACGTTCAAATGATCGTCGCGATCGAGAAGGTCATCGAAGATGAGTGCGTCGATGCGTTCGGAATATCCGTCGATCCCGACGCGGGGATCAAGATTTGTGGGGCTGCTCTCAATAATCATCACCAGCGTGTTGGGGTCGGGAGGCTGGGAGCAGGAAAGAAGAGGCAACACGAATCCGCCAACGATTAAGAAAAGAATTGTCATCCTAAAAGCAATTGTCATCCTGAGCGAAGCGAAGGACCTGCTTTGTGTGCACACCCGTGCCGCCTCACGCATACGAAATCTTTCCCAGGATCGCCGCCCGCTGCGCTCCCGTAGCTGAAGGCACATTGCTTGGCCGGCGATGCCACGTCTCATGCGCGAGCAAGGCAAAAGCCACTGCCTCCTTCGCTTCCGCTGGAATGCCGAACTCATCCGAGAAATGCAGTCCGATTCCCAAGGGTGCGATTTCATGGCGCAACATTGTCATCAGTGTCGGATTCTTTGCGCCTCCGCCCGAGACAATCATTTCGTGACCACTCGGCTTGCGGCGTGCCGCAGTTGGTCGAAGAGCGAATCGTGGCATTACGAAGCGTTGGACCGCGCCTGCAATTGAGCGCGCCGTCAACGCCGTTGCCGTGGCCACCACATCGGGCTTACTGGCGCCGTGGCAGAGCTGAAGAAATTGGCGCACGTATTCCCGGCCAAATTCCTCGCGGCCCGCCGTCCGCGGAGGTTTTTGCCGGAAAAACGGCGCTCGTAATAACTGCGCAATCACACCGTCCAGCACACGTCCCGAGGCTGCGATCTTGCCATCGCGATCGTAGCGCTTGCCGAACAGCTCTTCTGTGACCGCATCCATCACCATGTTACCGGGGCCGCTGTCAAAGGCGAGCACTTGACCGAGCGACGCGCCCGCGGGAATCGCGGTCAGATTCGCAATGCCGCCAATGTTCTGTGCAATACGATCCTGAGCCATGCGACTCGCTCGCCGATCGCGATAGAGAAGATAATCGAGGAACGGCACCAGCGGCGCACCCTTGCCCCCGGCCGCTATATCCGCAGGACGAAAATCGGAGACCACTGGCACACCCAGCCGCGCGGCAATCACCGCCCCTTCGCCGGTTTGCCATGTCACCGCCAGTTTTCGTCCGAGAAATCGCGCCGCCACTCCCTGGTGATACAGCGTCTGTCCATGACAGCCAACCAGATCAAGCTTCACGCGATACTTACGTGCCGTCTTCGCCACCGCCTCCGCATAGAGCTCTCCCAGAAGAAAGTTCAGCCGAGCCAGATCTGCTACACGGGCCAATTCGGCATTCATCATTTCCAGGATTGTGCGCCGCACCGGCGCAGGGAACGGATACTCCGCATGAGCAAGAAGTGTAAAGCCCAGGTGCTGGTTCTTGTGTGGGGACGGGCGCCTCGCCCGTCCGGTGTCAGCCGAGGGCCGCACCAGCGCCACGTTGATTCCATCTGCCGAAGTGCCGCTCATCACGCCGGCAACAATCATGCTCATGCGCGATCCTTTTTATTGTCTGGGCGAGCGAGCGTGGCCAGCCGGATTTCTTCGCCGAATTCCCAGAGCTGTCGCGTCAGCTTTTCGACGCGTGCGGAAGCAGGCGCCGCAGTTCGGCGTCTCGCCAGCCACTTCTTCTTAAACGCCAGCACGCGCCGCGCTGATTCGCTCACACGGCGGGCAAATTTGCCCTCGCGTTCCGCTTCGCGAGCCAGTGCCTCATGCGCGCGCAGAATTAAATCTTCCTGATGGCAGATCAGGCCAAGATCGCCGCCAGCGCGGATGTGCCCAACCATCGCCTGCTCAATCGGAGCGGCCGCCAGCACGCCTCCCATCTCCAGGTCGTCGGAACAGATCAGGCCCCGGTAGCCGATCTTCTTGCGCAGAATATCGGTGATCCATTCCTTCGAGAGGGAGGCCGGAATTCGCCCCTTGGCCCGCTCTTTCGTGACCGCCGCAAACGCCGCATGCGAAACCATGACGAACGGCAATTCGCGCTTCAGCGAGCGATAGGGAACCAGATCCTCGTCCCACAGTTTGCGCACAGGTTTCTCCACGCTGGGAAGTTCGTGATGCGTGTCGAGTGTTGCCTCGCCCAGTCCGGGGAAGTGTTTGCCGCAGCCGAGCACGCCGGCATCGCCTAACCCGCGCAGAAAGTCGCGCGCGTACAAAGCCACCTTTTTTGGATCGTCCGAGACTGCCCGCGCACTAAGCACCGATCGTGAAGCCTCGTAGGCCAAATCAAGCACCGGAGCGAAATCCACGTTGAAGCCAAGCGCGCGGCAGTTTTCGCCGATGATGCGCCCATGCTTGCGAAAGAGCGCCCGGCTGCCCGTGGCAAAAACCTCTGCTGGAGAAGGCGTCGGGCCGATCACGTTGCGGAAACGGTCCACGGTGCCGCCTTCGAGGTCCACGCAGGTAAAAAGCGGAGTGGCCACGCACTTCTGGCATGCGCGCAGAAGAGTGTGCGTCTGCTCAGCCCCGGTGATGTTGCGGGCAAATAGAATCACGCCCGCCGGTTGAATCTTCGTGAGCAGGGAAGCGAGGCGCGGAGACATCTCGGTCCCATCAAAGCCGATGATGAGAAGTTGGCCGATTTGTGAATGATCCCTGCGGGTGTTCGGCATCGCTACTCAATCTGCCTTTTCAGCTCTGCCAGCAAGTTTAGCGCCTCCAGCGGTGTCAGCCGGTTTAAATCCACGTCGCGTAACTTTTCCAGCACGGGCTGCGAGAGCGGAGTGAAGATGGTCAACTGCGTCGGACGCTCCGCTGCTTCGGAACTGCCCGGCGTCAGATGTCCCGAAAGTTTATGCTCGGACGATTCATGCTCGGCTAATACCTCGCGCGCACGCACCACGACTTCGTTTGGCAATCCCGCCAGTTTGGCGACTTCGATTCCATAGCTGCGGTCAGCTGCTCCCGGTTCGACTCGGCGCAGAAAAACTACGCTTCCGCCGGTCTCCTTGACTGACACGTGATAATTCTTTACGCCGCTCAATTGTTCCGCCAATTCGGTTAGCTCGAAATAATGCGTCGCGAACAGCGTCTTGGCTCGGACCCGCGCATGCAGATATTCGATGGCGGCCCACGCGATCGCCAGTCCATCGTAGGTGGAGGTGCCGCGTCCGACTTCATCTAACAGGATCAAAGAGCGCGCCGTCGCCGTGTGCAGAATCGCGGCCGTCTCCGTCATCTCGACCATGAACGTCGAGCGGCCGCGCGCCACGTTGTCGCTTGCGCCGATGCGGGTGAACACGCGGTCGACGATGCCCAACCGCACGGCGCGCGCGGGAACAAACGATCCCATTTGCGCCATGATCACGATCAGCGCCGCCTGCCGCAGGTACGTGCTCTTGCCTCCCATGTTCGGACCGGTTAGCACGACGATGTTGTGCGTCGCAGAGTCGAGAAACAGATCGTTCGGAACGAAACGCTCGCTCCCCGCTGCCAGTTCCTGCAGTTCGATCACCGGATGACGGCCTTCGACAATCTCCAGATCAAGGGGCCGGGCGGGGGCTCCCGGCGCTCCATCGGCAACGTCCTCGGCCTTTTCCGCATCGTCGAGATTTGGCTCAAACTTTTGTTCGAACTCTTGTTCGAACTTTGGCCGGCAGTAATTCCGCAGCGCCGCAATATTCGCCAGGCAGCCGAGTACATCGACCTCCGCCAGCGCCAGCGCGGTTTGCCTTATGCGCTTGGCCTCGGCCGCAATGGCAGAACGCAAATCGGCAAACAGCCGCCGCTCGATTTCGACAATCTTTTCCTGGGCATCGAGAATCTTCGATTCATACTCCTTCAATTCCGGAGTCGTGAAACGCTCGGCATTCACCAGCGTCTGCTTGCGCTCGTAGTCAGCGGGCGAAAGGTGTAGGTTCGCCTTCGAAATCTCTATGTAGTAACCGAAAATGGAATTGAACTTTACCTTGAGCGATCCAATTCCCGTCCGCTCCCGTTCACGCTGCTCGACTCGCGCCAGGTACTGCTTCGAGTTGCGACTCCGGTCGCGGAGTTCGTCCAGATCTTTGTCGACGCCCGCGGCAATCACGCCGCCATCGCTCAGGGTTAGCGGAGGCTCGGGAACCAGCGTGTGGTCGATCTTCTCCCGCAGGTCGCTCAGTTCGTCGATCGCGATATGCAGCGCGCTCAACCGCTGCGCCGACAGTCGTGTCTCAGACAACTCAGCTAGTACGGTGCGCACCTTTGGAATTCTTGCGAGCGAAGCCGCCAGCGCCAGCACATCCCGTGGATTCGCCGTTTC
>JBEKXC010000260.1:0-5744 GCA_049512435.1 Terriglobales bacterium | reverse complement strand
TCCAATGCCGATCAGCACCACGCCAGACCATACTGCCCACTGTCCCGGTTCGTGCGAAACCTGCAACCCCGTGTAGTGGCCCAGCTTCAGGTCGGTGGCTTGGAACTGGTAGGGCGCCTTCGAGTTGTCGGCGACATCTTCGATCGGCGGGAACCACACATCGAAATCTTTCCCGGCCTTCTTCGAAGTCACCACCAGGTGGGCAGCGGGATTTTCCAGATAGTTTGATTTCTTGTACACCTGCCCGTCACGAACTGCGTAGTCGGGAAAGAATTCCGCGAAGCGCACTGTAGTATCAGCGTCGAGTGGGACGCTGTCGTTCACCGTCAACCCGATTTCCTGCTTCTCGCCGGAACCGTTGCTCGGAGTCGCGATCAGGCTGAACTTGTCGACCTTGCCATTGGAACCGTAACTCGCCTGATAAAAACGGACGCCGCTGTAGAGAAGTGGATCGTTCACCACAATCTCTTTCTTCTGCACGTCTCGTCCATCCTGAACCACAGCTAGCTTCGACCACCACTTCTTCGGGCTGCCATCCTGGTAGTTTTCCTGACCGGCGCCATCGCATCGAATACTGAACGGGAGCGTGCGCGTGCTGCCGTCATGTATGTCGATCAAGTTCGAGGTCTGCCCCTCATTCAGACTAAGGTAGCCCCGCCAGCCCCAGAGACCATCCACCACCGTGCCAAAGAAAATAAGCAGCAGACTGGCATGGACGATATATACCGCCAGTTCCGAGATGCGGTGCCGCTCGGCGAAAATTCCGAAGTTGTTCTGACGCACCACGCGCTCGGGTTTGAATCCCATTTCATGCAGCGCCCGCTCTGCCGCGACCAAACCCGTTTCTTCATCCGCGATGGCCAGCGATTTCTGCGGGCGCACCGAGCGCCGGAAGCTCTCATCGGGGTATTTGTAGGGACGCGAGAAGTACCGCCACGAATTCGGGAAACGATCGATGGAAGCGGCGATGATGGTCACACTGACCAGCACCAGCAGTCCTATAAACCACCAGGCGTGAAATACGTCGGTCAATCCGAGCGCGTCCAGAAAGCGCAACACTTGTGGGGAGTAGGCGTTCTGCATCTCGTCGGGATCAGTGGCCGGACGCTGAAGCACGACCGTTCCGGCTGCCGCGAGTATCACGACCAGAATTAAGAGCACCACGCCGGTCTGGATGGAAGCAATAGTGCGCCACGTTTTGTGGCCAAGTGCGCGTAAATCTAGGGCCATATCCTCCCCCACTCTCCAGCTTTAAATGCAAGTTCCACGCCACACATGCCGTGGCGGGTAACCAACACATTCAGCGCGGCTTAGCGGATAAGACGGCATTACAACGAGCGCTGATTTGGGGCTAAATCGCGCATTCCAACCCAGTTCGCCGGGGATTTCACACATCACAGTAGGTTGGTGACGCCGCTCACCTACCCTTGTGATGGGTGTCCGAGAGATATTTTGAGGTGAGCCCGCGGGATATTGCGTGGGGCATTTCACCGACGATGCTGTGGCAGAAGGCCCATTCGAGAGTCATAATTATGGCCAAGTGCTTACGAACGGGGCTGTATCATGTTTCTCAACCTGCTTTTATTCAGCAGTTTCCGAGCATGTTGCAACTCACAACATCCTTCTTGTGATACGGTAACCGTCGTGCACACGCACCCTTCGGAGGCTGTGTGAAGCTCTTCCCCCGTCGTATTAATATCCTCATTTTTTTTGCCGTGGTCGCGCTCCTGCTTTCGCGCGCCACCGCCGCCGTGCACCCCGTTCCTTTAGATAAGAACGTCGACGCAGCCAAGTGTCTCGAATGCCACGAGGATAAGTCGAAAGGCAAATTCGTCCATTCCGCCATCGCGATGGGCTGCATGAGCTGCCATGAAGTCCGGGTCAGCAAAGACACCACTCGCGTAAAGCTGATCACCACTGTTCCCTACAAACTCTGCCTGACCTGCCACGCTGACAAAGATGCGACCAAGATCAAGGGACAAGTCCACCCGCCAGCCGTTCGCGATTGCTTGACTTGCCACGATCCGCATACCTCCGGCAACAAGAATCAGTTGCTGAAGGCAACCAGCGGCGAGAAAAAAGACAATCTTTGCCTCACCTGCCACACCCAGGGAACCAATGTTCCAGAGAAGGGCAGCCGTCACGCCGCCCTCGACATGGGTTGCGAGTCTTGCCACATCACGCACAAGACGGGCGAACGCGGCAAGCGCGAATTTGATTACCATTTGACGAAGGACGCTCCCGCACTATGCGTCGATTGTCACGATGTGAAGGACGCCAATCTGGCAAAGGCGCATCAGGGGCAGCCGTTCGAAAAGGCCGATTGCCTCTCCTGCCACGATCCGCACCAGTCGAGATCGCCGAAGCTGATGCGCGCGTTCCTGCACAATCCTTTTGAGTCGAAGTCATGCGATACCTGCCATCAGGCGGCCAAAGACGGCAAGGTTGTCCTGACCCAGGCCAGCGCCAAGGAGATTTGCGTCACCTGCCATTCCGACAAAGCCGAGCAAATCGAAAAGGCGAAAGTCCAGCATCCAGGCGCCGCCGGAGACTGCACCGACTGCCACGACCCGCACGCCGGCCGCTCACCCGGCTTCCCCAAGCCAAACGCGGTTGCGGTTTGCCTGGGATGTCACAGCGAGCAAGCCGAGGAGGGCAAGAAGCTACATGCGCATCAACCGGCCTTCGAGCAGGGATGCGCCATCTGCCATGATCCGCACGGCAACAATAACGAGCACCTGCTGCGGGTTAGCAAGCCCAACCCTCTGTGCCTGGAATGCCACGGGCCCAACGCCAACCCGAAGAAGCTGGAGAGCGAACACCTGGTAACCATCTTCGACGGCAAGGTAGAATTGCCGGAGGATTACTTCAGAAAGGTGCCCATTCTACCGATTGAATATGGTGCGGGCCATCCGGTAACAAAACACCCGGTTCAGGACCTGGTAGATCCGAACGATCTGACCAAGGTCGTGACTCCCTTGAATTGCCTGACGTGCCATCAGCCGCACGCTTCGGCGCAGCCCGACCTGCTGGTCAAGGATCAGGCAAACAACGAAGCGTTTTGCAAGACTTGTCACAAGGGTGCGATTTGAAAAGGAGGTTAGACATGTCTGAGTTTCGGCAGAGACCAATGCGCAGAGGGATGGCAGCAGCGATGCTGCTGCTTGTACTGGCTTTGACTTGGGCTGCGCCGGTGGCCCTTTATGGCGACAAAAATAAGAAGAAGAAAGATACGACCCCGGCGGCGCCCGCGGCTCCGTTGAAAATACCGGACTTCTCTAATGTGGTGTTCCCGTCCCCACCCGCCATAGCGCGGGTGAAGTATTTGGATTTTTTCTCCGCTGAAAAACCCCAACCTGCTGATACCAGCAAAAAGGAGAAGAAGAAGAGTTCCTGGATGGATCGCATGGCCGGTGTCAACCCGGACGATGACAAGAAGCCCGGGATGAAGCCACGCTTTCAGCTCATTTCGCCCTACGGGCTGGCCGTCGATTCCAAGGGCCTGCTGTACGTCGCGGACACCAAAGTTGGCGCCATCTTTATTTTCAATACCGAAAATAATAACGTCGAACTCATCAAGCATGGCCAACATGCGAAGTTTGGATCCATCTACGGCCTCGCCATGGATGACAACGACAACCTCTTTGTTTCGGATGCCGAACTCCGGCACGTGCTGGTGTTCGATAAGAACCACAAGCTGCAAGGCGGCTTCGGCGACGACGTAATGAAAGATCCGAACGGCTTGGCGATTGACGCCGAAAACCGCTTCATCTACGTGGCCGATACGGAACTGGATCAGGTGCTGGTTTACGACGCCGATACCTATAAACTCCTGCGCAGGATCGGAACTACCGGGAAGAAGCACACCCTCACCGATCCGGGAGATTTCTCCAAGCCCACCAATGTCGCGGTGGATAAGGATGGCACCCTCTACGTCTCCGACACCTGGAACGACCGTGTCGAGGAGTTTGACGCTGACGGTGTCTTCATCCGCGCCTTTGGCAAGAACGGCGATGGTCCCGGCGAGTTCGCGCGGCCCAAGGGTATTGCCATCGATTGCGACGGGCATGTCTGGGTGGCTGACGCCATGTTGAATCGGGTTCAGGTGTTCACTCCGGAAGGGCATTTGCTGCTTGCCATGGGCAGCTTCGGCATTTATCCCGGGCAGTTCCAGGCCCTGACCGGCCTCACCATCGACAAGCAGAACCGCGTCTTCACCTCCGAGCAATTGCTGGCGCGGACGCAGATGTTCCGCTACACCACCAACGCCGAAGCCAAGGTTGAGTTGGAGAAGCGGCGTGCAGACTTGGAAAAGAAGGCACAGGAACGAAATTCAACTTCGACTTCAACAACAAAAACCGCCGATGCACAAACCAGCAGCGCACCGGCCGCTACCGCACAGACCAGCACTGCGCCAGTCAGTGCCACGCCAGCCAGTACCACGCCAGCCAGCACTACCCAAACCGGCAGTGTGCAGGCTGCGAGTCCGCCGACTGGCAACGCGCCACCGGCTACTCAGGGCCCCGCTCCCAACCCTTTTCAGGTCATGAAGCAGCAGCAAGCTGCACCCGTGCCGCCCACGACTCCTCCATCATCCCCGCCACCGAACCATTAGTGTCCTGAAACCGTCAAATAAAGAATTGTCATCCTGAGCGAACCGGGGTCCCCAGTGGGCCCGGTTTTGGCCTGCTGGGGTGGGGGAGCGAAGGATCTGCTTTTTGCCAGTAGCAATCGCACGTTTGACTCCCACCCCCCTCCGGTTTTCGTGCGTTATTTCACCATTTCAGTGCGGGAGAAAGCCCACCCCGTTGCGGATTACAGCATCTGCTGAAATTCGCAACAATCAGGGCTAAACACGTAACTATCATTTGTATCAATAATTTACATTCATATGGAGAAATTACCGCCTCCGCAAAACTACGGTGAGGCTCGTGCACATGCACAGGTGGATATGGTCCCACAGTCTCAAAGCGGGTCTGGCAAGGTTTCAGCGGCGGAGTCCTGCCGCCAAAGAGTTTTGGCCGTCCTCGGGCAGCCAAAAGTATCACCTCGAGGTAGCAGAAAATCGCAATACGTAGCAAGCAGCACAAATAGCTTTCCAAAATTCAAAGGAAGTGCACATTCCATGGAGGTTTTATCAATGAAAAAGTTAGCGCTAGTAATTCTATTAGGAATGCTGGCCTGCAGCCTGGCGTTCGCGCAGGTGATCGGCAATCTCAATTACATTCCAACCAGTGATGTCATGGGCGCGCACGAAAACGGCGGCCGTGGCTGCGCTGGCTGTCACGCACCGCACAGCGGCGGACGCGGCTCCGGCGGCGTCTCCGGCAGTTCAAGTGTAACCGGGTATACAAATCCCACTCCCAACGGCACGGCAGAAGGCGATAGCGGCCTGTGGGGCACTGACACCAGCGCGATCGAAACTGGTTACGCCAGCGGCACGATCACTTTTGATGGCTCCTACGCTACCAGCATCGCTGGCCTGACCTGGTCGAGCGGCGCTCTGTACACGGGCGTAGTTACTTGCTTGAGCTGCCATGACGGCAACGTCTCCAAGGGCGCCATGATGAGCGGCGTATCCTACGAGCAAGCCTGGGGTCTGCTGAACTTTGCTCAGAGTGCCGGTTCTAACGGACAGGTCTCGGTTGCTCTGTACGGTCCCAATCCGATCCCGACCCTGCTCGGCAACGACGGCGGCACGCTCGGCGATTATTCCAACGATCACCCGCTCGGCCCGCTGGCGA